>NZ_JBSFNF010000017.1:0-170907 GCF_053586955.1 Nocardia sp. NPDC003726 | reverse complement strand
TCGGTCCTCCCTGGCTCGGATATCAGCCAGGGTCACCGACCAGGTGGTCCATTTTGAGTTGCCGCGCAGTGATCAGTTTTCACGTTCCGCCGACAATAGAGAGTCGCAGGTACCGGTTGACACCGGTACTCGGCGGGGCACACAAAACATGGGCAACTAAAAAACGCCTGGTCATCGCGGGTTCGTATTCGATCTGACGATCCCCCGGCCGCCGGTACGGACCGGTTTCTGGTCCCATCTTCGATGTGCCCACGGCGGGGCGTGTCGAAGATGGGAACGGGGATGGCCTGCGGTTTCCAGGTGGGCGTTTGGTGATCGAAGCCGATTATCAGTTATAGGCGTGTGGTGCCGCCGTCTTTCTGGGCCGCTTGCCATCGTGCCACTTGAGAATTGGCCTGCTTCTGGGCAAGTTCATCCCCCCGGATTCGTCGAGACACCGGGTTCGAGGGTTCGATTCCTGCTGTCGCCCACCGCTCGACGGAGGTGGAGAGGGCAGGCGACCAGCGAGGCGATGCGACGTCAAACTGGAGTAGTCACCGACGATCGCCACGCGTTGAACGCCGCATCGTCGGACCTTGAAGTACGAGAGCCCGAGCGTCTCGTGCATGCGGGGCCAGCTGCTTGACGATTTGCGACACGACCAGGAAGCGCGCAGCCTATGACGATTGCGGCGTCGCGGTGGAGGCTGCCACGGAACTTCAGCGGCACATGTGTGTCGGCACCTGGTGGTGGTTCAGAAAGTCTTGTAGGGCAGCAATGCTTCCTTCGGGTACGGCGAGGATAAGGAGCGTGCGTGCTCGGGTGACCGCAACGTAGAGGACACGGAGTTCTTCCTGTTCCTCAGCGGTCGTAACGTTGCCCGTACGCCATCGTGTGATCAGGTCCTCGTCGGGCAGGAGCACGCACACGGCGTCGGCTTCATCGCCTTTCGCCTGGTGCACTGTGGTGAGCCGCGCCGTCGGGTGCTGTGGTGCCCGCTGCCCGATGGAGGCGATCTTGCTTCGCAGCAGGCCCTTGCCGCCGCCTGGTGCTGCCCCGCTCGGACGCCACCACGCTTTGAGGCGGGCGTTCACTTCGCCCGCCCATGCTGCGGAGGGCATGGAAAGGTCCTGCAGGAAGGCGTAGGCGTGGCGCCGTAGCGCGGCAGGCGAGAGCCCGACGGTGCGACAGATCCGCGTGACGCTGCCGGTCTGCTCTGGGTACCAGTAGCCCAAGAGGATCTGCTCGGCTTGTTGGCATGCTTGATCGAGTTCGGTTGCCTTGGTTGTACCGGATTGCAGGCATTGATATGCACGAGCGAGGCGAGTGATCGTGTTGCTGTCGGGCTCCGCGCGGCGAAGGGCCGGTGGGAGTAGGGCGTGTTTACGGGCCAGTACAAGTACCGAGGGACTCGTGATCTCCGCCTCGTGGTGGCGGTCGGCCAACTCGACGGCCAACTCGACGAGGTCCTGCCCGGTGCGGCTGTGTACCGCCTTGCCCGCCTTGCCGAACCTGGTGGGAATGAGGTGGACAGCGGGTCCGCTGGTGTGGACCACGCTGGTGTCGGGAGGGCGGTTCCCGGTGCGCAGCGTTGTGGCCAGCGCGCAGATCGGAGGTGCGCTACGTCGGTTGCCTGACAAGGTGGCTCGGCTGCCGAGCGTGTCCCGCATGTTGAGCAGTCGGGCCGGATCGGCTTGATTCCAGCCGTAGATCGCTTGGTCGGGGTCGGCAACGAGGACCAGGGGGACACCGTGGATGCGGAGTACGTCGAGGATGGCAAGGTCGGTGATCGAGCAGTCCTGTGCCTCGTCGACGATCACTTCGGTGAAGCGTGAGCGCAACGGAACCGTTACGCGCCGCGGGTCGGTGCGTAAGTAACGCATCGCCTCGAGACGGGCTTCGTGGCCGGTGAAGTAGCCGCGTTCGCGCCATCGGTCTCGATACCTGAGCACGGCCTGCTTCCATCGTGCCCATGAGTACGGCGAGTCGGACATGGTTCTCGCGGCGCTGCTCTTCTCTCCGGGTTTGACAACATCTTCTTGGAGTGTGTCGGGATCAAGGGTGAAGGTGAAGGCGGACAGGGCGACGGCGCGGGTTCCCAACTCCACCTCGGCCCTGGACAGCTGTGCCCACGATTCCAGCAGTTGCGGTGGCTGGGGCAGCTTGAGGAACGGGGATACGAGGAAATGCCAGATGAATCCGTCGAGAGTGCCAATGTAGTGGGGAAACTGGGCCATTTCCGGGTGCCCCTCGGTGATGCACCGGGCCTTCATCTGGTCGCGAGCGGTGCGCGTGAACGACACCAGGGCTCGTCCACTACGGAGTGCACCTGCCGGACGTTGCAGATGGCGGGAGACGATCACATGCGTCTTGCCGGCACCGGGACACGCCTGCACGAATAGAGGTGCGTCGGTGTCGATCGCGTGCTGCTGTTCGGCTTGGGCGTGTTCGATGGCCAGGCTCACTGGGCCGGAGCCTGTTCCTCAGCGGTCGTGATGTACTTGATCGCCTCTTGCATGTAGCCGGGGATGTTGAAGGGACGCTCAGGTTGCCGAGTAAGGATGTCGGCCAGTTCCTGCGCGAAGCGCGGTTTCGAAACCTTTGTGCCCTTCGCGGGGTTGTCTTCGTCATCCGGGTTCTTGTCCGGATCGAACAAGCCCCAGAACGCTCGGGATGGATCGTCCGATCCCAGGATCGTGTCCCAGCGATGTTGGGACTGGGGATGGCAAGCGAGGAACGCGTCGCGGAGGACGCCCTCGTTGCTCGCCTGCCACAGTTGCGGTTCGAGTGATCGTTCACCTGCGAAGACACCCAGTCGCTCACGGCCGTGCCGCTCGGCTTCTGCGTCGTAGTTGACGATCCGCTGCGGGTCGTCTTCCCCGGCTGCCCGGTCGGTGTCGGTGATCAAGGCGATGCGTTGGGCGATACGAGAATCCGCCACGGGGGTCAACAGCAACTTCAGGTAGGTCGGGAACCCGACGCCCTCGACCAGCAGCATGGTCGTGCCGTGGAAGCGTTCCCACGCTTGACGGGCCGCAAGAACGTCCGCTGGCCCTGCATCGTCGGCCGGAGCCAGAACGCGCGCGGCGAACGCCGGCAGCAAGAGAGCTTCTGACAGTCCCTCGACGAGGATCGCTCGCGGCGCATAGAGCAGGGCGTTACGGGTCACGTCGAGAAGTCGGTCGAGATGGCGGATTTCTTTGTCTTTCAAGCCCAGCGCACCGACAGCAACCGCTCGCCCTTCCCATCGCCGGGTTTCGGGGTCGCGTCGACGAGTCATCACGACGATGTCGCGTACGCTGACCGCTGCCGAGAGCACCGGGGAGTGGGTGGTCACCACGACCTGGAGATGCCCGGCAGGAGCCGTGGGGTCGACCTGCTGGCCACTATCCTTGCTGGTCGCGAGTCGTGAGTCGTGGGCTCGTCGTCGGAGGTGTCGCAGGAGAAGGGTCTGTAGTTGAGGATGAAGGTGGGCTTCGGGTTCCTCGACCAGCAGTACCGTCAGGTCGGTGTCCTTCAACGCTCGCAGTTCGGCCAGGACGGTGGCGATATACAGAGCGTTCGCGTAGCCCAAGCCCGATGAAGTGAGCGGCCCCAGGATGCCCGGTGCGTCGCCCAGCATCATCTGGAGGGTGCGAGCGATCGAGGCGAGGCTGGGGTCGGTGATCTGAAATCCGGCTTGCTGCGGATGGGCGCCGGCGGTGAACTCCTCGAGCGGTGCGTTGATCTCTTCCTGCAACCGGGTGATGATGTCGTTGTCGATGATGCCGTTGAGCGCTTTCTGCGCCTGTTCGAGAAACGTCGATGTGGCTTCCTGACCGCCGAGTAGCCCACTGAGGATCGCGCGGATCCGTCCGGCGGACGCACCACCCAGGTCGTGGACGGCGTCGCGGAGCGGCTTGAGGTAGACGTGCCGGATTCCGCTGCGCAGGGCGGGATCTGCGCAGGGGATGTCCGCGCCCCGGAACCAGCCCGTGGCACCCCGCCGCTGATCGTCGGCAGACCGCTGGTATTCGAGACCCCAGCGGGCCAGGAACATATCGGGTGAGTCCGGCTCCGACACCCGTCCCTCGATGTAGGTGCCCGACTGTCCGCTGGCGATGTCGGCGAGAGTGACGTCGAGGCGAGTGGTGAGCTCGCCGGCGGTGACCTCGGCATCGCTGGGCCATGGGACTCTGCCGTTGTCCAACGGTTCGGTCAGTACTCGTAAGGCATCGATCACGGTGCTCTTGCCAGCGTTGTTTTCTCCGGCCAGCACTGTGAGGTCCGGTCGGAGCGTGACCGTCACCTCGCGGCATGATCGGTAGTTGCTCGCGTGAACCTGCGAGATGTGCATGTCCCGCCTTCATTGCAGGTGAGTTGTTGTGAGATGTGCATCCGAGTAGCTCGTCGGATCGTTACCCGATTTCAGGTAACGGCGAGCGCCGATGTCCTGTTACGGCACCAATCGAAGCTCCGGGCGATCGGATCGCAGACCCAGAAGCTCCTGGACCCGTTCGACGGGCCAGGCGAGTTCGGAGGCAAGACCGGTGAGGCTTGCCCCGTGCTGTGTCGCCAGTTCGAAGGCTTGTGCCAACAGCACGGGCTTCTCGCCGGGATAGCGTGCAATCGGCTCGTCGACGAACAGATTCTGGGCTTTCAGCTGATTGAGGCGTTGGTAGGCGCGGCTGGCCGTGGGAGCGGAGAACAAGCCCAGTTCGCGGCAGCGGTAGAGCAATGATTTCACCGACACCCCCCATGCGGTCTGCAGGCGTGCCAGCGCGGTGAAGTCAACCCGGGCCGGAAGCTCCGGCGCGATGCTGGCTCGCGGGGTGAGGAACTCCGCGGCGAAGGCGTCGGCTTCCCGCTCGTGCTGGTGATCGCCGGGCGCGGTGTCGCCGTGTAGAACCAGGTGGCCCAGTTCGTGCGCCGCGCTGAACCGGTACCAGTAGACGTCGTCGGCGCGGTCGGGGGTCAACACGATCAACGGTCGAGGCAGTCGGGATGTGGAGAAGGCCGCGATCCGTGCCGCTTCGGCGCGCTCGAATGGCAGCATCGCCACCACGATGCCGCGCGACTCCATCAGCCGGACCAGGTGGGCGATCGGCCCCTTCCCGAGCCCCCAGTACGCGCGCAGTTGCTGGGCCGCCCGAACAGGATCGGGTGCCGGGCCGTCTGTCGACATGATCTCGCCGCCCGCGAAACCAGGCAGGTCGACGATGGGGAGTTGTACCCACCGCTCCAGCGCGTGGGTCAACTCCCACACTTGAGAGGCGTAGGCGACGGCCTTGTCCCGCTGGAACATTCGCGTCGAGCGCAAGCTGCGGAAGTGCGTGCCGGAGGCGTCCAGTTGCGCGTTGGGTCGGCCGGCGGCGAAGAACGCCACCGGCACGCCCAGCACCTCGGCAAGGCGTAGGAGCACCTCCGGGCGAGGACGTGCCACCCCCGCCTCGTACTGGCCGACGGCGGCCGGGGTGACCCGCAGGTCGTCGGCGACATCCTTTTTGGTCAGCCCCTTGAGCTGCCGGGCTTGGGTCAACCGGGCCGGGTCGAACGCACTCGCGACATCGGCCGGAGTCGGTGGCGATGACTTGCCTGGCTGGAGCAGGAAGAGCTGTGGCTGATCAGTCTTGGTCATTGTCCCGGGTGTGGGCCTCGTCGGTGCGGCGCTCGGTCTGCGGGGGCACGTCCAGCTTCCTGTCGCCGGTGGGGCGCAGTCCGAAGGTCAGTCCGGGTTCCTCGGCCGCGTCGAAACGCGGCACCTCGCTGCCCCGGCCAGCCGTGCTCAGTCCGTCGCCGTGTGCCGCGATACCGGGCAGTCCTGCGGGGACCAGCGGCAGCGGCGTGTGTTCACCCCAGAGCAGCTCGCCACCACCGACGTGCTCGGCCCTGCCCCACTCGATATTCATTACACCAGCCTCCAGATTGCAGGCATAGGCGACCACGATCAGCTCCGTGCCGTCCCCGAGTTGAGGGAACACCTCGTAATCCTTGAGCAGGTCGTAGTCGGCCCACGACTCATCCAGGTACGGGTGCGGGCGTTCCACCTCGGTCGCGTGCGCGCCGAACAGCCGCTGCCGCTGCCCGGACACCGGCACTGGAAGACGGGCGTTCTCCACCGGAACGCCGGACCGGTCCGCGTACCTGAGCGGGAACAACACCCTGCCCGCCAGAACGGGAAGCTCGTAGGCGCCGAACTTCGCCACCTTTGCCCCGTCGATCGACATCACCGCGGCTACCAGTTCCTCGTGCTGGCACTCCCACAGCGTCGTTCCGTAGACCCGGAGTTTCGTCGACCGCGCGGCATCGTGACCGGCGCGTGCTCGCGTGTGCGAGACCGCGAGCGCGGCTGGGATACGCTCACGCAGCACTTCGACGTGCTCGCCGAAGGCGTCGGCCTCCCAATCGGACCCTCGTACAGATCTCATGTCGCCGCTCCAGTCTGAATTATGTCGACGCTTCAGTGCGCGGCGACTTCATGCATGCTGCACTTTAGTTGATCGCTTGGAACTTTCACAATTGGCAAGGCGGCGTGTCCCGGTTCCTCCAGGCGGCGCGCTCGGCGACAGGAGACAAGTCGACGCGGCACCGTCGTTGCGGCACGCTGCTGGCCGCGATGGTGTTCGGATCCGGCGCTACAGTCACAGTCTTCCTGGGGGCGATGTCATCCGGATCGACGAACTGCTCGAGCCCAGCTGCCAGAGCCGGAACCCGCGCGCTGGGCGGCTGTACGGGATCTGATGCCGTTGTTGCAGTCGCCGCAGACGTGCACTGTTTCGCCCTTTGTGGTCACCGACGATCGGGGGCGAGGAGGGTATACCGCGGCATCACCGGCCTACATTTGCTGGCGTGCGGTTCGCGTGGCCCATGGAGAGGAACGCGGTGCCTCGCCTGTGGCGCTGAGGGATCCAGCTGACTGATTGCCGGTCCCGTGGACCCTCGCTGTCAACCTCGACCGTCGAATCGCTCAGGTGTTGCTGGGTCCGACGGCCTGGGCTTTCGGTGCCGCTGGACGAGCGAGGCGACGTTGAATCTGCGGTTACGTCGGCCAACGCAGACTGACCCACCAGCGATCGCCCAGATGGTCCTGAGGTTATCTGCGTGCCTTCCCGGCGGCTCTGGACGGGCACGGGAGTCATCTGCAGTCATTTCGGCCCGTTGCTAGCTGGGTGTCGCCGCGCCACGGTACGGTGTGACCCGGAATCTGATGGATAATTCCATGGTTGTAATTCGATGGAGGACGCCATTGCGAGAGGGTTGCGGAGCTGTGCGGCGAGGTAGTGATCGCGCGGCCGTCCAGTTGCCTGCGGTGGTTGCAGTGTGTAGGTGGTGCTGAACCGGTGCAGCGAGATATGAGGGATTAGATGCCGAGCTTCTACGAGTTCTTCGCTGGCGGCGGAATGGCGCATGCGGGTCTGGGCGATGGCTGGGAGTGCGTGTTCGCCAACGATATCGACGCCAAGAAGGCGGCTAGTTACACGGCCAACTGGGGCGGCGATCATCTGAACGTCGGTGATGTCGCCAGCCTGTCCATCGCCGATCTGCCGCCAGGGCGTGCTGACCTGGCATGGGCGTCGTTCCCCTGCCAGGATCTCTCGTTGGCGGGTGCAGGAGCGGGTTTGAGCGGCGCTCGGTCAGGCACGTTTCATCCTTTCTGGAAGCTGATGAAGGCGTTGAACGCCGAGCAGCGTGCGCCGAAACTGGTCGTGCTCGAAAATGTTGTCGGCGCTCTCACAGCGGGGCGGAAGGACGAGGCCACCGGCAAGAGCGACGGACGGGACTTCGTCGAGCTCGGCAGGGTCCTCGCCAAGGAGCATTACCGCTTCGGCGCCGTCGTGGTCGACGCCATTCACTGGGTTCCGCAGTCGCGGCCTCGGCTGTTCATCATCGCTGTCCACGATTCCGTTCGGATCCCTGCTCATCTGATCGCTGACACGCCTTCCGACCGGTGGCACTCATCTGCGCTGAAGGCGGCGCATCGCAGACTCACCGAGCGGGTCGCGGCTGCAGCAGACAAGTGGATCTGGTGGAATCTGCCCGAGCCACCCGCGAAGCGGGTGAGGTTCCAAACGCTCGAGGAACTAGTCGAGAAAGAGGCCAACCCGGAGGGCGTCCAGTGGCACTCGGACGCCGAGACTAAATCGATCCTCAAGCTGATGAACGACGCCAACCTGAAGAAGGTTTATAAGGAGCTGGCGGCGACTGAGAAGGGGGGTCGTCGGGTCGGGACCGTGTACAAGCGGATGCGCCCCGAAGGTGACTGGATCGAGGTGAACGGGAAGAAGAAGCGCAAGAACGAACAGCGCGCCGAGGTCCGGTTCGATGACATCGCTGGCTGCCTGCGAACCCCGACGGGCGGCAGTAGTCGTCAGACGATCTTGATTGTCGAGGGCGGCGACGTTCGATCGCGTCTCCTGTCGCCACTGGAAGTCATCCGGTTGATGGGTCTGGAAGACACCTACCAGCGGCCGGGGAGTTACAACGATGTGTACCACCTTGCTGGCGACGGCGTGGTCGTGTATGTGGTGAACTTCCTTGCCAAGAACATCCTCGAACCCGTGTTGGCGGATGAGCTGGCCGCTGCCGTGTCGGAGCCTCCTGCAAAACTGACTGCGTGACAGTCGATGGCCTGATATCCGCCCTGCAGAATTTCGTCACCGAGAACCGGTTCACGACGAGAGGTGCGCTTGCGGTCGGCATTCTCGTGACCGAGCGCGCTCGGGATGGGCTGCCGATCGAACCGGCCACACTGCTGACGCCGGGTGGCGGTCAGGTCTCCGGGCTAGGGCCGACCGTGCTGAATTCGGTGCTGAGGCGGAACGGGATCGACCGGACATTGTCGAAGATGGCTGGCCGCAGCAACCGTGCAACGCCGAAGCAGATGCACGCGTATGTGGGCTTCCTCAATGCTATGCATGAGTCGGGTCCAGTGGATCTCGACCTGGCGGAGTCGTTCTGGATCGAGCGGGTGCGGGAGAAACTCGCGGCGCGCCCGATGACGCTGCAACTCGACACGGCTCAGAGTCTGCGCGCGGTCGTTCGCGACATCATTTCGCAAGCCGAACAACGTGACGCGCAAGCCCCGGGCATGCGATATGCGGGCGCGGTTCTGCAGCATCTGATCGGCGCGAAGCTGGATTGCGCCATGCAAGGCAAGGTGGCTATCGAGCACCACAACCACTCGACTGCTGATGAGCACTCCGGCCGGGCTGGTGACTTCGTCGTCGAGGACACTGCCATCCACGTCACGACGGCGCCTAGCGAGAACCTCATCGAGCGTTGTCGGGAGAACCTCAACGACGGGATGCGGCCGATCATCGTTACGACTACGTCGAAGCAGGGGGTGTCCCTCGCTGAGGGTTTGGCGTTCACCAAGGGGCTGGCCGACCGCATCGACGTGTTCGAGGCTGAGCAGTTCATCGCCCTCAACCTCTATGAGCTCGGCGGTTTTGCCGATGGCGGTCGTCGGGTTGCCATCAGCGATCTCGTGAAGCGATACAACGAGATCGTCGAGGAGTTCGAGACCGATCCGGCGATGCTGATCGCGATCAAGAAGCGCAAGGCGAGCTAGCGGAGCCGATGAAGGAAACGCCCGAGCAGCGTAGTCGGACGATGCGTGCGGTTCGTTCACGCGACACCGCTCCGGAAATGGCGGTGCGCCGGTACCTGCACGCTGCTGGTCTGCGGTATCGCCTGCACGAAGCGCGACTGCCTGGCAAGCCGGATCTGGTGTTCCCCAGTCGCCGGATCGCCCTATTCGTTCATGGCTGTTTCTGGCATCAGCACCCGGGGTGCGGGGCCGCCGCCCGGCCAGCGTCGAACATCGACTACTGGACCCGCAAACTCGACGGCAATATTGCTCGCGACGCTCGCCGCCGCGAGCAACTCGAAGCCGACGATTGGAAGGTTCTTGTGGTGTGGGAATGCCAGATCCGCAACAAGGAGACGCTGGACCGCTTGGTCTCCAGCATCCGGACCAGCCCGCCCTATGTCCGCAAACAGCGAGCTTGATGCCGATCATATGCGCGTCGCGTCTCTTGGAGCCCTGGCTCCGGTTCGTGATGGCGGTGTCCACGAGAGAGCAGCAGAGGCTGATCTTGCGGCGGTCGTGTCGGCGGAGCGGAGTACTGTTCACTCGGTCAGTCGCCGAAAGATCGTCTGCGCGTGAGTTATTGCCGTCGCGCGGAGGTTTGAGCCACACCACCGGGGGTGCGAGGAACCGATGTCCAGTCATGGAAAGACGTCATTCAATGCCACGAAGAAGGCGCCGAAGCGCGAATTGCCCGCGGGCGACGTGCGGGACTTTCGCGCTCTACTCAAGAAGTTCTTGAGCGAGAAGGACTCCAATGGCCGGGTGGTGGCGTCGGCGAAGTGGGGGTATATGCCTTCTACGACTATGACGGCGAGCCCATCTACGTGGGACAGACCAACGAGCAGTTGCGCGTACGGATCCAGCGGCACCTGACCAACCAGAGAACCGATGCGGTTGCGATGCGTATCCTCGACATCTTCGAGGTGGCCGAGGTCGCGATCTGGCCGTTGTGGCAGTACGAGGGCGTCACTAAGAAGGACAAGGAAGCCTTCCGGCAGGCTCAGTCCCATCTCAACCAGTGCGAGTACACGGCATATCTCGATGCCATTGAAAACTCGCGGTATAAGGCAATCCTGAACGAAAAGATCCCTCCGGTCTCGCCGCGATGCGAACTGCCGGTGCCTCTTCGAGGTCCCCTTATTTCTGACCAGGTCCGTCACGAACGAGAGCATCCTGACATCCGGATTGCTCGTCGCGCGGAAGCGATAGCCAGGCTCGCAGCTGTAGCGCGCGAACGTGGGGAGGTGTCGGCCGGGCTTCGGCGAGCGCTGGTTGTTCAAGCTGTGCGGTTGACCTACCTCTCGGCGCAAAGACTGGCTTACGTCGAAGGACTGCCGGAACCGGACCCGTCAGCTATCGATGTCCTCCAGCTGACCGGCCCGGTTCTTAGCGAGTTCGCTGGAACAGATGGGCAACCGCAGCCCGGTGAGCCTTCGCAGGAGCTCGATGATGATGAGACGTACGACGAGTAGCGGCCTGCAAAGGAACGCGGTGCGGCTCGGCCCAGGTGGAGGAGCCGCAGCTCCTGCCTGGGCGATGGTCAGTCTCGATCTGGTGCGAGGAGGCAGGCACACACCCCATCAGAGGCTGGAAATCCCTCCCGGAGATTCTGTAGCGCCAGGTCGCAGGCGGCGTCAAGAGACGCCAGGTCGTGGCCATCCGCGAGGGCGTCGCCGCCTTCCTCGATATCGTAAAGACATGCCGCCAGGGATTCGAGCTCTGGCCGATACACCTGCGTCAGTTGGTTCGTAAGCTCCGTCATTCTCCCGCGCTCCTCCTTGCCTTATGCCCTGGACCCGGATTGGTATCCAAATTTTCCCCCGTTGCCGCCGACCGAGTGATCGCGTGCGCCTCAGACCAGGTCCAGCAACTGTCCGAGATCCCCGAGTCTCAGGTCCGGGGGAAGTTCTCCGTGGAGGTAGAGGAGCCGAGACGCTGACAAGCGGGTAACGCGGAGCGCTTGGACGAGCAACGCTCTCCAAGCGCCGTCGTTGGCCTGACCTCGCTCGAAGACCTGCGCCGCAAGTCGAGCCAGATTCTCCGCCCGTCGCGCGAGACGTGCATCCGGATTTCCGAACTCAGCTCGTGTCCAGTCGTTGACAAGGGGCAGCCGTGTCAACGGTCATCGGGATCTCCGGGGACCCCAATGGGTCCGGTTGGGCGGACAGCAGGTCTCCGGGCTGACGGACACCGGTTCTCCGGGTGGGTGGTCAGGCCAAGGGCATCACTCCCTTGCCGGCGAGTGCTTCGGTGAGGCGGTGCGAGTCCCCTTGGGTCAGCACGAGATGCGCGTGGTGCAGGAGCCGATCGACTGCCACGGTGGCCAAGGTCTTTGGCATGATCGTGTTGAATCCGCTGGGGTGAATATTGCTGGTCACCGCGATGGAGCGTCTCTCGTATGCGGCATCGATCACGCGGTAGAACGCCTCGGCAGCGTCCGGGCCGACGGGCAGCATGCCGATGTCGTCGCAGACGATCAGGTCGCAGGAGCAGGTGCGGGCGACCGCGCGGGTGATCGATCCGTCGGCTTTGGCCTTGCCGATGGTTGCCGCGAGGGATTCGAGGGTGAACCAGCAGACCCACAGGTCTTTCTCGATCGCCGAGTGCGCGACCGCTTCGGCGAAGTGGCTCCTGCCGGTGCCGGAGGCCCCGGCGACCACCAGGTTCTCGTGCCTGCCGACCCATTCCAGGGTGGCCAGGGCGTAATTGCTCAGCCGTCAGGGAGGGAGCGACGCCGCCGTGCTCGTTGGTCGACATGGCGATGGTGCCGCCGAGAGTGAAAGGGTAATGCGGCGGGTGGTTTCGGCGATGGGCACCACGGCAGCCTAGCGATCTTCGCGACGGTAGTCCGCAAGAAGCTGACATGCGCGATCAAGGCCGGTGAGCGAGAGGAGTCGATTGCGGGGGCTAGTGAATCCCGAGGCGGTGTGGTCGGAGAGTTCGGCCGCGCGGCCGGTGAGCCATGCCCAGTCCTGGAGGTATTCCGCGAGCGCTTGGAGCCGCAGGTGGGTAGTGGTGGTGTTCAGAATGGAGTGATGTCGCGCCCAGCCGTGGGCGTCGCTGAACTCTCGCAGTGGTGGCGATGGGCTGGTCCAGCGGTCGCGGGATGTCATCGGCATACCGACTGGATCGCCCTGTGATACGACACAGCGATCCTGCGGTTGTGCCAGGCGCCTGGTGACCAGTGCTTGCCAAGCGTTCGGCGCCCTCCGTGCCGAATGGGCGCTAGGCTCACCCGCATGAGGAGCGGCTGTGGATGAAACAGACTAAGACGACTAGGATCTCGGGTGGCGCGACGATCGAGCGAATCGCGAGCCGACGAAGTCGATGCTGGCCTCCAGCGGCGGCGACCGTGGCCCCGAGCCGGGTCGACGGGGCCGGTTTCACCGGGATGCTGCAGTAAGACAGTGGTTGCTAACGCGTTTGTAGAACTGCCGATGTCTGATCGTGAACGTCTTCGATCTCGGCCCACCCGAAACGGCATCGCAACTGTCGACGAAGCACGAACCCCATAGCAGCGCAACCCAAACGCTGGTTGGTGCAGCGCCGAGCTGTGATGTCGCGACTTGTGTCGGACGATGCCTGTATACGTTGACTGATCAGAGACGGAAGTCCAAGAAAACGAACCAGGGTGGTGGTGCATGAGCTGCGTGATCCGGGGGCCCCGGCGCCCAGTTTCAACGGGCGGAAGCCTCGCACGTGAGCGCTGACGAAGCCGCGCCATGCAAGCATGCCGGTGCACCGCCACAGTTCATCGTTGACAGCGTCTCTCGGCTCATCCAGAACCTGGGAAGCGACAGCGACCTCATCAAGCGGTACGGTCTGACGCCAGCCGAGTATCGCAGTGCACTGCCAGCCGCAATCGAGGGCTTGCGAGGCAGCATGAGCGCCAGTGTTTCAGACAGGAAGGAATTTTTGGCAGGGGTGTTCCAGGCGATGCTCGCAGCCGGGGCCATCGACCGATTTGATAGGCCAAAGTATGGCGAGGACACCGTCTATCGGCTGACCATCCAAGGATCAGTCATTGCAGTGATCCAGAAAGGCTGCCCTGACGGAGCGCACAGCAGCGTTAGGTGGTCTGCGCCGGACTGGGCCGATGAAACCTACCTTTGGTGGCTGTGCGACAGCATGCGGTACCAGCCAGGAGAGCACATCGCCAAGGGGGTCAACCGACTTCGCCAACGGTTCTTCGGCGACGCTCCAGACACTCTTTCAGGCGTAATTTTTCACAATCACTTGTGTGGAAGTAGACAACGTTTGTGCCCGAAGAGTGCTAAGGCGATGGACGTCGGCGGGATCCAGGTTTCTGCCCCGTGCGTCTACGTCATGCCGGACCGACGCGAGGGTGTCAGTGAATGGAACTGGGACGGCGGTCAGCAGCGACTGTTTCCGCGCGTCATTCTCGGAGCCTTCGGGATACCAACCGAGCAAGTCGGGTACTTCACCGGCCACGTCGGATTTCAGCGCCGCGGCAACGCACTGCGCACGATCATTACCTCGCGGTTCGGACCGGGCCGTGCGACCACATTCAGGAGCTGACCTTGACAAACCACAACCTCGACCCGGACCGTGCAGAGTGGCTGGAAAAAAGAGACAAGACGAATCACGTCGCGGTACCTGCCTGGCCGCGGGATGACAAGAACCTTCCCTTGGTGCAGCTCCCGGTTGACTGGCCGATGTTCTCGACTCTGAATCATCGGACCAGGGCTGAACAACTGCGGGAGATCCACCTCGCAGGCCGTGAGGATCTCTTCACCCGCGATCCCCTCGGTTTGGAGGCGCAGAGCATCCAGTATCGGATCCTTTGTAGCCAAGATGGCTTCGATACCCTGAAGAAGGACCTTCAGGAGCGGGGGCAGCAAGATCCCGCAATCATCACTGCCGATGGGGTATTGATCAACGGCAACAGACGGACTGCGGCGCTCCGCTCCCTGCTGCAGGACGATGGCGTCGTTTCGGCCCAGTATGTCCGGTGCCTTGTGTTGCCCAAGGATGCGTTGCCCGAAGAACTTGTCGACCTGGAAACCGAGCTGCAGGTGGCCCAGGACTTCAAACAGAAATACTCCTGGGTCAACGAAGCGTTGCTGATCGAGGAGCACTACGACCGCGCTGGCAAGAACTGGGATCTTGTCGCTAAACGCATGCATCGCAAGGTCAGCGACGTCCGTGGCGAGTATGAAAAGCTGCAACAGCTGCACCAATTGGTGGCGTTGTCCAACGGCACACGGCTGCATGTGGACTTCGTCGAAAACGAATCGGTATTCGAGGAGCTTGCTGGGCACATCAAGAACAAGTCGCCCCACGAAGCCGACGCCGTGAGAGCCGTCTACTTCCTCGGCGTGTTGACCGGAGCAAAATACCGCGATCTTCGCCACCTTAAGCGTGCCGATGCCGCGAAGTTAGTGCGCAGCGAAATCGAAGGTGACTCCGCGCTCAAGCCGGTCCTGGAAGCCGCCGAGGCCTCAGCGTCAGAAGAACTGCAGGATGATCCCCTCGCAGATCTTGGAGGGACTGAACCGCCTTCGCCGCTTCACAATTTGCTCTCATTCGTGGCGACCCAGCGACCAGAAGCAAGCGTATCCCTGGGAGACGGAGAAAGGCCGCTCGTCCAGGACATTCTGCGGAGCATCAACAGCTCGATCGCCGCAGCTGCCGATGAGGCGAAGGAAGACAAGCGTGATAAAGATGCCGTGCGGGCACCTCTCGAACGAGCGGACAAGGCAATTGCTGAGCTCAAGCGGACGCTGGAGGCTTTACCGAAGGCTCGCGCGTTCGACAACTGGGACGAGGTGGCGCTGTCCGAGAGGATCATGAACATCAGGCGGATCATCGAGCAGATTGAACTGATCCGGTGATCGTTGCCGAACTTCATCCCGGCGGTCGGCCAAAGGTCGTCATCGAACGACGACCGGACACGAAGCCTGGGGCGTGGGCGCGACTTCAGGAAGCGTTGTCCAGGGGCATTGTCGGCGGCACCCCAACACGAACCAACGTTCGCGCTGACGTGTTCTTTGCCGAGCTTAAGGCCGTCCACGAAGTACGCTCACTCTTCGGCGAGACCCTTCAATTAGGCCCAGTTCTCACCGATCAGCTTCGTCTGCTCGCCCGCGACCGGCGAGAACGTGAGACCGCAGTCACACAGCAGGTGCGAACCTCCGTTGACGATCTCCAGCGCGAGTTGGAGCGCGCCGGCTTCAAGCGGCAGCTGAAACCCTTTCAGCTCGAAAATCTTGCTGCCATCCTCCAGTTGCCGCATGGTGCAGACTTCTCTGTGCCGGGTGCTGGAAAGACGACCGTGGCGCTAGCTAACTTCACCTTGAACCGGGCGCGTGGCAAGGTTCAGCGCCTGCTCGTGATCGGTCCGATCGCCTCTTTCCAGGCATGGAAGGAGGATTCGGCGGTATGTCTTGTACCTGGACCGTCGGTCGTCGTCCATTCGGGTGTGGGATCAATGATTCCCGATGACGTCGATGTTCTGTTGACGAACTACAACCGAGTGGCTGCCGACTATGATCGCATCCGAGAATTTCTGGCGCTCAAGCCGACTCAGGTCGTCCTCGATGAGGCACACCGAATCAAACGAGGTGAACAAGGCGTGCACGGTAGGGCGGTGCTGGACCTCGCTTACGCCGCCCGGCGGAGAGATGTCCTAACCGGAACCCCAGCACCGCAAGGGGCCTTCGACCTCGTCGCTCCGATCAGATTCCTTTACCCGGGCCAGGATCAGAGGATCCTGCCAGAAGCGGCCTACAACGAACGAGACGGGAGGGATGAGGATGTGCTTCGAGCCACCCGCGATGCCATCGCCAGGTACTTTGTGCGGACCCCCAAATCCCGACTAGGCCTCCCGGACACGAAATTTGATATCGAGCGCGCACCTATGGACTTCGTTCAGCAAGCGATCTACGATGCGCTCCTGGGGCAGTACCGGGGCGAGTTCAAGCTCGACAAAGAGGACCGGCGTCGATTTGGCCGGCTCGGCCGAATCACGATGTATTTGCTTGAGGCAGCCACCAACCCAATGCTGCTGATCGCCGGATCCGATCCCTGTGACGAACTGGGCTTCGACCACCCTCCGCTCGAACTAAAGGGCGACGAACCAATCGCGCAGCTGCTCCAGCGGTACCGAGAACTCGAAGTGCCGTGGAAGTACGACAGGCTCTCCGAGATCGTCAAGGATGCTGCAACCAATGGCCAGAAGGTGATCGTGTGGTCAACCTTCGTGCGCAATCTCAAGTTACTGGCCAACCACTTGCGTGAACATCGGCCCGCACTGGTTCACGGTGGCGTTCCCCCAGCCGACGCCGCCGCGCCGGGAACCCTCACTCGCGACGACGAGTTCGACCGCTTCCGGAACGACCCCGATTGCCACGTACTCCTGGCGAATCCCGCGGCGTGTGGGGAGGGCGTGAGCTTGCACCACTGGTGTCACCATGCCGTCTATCTCGACCGGACCTTCAACGCTGGACACTTCCTGCAAAGCCAGGATCGGATCCACAGGCTCGGCCTTGAGGACGGAGTCCTCACTCGCTTCACGCTGCTGCTCAGTCGTGGAACGATCGATGATGTCGTCGACGGACGCCTGCGTGAGAAAGTGGATGCTCTTGCGAAGCTGATGAACGACCCCGGCCTGGTGAAAGTCGCTCTCCCGGAGCCAGACACGCACGCCGAGGAACATGTGGTTACCAAAGACGATGCCACGGCAGTCCTATCACACCTTCAGGCGAGCAGGTCACGTGCTGTTCCCTAGACACGGAGCCGTATACAGCACTCTGCTGCTAGCCCGCATGGCCAGCCTTGCGCCCCGAGCCAGCGTCGGAGACTGGGTGCGTTCTGCCCGGATGCACGGATCTTACCTTGCTGCAGCTGTCGACATCACAAGCTATGCGGAGGCAATGCTCGCCTACGGCCTCGCTCGAATCGATGACAAAGTAGTCGTGTCGCCGATGCTCGACGTAGCAGCGGAGACCGGCGGCAGAACGGCCATGAATGAAGTTGCGCGTCTACTGCTGTGCTTGCATCCGCCGATATGGCTTACGTTGGCTGTGCACGAGAACAAGGTGTCGAGAGAGTACATCCCCACTTCAGATCTCGACGCTTTGCTCTGGCTGGAACCAAACCTCGACCGGATCCTCATCGCAGCACGCAGCGAAGTCTCCTCGGATGCCGCCGCGGCGCTGGCGAAGGAGATTGGCGATGCCGCCGAGCTCTTCGTGTTGGCCGCGCTACGGTATCAGGGCTTGAGCCCCGTCCACGTCGCCAAACTGTCCGATTCGTACGGATACGACATCGAGATTCCCGGTCCCGAAGCGGACCGGATCGAGGTCAAAGCTGCAGGTCGGAGAACTGCTGGAACGTTTCATATTTCCCGCAATGAGTTCGATCGGTGCCTGCAGTACCGAAGTCGGTGGCGCTTGATACAGGTTGTGTTCGATAGCGCCGCCTTCGCCGTCGACGTCATTGATCCATCACATGTCGTATCCATCCGCGAGGTCTCGTACGACATTCTGCGCGACCTCGCTCCGCCTGACACTTCCGCGTTTGCGTGGGAAAAATCTGCCGTGATGACCCCGTCGAAGAATGCGTGGCGCAATTCGAACCTGATGCTCGATCCCAACTTCAGGCTCCCAGGATTTGGGCAATGGTTTCGGTAAGGCCCATCGCAGACGCAGGGTGGTGTTCCGCCTGCGATTGCGGCCTCAACGGAAGGAAACGGTAGATGGTGACGGCGAACGGCCACGAAGGTGCGCCGCAAATCATGTCAGCTGCGAACACGATGTGCGAAGCTATTAGGCCCTGGTATGAAGCCAAGAGAAGAACCAATGGTGTGGTTAGCTCTGTCGTCATGTGCACCGGACTGTACATTACAGAATTTCTCGCCGAATCCTTCCCGTTGATACCCGACATCTACATTTCAAACTCACAGGTGAGGGGCGCTAGCGGGATGAAGGTGAGGGCTATACTCGCCGACCACGGAGAGACGCGAAAATTCAGCAACGAAGGCGGGAGGACCTCTCGTGGGGCAGCGAATTTGGCGCTAAGCTTAGTGGACGTCATCAACTCGGAGGGATCGGCAATTGGGGTTGATTCGTACAACCCTTCGCAAAGGCGCGCCCTGGCGTGGCTGCTGCAAGACTGGTTTGTAGATCGAATCCGCGAGGACGGCCTGCGGCTAGTCGAAATACTCGAGGACAACGAAAAGTCTGACGTCATCAATGCGGTGGCTAGGCTATACGGCGGCAAGATTACGCAATCGGATCTTGATCTTATCGCCGACAGAAAAGGGCAGCTGGATCATTTCGAGAAACTTTTGACGGATGACACGTTCTTTTGTGCAGAGATGAGAGCGCAGTCAAAGAAGCCGGAGGCGCTCTGGCAACAGTTCTTCGAGACCAACCCGTGGATCTTCGGATATGGCCTGACGCTCATCGCCTGTGAGCACTACGATCGCCATAAGCTCGAAATGCCCACGACTGGCGCCAACGTCTTCGACGGGGCAGGAAAGCGTGTGGACGCATTGCTTCGCACTCGCGGTCATCTCAGTAGCCTGGTGTTCTGCGAAATCAAACGACACGATACGATGCTCCTTGAGCCCAACCCTTACCGGCCGCCCGACGTCTATCGGCCCGACGAAGAGCTCGTGGGTGCCGTATGCCAAGTACAGAAGACCGCCGACAAGGCTGTTCGCTCTATACGAGACCATATTCACCGCGCATTTCTGAGAGACGGCGTACCGGCTGGATTCGAGATTGCGACGATTCGACCGCGACAGGTCGTCGTAGCGGGCATGGCAGCTCAATTCCAGACCGAGGCCGGGCTCAACCGCGAACAAGTGTCGTCATTCGAACTCTATCGCCGCTCCGTCAGTGATGTGGAGATCATCACATTCGACGAATTGCTTGCTCGCGCCAAGTTCATAGTCGGGGATGAATAGCATCATACCCCCCCGCTGGCGGCCTAGCGGTCTTCGCTGCTAAATCGAGGCATTGAGCGCTGCCGAAAATGATATGGACTGCCGCAACGGCTTACAGCCCCGGACAATAGGCCGAGGCGTTTGGCGACGATATCGTCGTGGTGCTCCTCTCGATATAGTTTACCGTGTTCTGCTACTGGCTGTTAGGGCCCGTCGGGACTCCGGCTGGATGCAGCGCCGTTACAACATAATCGCAACCGCGGGCCCTACCCCGTTTCCCCGGATCGAGCAGGAAGCCATCCCCCTCGCCCACGCCGCAACCCGACTGCTACAGATCTTGAAAGGCCAAGATTGACGGTGAGGCCTGCTCCGGGATCGGCACCCTTCTATACCGGATGGTCGAGGACGGGTGTGTGCTGTGGACGGTGTACTAACCCCTAGCTTGACCTTATGTGCGACTACGGGCGCAAGGAATCCGTGATTGTCGCCTACCCGGACACGCGGGCATTCTGGTCGACACCGCCGCCGTTACAGCGCTTCCCATTGCCACGGCCGCGGCACTGTCCCGCGGAGGCATGCGATTCGATGATTCGCCTGCGTCGCAGCAGTTGTGCTCGCAGAGGTTCGTTCGAGAGCAAACCCGACCCATTTGAGTTCTTGGATATCGGCGAATAGGCGGAAGTCTTGCCGGGTCGTGACGTCGTAGCCGCCATATGCGTTCACAAAGGACAGGTAGTCGGCGTCAGGGACTCGTGCGAAGTCGGTGTTGTCAACGGCTAGTTGCACGAGGTCCCATTCCGGACGGCCAAGTGACACCTTGTCGAGATCCAGCACCGTCGGAATATCTGACGGGGGCACGACCAGGTTGCCTTGCCAGGCATCACCATGAATCACTACGAGCCGTAGGGGATCCGGCAGTTTGTCATATTGTTTACGCAGCTCGTCGTAGCGTGTCAGCAGCCACGTTCGGTCACCATCGTCTATCACGCCCGCGGTGGCCAATCGCTCGCGAAGATCATCGAAGGGGTCGTATCTCGGCAGCTCGAAATGGGCTGGCGGTGTCAACGAATGGAGCGCACGGAGCATGGCTCCGAGTTCTGCAGGCGTGGCTGGCCGGTGTTCCGGGATGAGGTGCCACCAGGTGACGGGGCGGTCGTCGACAACGATCGGCTGTGGCAGCTCTGATACCGCCTCCACGGTGGGGATGCCGGAACTATTGAGCCATCCCGACACGCGCAGTTCCCGCTCGGCATCCTCCAGGCTGCCGCGTCTTCCGATCCGCGCCACGATGTCACTGACCCGGTAAATGGCGTGAGATCCTTCGCGGATCGCCTCTGGCTGATGCAGATCAAGCCCGGCTTGCTGGGCGGCCTTTGCCAGTACTTCCCTGGATACCGTTGTGCCGGTCATGGCGCTGCTCTCGCCGGGCATCGGCGGGTGATGACCTCGCGCAGTTCCACGACGTCGCTCATTCGCCGGTGAGGTGACGAAGCAGCGGCCAATCGCTGCAGTTCGTTTTGGATGCGATGGGAATCCAGCTGGCTGGCCTGTGTGGCGGCACGGATGCCGAGGGCGACTGCTTCCTTCGGATCGCCGAGTTGCATAGTCAAGGTTGCCAGTCGGGTGAGCGAGAACGTTTGGGATCGGGGATATTCCGCGGCTTGAAGTTCGACCGCCTGTTGGATCCTCGGCGCCGCTACCTCGATTCGGTGCTGCGCCTGTGCGACCGGGATCAGGGCCTTGCCGGTGCTGCCGAGGTGCTCGGCCTCGTCGTAGAAGCACAGCCAGGGGGCGTCGGTGGCGGGGCTGCGCTGGGCGAAGTACTCGTCGGCGCGTGCCACTTCGGAGAGTGCTTCGTCGGGTCGTTTCACGGCGGCCAAGTATTGGGCGCGTAGGGCACTGAGCATGGCGCGGGTTGTGGCGGACAGCCGGTCGGATCGCACCTGGCCCAGCTCGATGAGAGACAATCCGCCATCAGCGTTACCGAGATATGCCATCTTGCGGGCCATGTCGGCGAGCGTGCTGGCGCGCAGTTCCCAGGATCCGGCTGTGTCGGCGCACCAGAGTGCGAGCCGGAACCTCCGCTCAGCCGCGGCGTGATCGCCGACGTCGAAGGCCGCATATCCGGCGACGCTGCCGAAGTTGCCAATCGCTTCAAGCAGGGCCCTGCGGGTACTCGGCGACGCCTTCGCATCGAGTAGCCGCGCGAAGCGGCCAAGTTGCCTGCCCGCGACAAGGCTGATCGAACCGCCGCCACGCAAGTTCTCCGCCGAAGCGATAGTGCGCGTCGCTGTCTGGACGTTGATGACCTCGGTCATGCCGACACGGCCAATCGGCTTGTCGTCGACGTTCGGGCCGAAATAGTGGGCATGACCGCTGGCTGGGTCGAAAGGGCTGAACAGGTTTATCGCGAGCGTGCGGTCCGGCATGGCCGGCGATTCGCGGCGCCTCCGATTCGGTACGAAGCCCAGTTCGCTATCGGTGGCGTGCAGGATGGTGCGGAGCGCTTCGCGGTAGAGCTTGTTGGGCCAGCGGACGGTGCCGCGCTCGTAGCGGGCGATGGTGCGGGCATCGAGTTCGCGCCGCTGACCGTGCTGTCGCCAGATATAGGCGTTGACGGCCTCGGCCAGCTCGGCGCGGCCTATCACCTGACCAGGTGTCACCCGCGACGGTGTGGCTTCTCGTCGCTGCTGGAGTTGCACGTTCGGTTGCATGCGTCCCCTCGCCGATATCGGTCGGTTCAGTCTATCCAGCAGCACCGACGCTCGGTCGTGCAGATTATCTGCCCCGTAACTTGCCCTCTTCTAGACGCGCCGCGTGCGTGAGGCTGGGACGACGGCTCCGATATGCAGGGGCCGTCTGCACAACGATCAGTTGGGGGATCAAATGAGACCATGTGAATCGGTCCGAGGCGCGCTCGGTGCAGCACCGGTGTCGCGCATCACCCGCCCGGACATCGAATCCGGATGGCGCACGTCGCGCCGTATCGCTGACCGCAGCACAACACTGCGGGCTGGTGTGGTGGGCCTCGGGCGCCAGGCGATCAATGATCACCTTCCAGCACTCGTAGCCTCGCACCACGTCGAGTTGGTCGCCGTCTGTGATGAGGATGCGAGTGTCGTGCGCGAGCAGGAAACAGCGCATCAGGTGCCCGGCTTCGCCGATTATCGCGAGATGTTCGAGACCGAGGCACTCGACCTTGTGGTGGTGTGCGTGCCGCACGATGTCGGTCGGGCGGTGATCGAGTCGGCCGCGGAGCATAAGGTCCACGTCCTCAAGGAGAAGCCGTTCGCCACCGACCTGGTCGAGGCCAACGGACTGGCGCAGTTGTGCGAACGGTCCGGCATCAAGCTGATGGTCACGCTGCAACGGCGATTCAACCCGATCTACACGAGCTTTCCACAGCTCGCTGATCAGATCGGCACGCCGTTTCTGATCGACGCCCGTTACACCGTGCATGTCGATGATCCATCCGAGGGCTGGCGCGGGCAGACCGCCAAGGCGGGCGGTGGCTGCGTGATCGACATGGGCTACCACCTCATCGACCTGCTCCTGTGGTACTTCGGATTGCCCGACAGCATCACAGCCGAGCTGTCGGTCGGTGCGCGGCCGGACCGCCGCTATGACGCCGAAGATACCGCGCTCATCCACTTTTCTTACGACAGCGGCCTCTATGGCTCGTTGCTGCTCTCGCGGTTCCTCGGGCCGAAGACCGAAGAGATCCGGCTCGTCGGGTCTGACGGCGTCGTACATCTGGAACGGGGCCGCATCCGCCGGCTGACCAACAGCGGCGAGGTCATCGAGTCGCTGCGTCGGGAACAAGCCTGGCCCTCAGCCGCGGCCTGCCAGATCGACTACTTCCACCGAGTCGTCGACGGCACGCGACCGAACCTCAGCGGTCCCGCCGAAAACCTCGCTCACATGGCCTTTGTCACCGCCTGCTACGAGGCCGCACGCACCCGCAAACACATCAATCCCAAGGAGCTCTTGTGACCTCACCACTGGCGCTGCTCGGCGGCCCACCCGTCATAACCGAAGCGGCACCGCACTTTGCATGGCCCCCACTGACCGAGGCCACCAGCATCGCCATCCTCGATCAGCTCGACGAGGGCGTCTCGATCTACGACCGCTCCAGTGTTATCGCCCGACTCGAAGACGCACTACAGCACTACTTCGGTACCCGCTACGCCGTGCTCGCCAGCTCAGGCACCGCTGCGCTGTATTCGATATACGCCGCCTGCGGCATTGGGCCAGGTGATGAGGTGATTGTCCCTGCGTATACCTTCTTCGCTACCGCCACACCGCTGCTGCACTTGGGCGTGACTCCCGTCCTGGCCGATTGCGACGCCAGTGGCAACCTCGATCCGGTCGACGTGCCGCGACGCATTACCAAGCGAACCAAAGCCATTGTGGTAACGCATATGTGGGGGATACCCGCACAAGTCCAACGTCTACGCACACTGGCGGACGCCCACGGGCTATTGCTGCTCGAAGACGCATCCCATGCCCACGGCGCGAGCATCGGTGAGCAGAAGGTCGGGACGTTCGGGCAAGCCGCCGCGTTCAGCATGAACGGGCCGAAACCACTGTCAGCAGGCGAAGGCGGCTTCATCCTCACCGATGACGAGGACGTGTACCACCGCGTCTTGCTGCACGGCCAGTACAACAAGCGGTGCCGAAACGAAATCCCAGCCCACTCCGACCTCAGCCGCTACGCCGTGACAGGCATGGGACTCAAACATCGCATCCACCCACTGGCCGCAGCCATTGCGCTGGAACAACTTGCACATCTGGATGACTACCTCACAGGGCGTCAACGCATCGCCGAGTACATCCACGACGAACTCCGGCAAGAGCCCGGCCTGACCATCACCTGGCACGAACGGCACACGCGACCAGCCTGGTACGGACTCACGATTCTCTACGACAGTGAATTCTTCGACGATGTGCCGGTCGAGCGCTTTCACGCCGCACTGCAGGCCGAGGGCTGCCGCGAGTTCGACCGGCCCGGATCGACGTGCCCCCTCAACCTGCTGCCGCTCTTCCAAGAGCCAGGTCCACTGTTCCCCGCCTTCACCGGCAAACTGGCCTACGCCCCCGGCGACTACCCGCGGGCAGAAGCGCTGCACCACGCAACTCTCAAGCTCCCCGTCTGGCATCGAGACGAGGACCTGCCGCTCGTCGACCGCTACATCGAAGCACTGCACAAAGTCATCACCCACCACGCCGACCTGAAAGGATAGAACTAGATGATCGAGACAACACTGCTGGAGAAGCTGACACGGGAAGCCGACCAGGACGAAGTGCAACAAATCGTCGTCGGCGCCGTCGTACATCACGGCGGCAAAGTCCTCCTATTGCAACGCCCCGCCGACGACTTCATGGGTGGAATCTGGGAACTCCCCAGCGGCAAAGTCGACCCCGGCGAAGCCATCGACCAAGCCCTCATCCGGGAAGTCAAGGAAGAGACCGGCCTCGACGTCACCGCCATCACGAACTACCTCGGCGAATTCGACTACCAGTCCGGCAGCGGCAAGAAAAGCCGACAGTTCAACTTCACCGTCGAGGTCGGCCATGCCGAGCCCGTGAAACTGACAGAACACGACGCGTACACCTGGACCAGCCTGGTCGAAGAGCCACCGGTCACGGATTCCGTGAAGCAGATTCTGGCGCGGTACCGCGAGAGCTGACCGCACAGTCAAATCGGCCGCGCCGACGGGTACAAACCGAAGTCTCCGCAACGCCAGTAGCCCGCTCCTGAAAGGGAGCGGGCTACGTTGATGGTGCAGTCCCTACTGGTCATTCACAGCGTTGTCGATCACCGGCATCACCTCGGTGTCGTCATCATCGCTCCGCCACCGCCGCGGTCTTGCCGGTGGTGGTGCACTCATCGATGCTTCGTCACCGAGGTCATCTTCGTCGGACTTCCGCCGATCGTCTCGCCCCGGCACGTTCCCTACAGCATGCCGGCCCTGCAGCTCCGTCGTCTTCCACCAGTAGCCGAGCCGGAAGCACAGCACCCCGACGAAGAAGATCGACCCGACCCACGGGACAGTGACGAGGAACGGCTGCATCGGTCAGAAGCCGTCCTCGATCAGCAGCAGATAAGCCGCCTCCAGATGCACGATGCATTCGTCCGGGTGGTGAAAGCGGTGGATATGGCGCAGCTCCTGGGCGCGGTGGCGGGTCAGTTCCATCAGATGCACCTGGCACATGAACTCCGCCAGTTTGCCATCTGCGGAGACAAAGGTTCTGTGAGGCAACGGGTCCGAGGTAGTCACGATCGCCCTCCTGCGGATCGCTGGACCGTCTTGGGCGGAAACGCCCCTGCCTGCTCCGGCAGCCGCACCCGCCCTGCTTGCACGTCGGCGACCAACTGGTCGAACGCCCGGATGCAGGCCATCAGCTCGGCCGCGTCGCGCTCGTGGTGTTCCGAGTCGTGCTGCCGCAGCGCATACAGCACGTACTTCCACACCAGCCACGCCACCCAATCGCCATATGACGAGGGAGACATCCGAGCGTGTGCCTCGAACACATTCCCGCTGGTATGCCCGCCAGCCTCTCGGTCGATCAGCCAGATCAGCAAGCTGAGCTGTTCATCGACCGAGGCCGAGCCGCTGCGGCCATGTTCGTGTACATGACGCCACCCGCCAACCAATTGCCGCGCGCACCGCAGCAGCGCAGTGGTCGGTTCCTCCGCGCCCGCGCACACCCGCAGAAACGGCCCGGCATCCGGCAACGGCTGATTGGGTTGGGCCTCAACGGGCGGAAGCGTGAAAGCAAGTGGCTTGTCTGGAGTGAGCCCGTACACGACATACTCGGGCCGTTCATACGGCATAAATGTTGTATCCCTCTGGATTTAGACGTTATGTGTGGGCACGCACGGCCACGGATACGTGGGTGATGGAGAAACGGGTCAGTCCCAGAGTGCGGCGCAGGGGAGCGGCGGCAGATCGGGTTGTACGTCGTCATCGACCGTCACCACCAGCTCCGGGAATCCCTGCGCAAACTCGTCGGCCACGTGCTGGGCCTGCTCGGCGCTGGCTTGGAAATCCAGGCGCAGCGCGCCGGATTCGATGTGGATGTGGCGGATTCGCCGAGGCGGCTGGGTCGGTTGCATGGCGCATCACAACCCTGGCGGCAGGCGCTGGCCCGCTTCGATCTCCGCGACCAGACTGTCGTAGCCCTCGCACAGTTCCATCAAGCGATCAGCTTCTGGCAGATCACCGACGTCGCCCGCGGATCCGCTCGGCAGTGCGTTCATCCGGATCACCGTGGCTTCGTCTCGGAGGGCACCACCCGGCCGGCCTGGACGAGCGTGTCGAGCGCGGCGGCCTTTCGCGGACAGCGCTTCGCCCGGCAGGCAACGTGGTAACGCATCACCGCATGCGCTTGCGAGATCGTGAACGGCACTAGGGGCGCTTGATGCGCCGCCTGTCCGGTCATGGCGATCAATTGATAGATGGCAAGGGAACTGGTAGGCATCCCGCAGTGCTTCTTTCCGGGTCCAAGGCGGCAAAAGTTCGGGTGGTACCCGGCACCGGGGGCTTTCGCCACCGGCCCGCCACCCTGGCCGCCGGTGCACCGCGTGAGGCGTTTGCGGCGTCGGCCCGGTACCGGGTACCGCCTTTGACCCTGGCGCACAGGTGGTTTCGGACGTAACCGCGCGGTGATGGGGTACTGTGGGCGTAGCGTAGGTATTTGCCCAGGTCAGGCTCAAAAACATAGGCAAAGGCGATGGTACGAGCGCGACAGTGGACCGGCTTCGAAGCCGCCGCACTCCAAGAAGCTATGCGCAAGTCGATTCGTGAGTTCGCCGCGCTGCTCGGTGTCGAGACCACCACGATCACGAACTGGCGCAGCGGGCTGAGCGCGGTCACGCCGCGATCTGGTACCCAAGCGAGCCTGGATACGACATACCAGCAGCGGGCGACGCCCGAGGACCGCGAACGCTTCGAGCGGATCGTGGCTGAGGGGGAGGCGGTGTGGCGTGAGCGGCACGATCGTGGTCGCCGTTCGTTCGCCGGACCTGCCGTTCGCGCACCCTATGATGGGGAGGCATGGCCCCCACAACATCAGGTGGATGATGTGCGTCGCGGTGAGTTTCTTCGCGGCCTGGTAGCCGTATCTGCCACGGCTGTAACCGACGATGTGGTCGCGATGGCCACCCGCCCAATCGACCACGCACCCGCCCGCGTGGGTATGGATCACGTCAACCGCGTCGGTGACTGGGCCGCCTTGTTCCGTGCGGCGGACGACGCTGGCCTGCACATCGGGGACGGCATGGTCGCGCAGCTCCGGGTGGCAGTGGACTACCTACGGGCGGATATGTCGGAGCCGGTACGCAGCGCCATGCACGCGGTGGTGGGGACCTTCTTTCGGGTCGTCGGTTGGGCACAGTACGACCGCGGCGACCATGAGGCAGCCCGCACCAGCTTTCGCGCGGGTTGGCACTGCGCCGAGCAAGCTGACGAGTGGTGGCTGCGCGCGGCAGTTCTGACATGCTTGGCCCGTCAGGATATTTATCTCGGGAATGCCGACAACGCGCTGACGCTGCTTGGGCTGGCATCGGTTCGCTCCGACCGACTGTCGGTGCTGCGCCGCGCCGACATGGCGGCGGTGCAGTCACGAGCATTCGGCAAGCTCGGTAATGCGGTCGAGTGTATGCGGGCTGTCGAGCAAGCCGAGCAGTTCTTCGCCGAAGCGCAGGCGCAGGATCATCCGGATACCGACCACGAAGGCTTCAAGTCCTACTACACCGAGTCGCTGCTTCAGGGGGACACGGCGCAAGGACTGTTCGACCTCGCGTACCACCAGAATGCCGAAGTGCGGAGCGCGACCGCAAGGCTCCGAACAGCGCTCAACTTGTCCGATGAGCATGCCCGGTCACGTCAGCTCAGCCTGATCCGGCTGGCTGCCCTGGAGTTGCGCCATGGGGATAGCGATGAAGGATTGGCGCTTGGAACCCAGGCGGTCGAAAGCGCTCGCGGCACTAGCTCGGCGCGTGTCCTCGACGGCCTGAAGCTGGTGTACCGGGCCGCCAGCGCCGACCGTCTGACATCTTCCGCTGGCGCCCAGGAACTTCGGCGCGGGATCGCCGATCTGCTCCACGCCTCATGACCTCAGGACCTTACCGATAGGAGCTGCCGTGATCATCGCTTTCTCAGTCACGCCGATGGGGACCGGCGAGAGCGTCGGCGAAGGAGTTGCCGAGGCTGTCCGCGTGATTCGAGCGAGCGGACTGCCGAACGAAACGAACGCCCTCTTCACCACCATCGAGGGTGAATGGGACGAAGTCATGGCGGTGATCAAGCAGGCGATCGACGCGGTCATGGCTGTCGCACCCCGATGCAGCATCGTGCTGAAGGGTGATATTCGGCCGGGCGTCACCGACGCTATGACCGGCAAGGTGGCATCAGTGGAGCGGCACTTGGCGGCGAAGACCGGATCTCCCGCGTCAACAACCTCATGACCCGCAACAGCGGGACCATCCCTGAGGTCCCATTGATCCGCACGATGCGCGCCTCGATGCGTCGCCTGCGTATGTCAACGCTGCCGGGCTCCGCGATATGGAACGCGTCGGCATCGACGGCTTCGTCGTCACAACCAACATCTCCCTCGGCGTCGGTAGCAACCACCCACTCGCGACCGCAGACCCATCCGTACGTGTAGTCAATTGCCGGTCAGGGCCTCCGGCGGCTTTAGCACTGCCGATGACGCCCTCGCCAGCAGCGATGACGGGGACATCGCTGTCGTCGGCCGGAGCATCGCCGACGCGGTGGTACCTGCCGACATGGCCCAGCAGTTGACCAGCATTGTCCGAAAGTCTCACACCGAGGAGTGTCTGTGATCGTCACGCCACTACAGCCAGAACACATCAGCGAAGTCCGCGAACTCATGGGGCTCGGGGAGCCATTTGTCAGTGCCCGCACCTTGTCTGACTACTGGCTCTACGCCAAGCTGTTCTCCTCGACCTGCCCCATCACGATCGACGAGGACAACACCATCACCGGAGCGGTCATCGCATTCCGAAGCCAAGACGACCCCGCAGACGTGTACGTCCAGGACGTCATGACCCATCCTCAGTATCGGCAATGCGGGATCGCGCGAGCGCTTTTGCGCAGCGTGCGGTCACAGGCCGAGAAGTGGGGCTGCGAGCGTTTGTATTTGACATCCGAACCCGAGAACCATGCACCACACGCCAGTTGGACTGCTCTCGGATTCGTCAACGTGCCCGGCGACCACGAGGTCAACGGCATCTCGATCATCAGCGACTTCAAAGGACCCGGCCGCAGCCGGGCGGTGTACGAACTGCGCCTGACCTGATCGCGTCGGATGGGCAGCTCAGTCGATCCAGTACCGGCGACTCAGAGTGCCGTCGCTGCATGGTACGACCGATTCGACAATGCCGCCGCATGCTTCGATGATGCGCCGGGAGGCGAGGTTGCTGTCGTCGCAGGTGATGAGTATCCGGTCGAGGCCGATCGCGCGGGCGACGGTGAGGCTGTGGCGGAGGATGGCGGTGCCGTAGCCACGGTGCCGAAATGGTGCAAGGACACCGTAGCCGATGTGACCGCCTCGTTGACGCAATCCGTCGTTGAGGGTGTGCCGGATGGACGTGCGGCCGACGACCTGGTCATCGACCGTGGCGACCAGGAAGGTGGTTGCCACGATTCCGTCGGGCAAGTTGATCCCGTGGCGGTAGTCCTCCAGCGCCGATAGGTACTGCCGCCAGGGCATGGCCGGTGTGAGACCCAATGCGAAGGGGAATCCGTCGCTGTCGGCCATGGCCTCATGCGCCGCGCGGATCACCTGCTCGTCCGATGCGCGCAACGGCCGAAGGCGCACTGCATCGAGAACAATCGAGGTCTCGGAGTCAGGTGACATGCCCGAACCGTACCCAGCGAGACGCTCGTCGGCGACGGAATTTCAGCGATGACCCGCTCGTGCCGACACAGGTAGGTTTCGCCGAGTTGGATCGGACCGTAGAGGTCAGCTGTATTCACGATTCAGACGCGGACTGGTCGACAAGCCATTCAACCGTCGTGGTGATTGCTTCGTCCTCGCGCTGGCGTGAGTCAAACCCATGATCCGAACCGAAGACAGTGTGCAACGTCGTGTTCTGTCGTGATCGAGCCGCTCCGGCGGCAATGTCGTAGGAGACCGCTGAGTCTCGGTCACCGTGCACGATCAGGGATGGCACTGTGCTTTCGAGGAACAGATCGAGGGGCCGATAGTGCGCGAACTCGTAGAACAGCACTCGGCCAAGCTCGAATTGGCCGTCGACGACAAGCCATCCGTGCTCTGCGAGGTCTTTCTGCTGCTGTGGGCCGAAGTTCTCCTTTCCCCAGGCCAACTCTGGCTCGAGGAACGTTCGGCGTAGATCTAGAACTGGATTCCACAGCACCAGTCGATGGAGGGTGCTTTCCAGCCACGGCAGTGACAGCGTCGTGGACACTGCGCCGAAACTTGCCGCCACGATTGAAAGCGGCCCCGTAAAGCGTTCACGAACAGCCTCCACGGCAGCCTGGAGATCGAGACATTCCCCAGCCACCGTGACCCCGCGAGGTGTCCCGCCGCTGTTGCCGTGACCACGGAAGGAGAACCGCACCACGTTGAACCCCGCAGCATCGAGCTGCTCGGCCAACCGGATGAACATCCCGCCGCCCTCATCCATATCTACGGTGATTCCGTGGACCAGCAATACCACCCCGCGGCCGGTACCTGATGAAGCCGGATGAAGGGCGGTATCGAGTCGAACACCATCGACCGAACGCACCGTGATGTCCTCCACAGCACAGCTCCCTTCGCTCACAAACCGGTGGTGGACAAGCTCATGTTGTGCAGCATCTATCCGCGCCCCGCCCGCGATCCTCACAAGGCCGCGGTTCCCCTGACGAGATGCTGCCTCGGCCGTTGTAGCAGTGCGGCGCAACGCCTGGTCCTCGCTTGTTCCGGGGCTGTCGGTGGGGCGGGCTTCCTCCCGCTTCATTGTCCGCGCTACGGCTCTCGCCCTGCTCGGGGCGCGAACCGACTATCCGGCTCCGGCGCATGGTGAGTCGCGCTGCGCTGACCTTAGAATACGTTGAAGTGCAACCTGATTGACGCTGAGCAACCACGCGGAATCGTAACGTCGCCTCGAACCGACGTAAGAGACTTCGACCAGTTTACTGCAAGCCGACCCCCTGGGCTGGTCGGCTTCATCGCCTGTGCATGTCACCTGTTTCATCCCACCTACTCTTCAGAGAGGACTACTCCGATGCCCGAAAAGGTCAGCAAGGATAAAGTGCTGGTCTACATCGTGCGCGACGGCAAGCTGCTGGTTTTCCGTCACACTGAGTTCTCCTACGAGGAGGTCGGTATCCAGGTCCCCGCGGGCAGTATCCGTCGCGGTGAATCGCCGGAGGACGCCGCGCTGCGCGAGGCCCGCGAAGAGACAGGACTGACCGAGTTCAGAGTTGTCCGCAAGCTGGGCGAATACTCCTACGACATCTCGCCGTATCGGTGGGAGTTGCAGCAGAGGCACGTATTCCAGCTGGAGTTGTGCGAGGCCGCACCCGAACGCTGGAGCAGTCAGGAAGACCATGACGGTCAAGGCGAGCCTACCCACTTCGAATGCTTCTGGATACCGCTAGAGGCTGCGCACATCTTGCAATCCGGCCAGGGCGCCCTGCTGGGGCGACTGTTCGACTGACCATTTGATTGATCGCAGCAGGCGGCGAGCATCGTGGACACCCACACCGCCGCACAGGACCGCAGTTAGCGCGCGATGGCCGACGTGTCGTAGAGACCGTAGGCGAGGAGGACGTGGGGGCAGTCGGGGTAGTCGCTGATCTCGAGGCTGAGTGGGAGGGGCTTGTCGGTGCCGGGTGTGCGTACATGGATTGGTGTCGGGCGGGGACGGTCATAGGTGACTTGCATGGGTGTGGATTCCCAGATGCGGGGGAATTCGGGGGTGGTTCGCAGTCTCTGGAACAGCGTTCGTGCTCGGGGGAGGTCGCGGTATCGGCCGAGGGTTCCGCGCAGGATGGTGACGGTGTAGCGGGCTTCGTTGTCCCAGTTGTGAATGCGGTCGCGGGCGACGGGGGAGAACATCCACTGGAAGTAATTGTTGTCGGACTCGGCGAGGCCGGGGACCATGCGGTGGAATGTCCGGTTGCTGTGCAGCACGGTTCGGAGGGGGTCGAGGTAGACGGCGAGGGTGTAGCGGGTATCGAGGTGGTCGAGGTGGGCTTGGATGCCCAGGCCGGTGAGGCGCTGGCGTAGTTCCTCGGTGGGTGGCAGTTCGAGGGAGGGTTGCCACAGTTCGTGCAGGTGTCGCCGCTGGGAGGAGTCGAGGTCGAAGGCGTCGACCAGTTTGGTGAAGACACGAGGGCCGGGGTAGGTCCGATCCCGGATGAGCTGGTGGAGGTAGGAGCTGCTGAAACCGGCGTGTTGGGCGGCGGATTCGCGGGAGAGGTGATGGCGGTGGCGCAGCCATTCCAGCGAGTCGTGGAAGTCGGGCATTCCGTCGAGTGGCGGGGCTTTGCGCATTTTCATCTTGCCCGTCTGTGCGGGGGTAGTGCGTGCGCGATCTCCCTGGCGTGCGAAGGACGAGGTGCCTGCTCGGCGTTGTGGTGGCGGGTGGGGGGATTGCCTGTCATTCGGTACTCCTGTTCGGTGGTGCGGAGATTCGTGGGTTGGCACAGTGAGCTGCGGTTCATCGGCACTTTCCGTGTCGGCTAACACTGTCGGTCAGACCTGGTCCGGGGGTGGGGTCGCAGTAGCACACGCAGAATCGGACGTCGTGGGAACTCGAGGCGTAGCCGAGGTGGATACGTGCGGAGTACGGCTCGCCGGTGATGGGGTCGCGCAGGTGGACGGGTTCCTCGGGGCGGCGGCCGTAGGCGACCGCGTCGCTGGTGTCCCACGTCTCGCGGAAGGTGGCCGCGCCGCGTAGGTCTTGGAAAAGAGTGAGGGCGTGCGGCGTTTCGCGGTGGCGTCCGAGCGCGCCGCGCAGGGTCGCGACCAGGTAGGCGGCGGCGCTGTCCCAGTGCACGACGATGGGTTCGGCGGTGGGCGTGGCGGAGCCGGGGTGAAAGAACCACAAGGCGACGTTGCCGCGGAACTGTTGGATGCCGGGCAGGCCCGCAGTGAACCGTTCATTGGCGAGGACCACATTCCACAGCGGATCGATGTAGGCGCCGGCGATCTCGCGGCGGTCGAGGTAGGTCAGTGTCGCCCGGTGCTCGGGAGTGTCGATGCGGGTGCGTAGTTCCGCTATCGGCGGCAGAGCCACCGGGGGCCGGGCGAGGTCGCGGGTGTAGCGTTCCTGCGCGCGATCGAGGTCGTAGGCGGTGACGAGGTGGTTCAAAACCGCTGGCGAGCACGGGGCGTCGCTGTTCTCGATCTTCTTGAGCATCTCTTTGCTGATGTGAAGGCGATCGGCGGCGCGCGGGCGCGGGAGCTTGCGGCGCTCGCGGATCCGGCGCGCCCAGCCACCGAGGTCGGGTATCTCCGAACAAGACGAGCAGGTGCGGGCCTGCTGGCGTCGTCTTGGATGGCGGGCCGGGTTCGTTGTCCGGGTCACGTAAAGCCCCTCCTACTACGGTCTTCCGTACTTCCTTCCACGTGGGGTACGTTGAAGGGTTCACTTTCCCCGAGCTGATTCGTTCCTACCAGAGAAAGATCATCCCCGGCAAACAGTATTCTCCGTGAGCTAGCCAACAAATAGCCATCGGCAGTCGCGCGGCGGCGCGGCGTATTTGCCGTACTCGCGAACCGGGGTCACGCGCGTTCGGGAAGTTTCTTTACTGACACTCGCGTTACCCCTTTCTCGCATCGACGCAGGCCACTGCATGTGGTTGGAGGGGTAATGGTTTTGTTAGCACAATCCTTACCTCTCGAAGGGGTGGCGCAGCAGCGGCTTTCGGGGCTGTGATGGTGGAGCATCACAGCTCCTCAGAAAGGGAAACCGTGGACATATACAACATTCTGGTGCTACTCGACGCGGGCGCGTCGCTGGTCTCGAATGTGCTGTCGGTCGCCTCGCAGGCGTTGAGTCTGGTCCTGTCGTTCGTCTGATCGTCGGGCCATTCCTCTGATTCGAGGGATACGTCGAAGGGTCTCCCGGCTGTGGTCGGGCAGCCGGGAGTATCAGCCTTTCTCGCGCGTTGTCACGCGCATTTTCTGATCCTTTTCCTCGCCTTTCTCATTCGATCGAAAGGGTTATTTGTCGTGCCCGAAAACGGGAATACATCCCTCGCGTACGGGGGTCGGCTGCTGTGGGGTGGCCGTGTGTTGGCTGTCGGCGCTGTGCCGGTGGTGATGATGCTGGCCGCGCCGCAAACCAGTGCTGTGACGCTGGATCCGATCGCCGACCAGCCCGGAGTCACCGCACCGGTCCAGCCCGGAACAGCTGCACCCGCTCCGCCTCCGCCACCACCGGTCGCGCCTCCGCCCGATCCCGCTGTGTATCCGCAACAACCGCCCGAGGTCCGCAACGGCCCGGCCCCGCGCCCGGCGCCTCCACCCGCTCCCGCGCCGCCGGTGCAGGTGGTCGAGCTGCACTCACCGGAACCGGTGCCTCCGGTCGCGCCGATCGAGGCCCCGCCGGACACGATCCGAATCGGCCAGTGGGAGACGCCGTCGCCGGACTGGCTGCCTCCGGAGATTCGTGACGGCGTCAACACCACCGCCGCGAACCTGGAAGCGCAGGCCGCGACGTTCCTGGACTCGATCGGGATCCCGGCGGGTCGCTCTGATCGGGTGGCCGGTGCCACGATCGCCGGGGCGGGGGCCGGTGGTGCGATCGGAGGCGCACTGGCGGGTGCACCAGCGGCGGCAGCGGGCGCGGTCGCGGGCGGACTTGCCGGTGGCACGATCGGCGGTATCGCCGGTGCCGCACTGGGCACGGTAGTGACCGTGCCGGTCATCGGCACGATCACCTCCGGTGTGGCCGGTACCGCATTGGGCGCGGCAGCCGGTGCTGTCGCGGGTGCGATCGTGGCCGGGGTTCCCGCCGCCGTGGTCGGCGCGCTGGCCGGTGGCACGGTGGGCGCGGGGTTCGGTGCCGGAGCGGGGGTGGGCCAGCCGTGACCGGTCTGCGTCTCCTCACCGCCACCGTGCTGGCGGCCTGCACGAGCGCGCTGTGCACGCCAGGCTTCGGGTCGGCGCAACCATCCGCCGCCGGGCCGGGTTGCCCCGTGTTGTGGGTCCTTGGAGTGCAGGGCACCGGCGAGTCCTCGCCGGGGGCGTCCGAGACCGCCGACACCGGGATGCTGGGCGCGATACTCGGCCCGGTGGTAGCCGCCGTGCCGGATTTGGTGCAGCGCACTTACATTCCGTACTCGGCCGCGTTCGGAGGCGCGGTAGGCACCGGTGGCGGCGCGGCCCCGTACGCGGCCTCGGTCGGCGAGGGCCTCGCCGCACTGACCGCGACCGCGGCGAGGGTCGCCGCCGACTGCCCGGCCACGGCGCTCGCGGTGGTCGGATTCTCCCAAGGCGCGCAGGTGGTCTCGGAATTCGCCCACGCTGTCGGCGCGGGCGAGGGACCCGTCTCGGCTGAGCGGGTGGCGGGTATCGCGCTGTATTCCGATCCCGATCGCGCCCCGGGCTCACCGGTGATCCCCGGCCGCCCCGGCCAACTCACCCCCGACCCGGCCCCCGGCACGTCCGGGGTGGCGGTGTCGGGGGTGGCGATCACCACCGTCCCGGCAGCCGGTGGCGGGATCGCCACCAGTTCGGGTGTCGAGTACGGGGCGCTGACCGGCCGAGTGGCCGATGTCTGCGTCGACGGCGATTTGAGTTGCGCCGCCCCCGAACGCGCCGCCCTATTGCGGATGGCCGCCCAGCTCGCGGCCCAGACCGATCTGCGTGATCCGCTGGCCGCGCTGGGTTCGATCCAGGCCCTCCTGTCCGGAGCGTTGGGTGAGGCGTGGACCAACGTGGTGAACAACGACTTTCAGATCGGGGCCGGGTTCGTCCATTACGCGCCCGCGGCGAGTCTGGCTGAGCGCCTCATCGATGCCTCCGACCCCCGCACCCGGCCACCTAGCCCGGACGAGACCGCCGCCGCGTCGGCGCGGTGGGGGCAGATCACCGCGATCGTGGCCTCCGACCCGGTCGGGCAGTTGCCGAAACTGGCCGGGCAACTCTCGGGTGCGTTCGGGCAGCTGATGGCCGACAACGCCGATCTGACCAATCCGGGCGTGTGGCTTCGCTACGCCGACATACACGGCCGCCACACCGGCTACGCCGCAGCCGGGCAACTCGCCAGCGGCATCGCGTGGCTGACCGCACTCGCCCACGACCTCGCCGGGAGCCACCAATGAATACCAGCAGCAACGACTTCTACAACGTCACGACCCTCGATGGCTACCGCCCCGGAGACCTCGTGCGCACACGACCGGTGTTCGTTGCGCAGCTGAGCGAGGCGCGGGGGGCGTGGCAGGTCGTCTACGCCACGGCCAACGCCCGCTCCGAAACCATCGCGGCCTCGGGGATCGTGCTGGTCCCCGAGACCATCGCAGGCCCGGGCGCGACCGCGATCCTGGTGTACTGCCCGGAGTTTCGCGGCCTGGGCGGTGTCTGCGCGCCGTCGCAACTGCTGGCGATCGGTGCCGAACCCGACACCACCGGTATCGAGGCTGCCCTCGCACGAGGCTGGGTCGTCGCGATCCCTGACGGGCAGGGCCTCGGTGCGGGCACCGGCCCGCACACCTTCCTCGCCGCGCGCGCCGCCGGTGCCAAACCGGTCCTCGACCTCGCCCGCGCGGTCTATCGCGCCTCGGACCTGGACCTGCCGGTAGCGCCGGTGGTGGCCTGGGGATATGCCGACGGTGGCCGTGTCGCAGCGGTCGCGGGGGAGCTACAGCCCTGGTACGCCCCCGAGATCGACCTGCGCGGTGTCGCCGCCGGAGCGGTCTTCTCCGACCTCGCGGTCCTGGCTCCGCTGGTCAGTCGGAGCACCCGCACCGGCCTGGCCGGGCTGGCGTTCGCCGGGCTGATCGGGCTGTCCCACGCCTACAACCAGCTCCCGCTGCGGCATGTACTCAACGAGGACGGTCTCGTCGCCGCCGCCGAAGCCCGCCACCTCACCGTCCTCGAACTGCTGCAACGGTTCCCCGAGCCGCTGGCGCACTGGTGCCGCGAGCCTGACCCCTGGAACGACCACTGGTGGAGACGGGTCCTCGCATTGGAGTCGCTCGCACACGTGAAATCCGATGTGCCGCTGCATCTCTACCACGGCGAGCTCGACCAGATCGTGCCGGTCCGCTCCGGACGCAAGGCGCTGATCGCCTACCGCCAGCGCGGCACAAAGGTGGACTGGCGCGAATACGACGGCGACCACCGCTCCACCGCGCACTGGGCGGTCTCCGATGTCCTGGCCCGGCTCACCGAGGACATCGCCAACGGTCCCGTGTCCCAGCCGATCCCGGCACAGACCCAGGCCGAAGTGCGGCCCAGCGCGTGAGCCGCCCCTGACCCCTCCGGGGAACCCTGCCCGCACCCCGCGACCCCCACTTTCCCTCTCGGGGTGCGGGCAGGCCCCGGAGACACCTGAACCGAGGCGAGATGAATGGCGAGGTACCCGCGGAAACCACCTGAAGACGACGATGCCGAAGCATGGGTCGACCTGCCCCAGACTCCTCCGGACCTGCAGCTGATCACCGGCTCCGGCCATGACTTCGACGAGCCCGACAAGCCCGTCCTGCCGGAGGAGTTCTGGTTCAACCGGATACGCAATCCTCCCAGCGCGGCCTACGCCGCCCGGGATCTCCGATGGGGGGCAGGTCCAGCGAACCGGCTGCCGCGCGGTGCCTGGGCCGCGCTGGCGGCCACTATTGCTGTCCTGGCCGGGATCCTGCTGGTGCCGACAGACAAGACCAGCGACACCGGCGCGCAGGTGCCCTCCACGGCAGCACCACCCAGCTCGACCACCACGGCTCAGGGGCCGTGCACCGGGCTCACCGGAGAGGTGGTCACCGAGCGTGCCGGTGACCCCGCCACCCTGGCCGGGGTGATCGCCTCCTTCGAGGCCGCCTACTACATCGACCGCGACGCCGGAAAGGCGATGCCGTTGCTTGCGCCCGAGAGCGGGATCACCTTCGAGGGCCTCGCCGCGGGCATCGCCTCCATCCCGCACGGCACCCGGCACTGCGTGGCGATCACCCCGATCTCCCCGACCACCGCCAACGTCCACATCACCGAGATTCGCCCGGACCGCACGCGGATCGACTACCTCCAGCTGATCAACACCCGCCCCGCCGAAACCGGGGGCGCGTTGGTGATCTCCAACGTCCAGAAGCAGGGATAGGAACCCATCGATGAGGCCGCAGGCGCCGTACCTGATCGCCGTCGCCGGACTGAGCTCGCGCGCCGGGACCACCACGACCACCGTCGCGCTTGCCCACACCTGGCCCGGCCCCGAAACAGCTCTCATCGTGGAAGCCGACCCCGCAGGCGGCCAGCTCGCCGAAATGGTCGGCGCGGACCCGCATCTCGGCCTGGCAAGCCTCGCCCGCCGAGGCGCCGTCGGCCATCCCATCACCCCTGAGCTGCTGGCCCAGCACGTGCAGCATCTGCCCGGCGGGGAGGCGTTCCTGGCCGCGCCTCCCGAATACGACCCCGCCCATCCTGTCCCGGCCGCTGCGCTGCTGACCGATCCGAACCGGGGTTGGCGCGGGCTCGGAGCGACCGTGTTCGCCGATTGCGGTGTCCCCGAGCCGGGCTCGCCCGCGCATCCGGTCATCGCCGCCGCCGACGCCGCCCTGTTCGTGGTGCGCGCCGAGCACATCGATCCCGAGCCCGCCGCCGAGCGGCTCCTGGATCTCACCCGGCGTCGAAGCCCCCGGGGCATCGTGGTCATCGGCGGCAGCCGCGCCTACATCGACGCGATCGGGTTCCCGGTCGTGGGAGAGTTGCCCGCCTCCCGCGCCGGTGCCCGTGCCCTGCTGACCGGCCGCCGCACACGCCAGCACCTGATCCCGCCCGCTCGGGGCACCATCATCGATGTGGAGATCCAGCTGCGCCGCTACGAACGCTCCGGCCAGTTCGACCCACCTCACGCGGCCCCTGAGGTCCGCCAGGACCGCCGCAGACGCCGCGGCGAGGACGGGCCGAGGATCTACAGCATCGACCCCGCCACCGTGCCCACCCCGCGTCCTCGCCTACGTGAGCCTGTAATGGTGGATGCCGGTGAGGCCATCGCCGCACCGCCTTCTGAGCCTGTGCTCGCTGTCAAGGCCGAGCACGCCGGCCAGCTCGCGGAGGGCAACCTCACCGCGGCGCCCGAGCCGAGCTCACACCCCGAGACCGCCTCCACCGATACTGCACCGGTGCCGACACCGGTAGACGGCGCGCCCGCGCTGACGGTGCGGGTCTTCGGGCCTACCCGGATCTTCTGGCACGACCCCGGCTCCGGGGAAAGCGTGGAGATCACAACACAGCTGCAGCCGCGTGCTCGCGAACTCGTGGCCGTGCTCGCCCTGCATCCCGAAGGGCTGCCACGCCAGCAGCTCATCGAGCTGTTGTGGGGCCAGCGGCCCGGACATCGGGGCAGTAGTGCGCTGGCGAACACGTTGAGCCGCTTGCGCGCCGCGCTCAGCACCGCCACCGGCGGGCAGATCACCGACGTACTCGCCGAAGATCGCACCCAGGTCCGGCTCTCGGGCCACCTCGGCGTCGACTACTGGGATTTCAACGCGGCGGTAGCGCAACGCCGCCACGCCCGCAGCGACGCCGAACAGACCGACGCCGCCCGCCGCATCGCGGCCCTGGCGACGAGCGAGCTGGCCAGCGACCTCACCGACACCTGGGTCCAATCCATTCGTGAATCGGCGCGACGCACCTCGCTGAATGCCTTGAGCTGGCTGGCCACCCGAACCACCGACGACCCTCGCGCGACCCTGGGAATGCTCGAAACCACCGTCGAGAACGACCCGTACAACGAAGCAGTCTGGCACGACCTCCTGCGCCTGCACGCCCGCCTCGGCGAAACCGCCGCACTCACCCGCACCTACACTCTCCTGACCCGGAGACTCGCCGAAATCGGCCAGTCCCCGAGCCAGGAAACCCGACAGCTTCTCGAAACGCTCCGCCGCGCCCAACAATGAGTCGAATGCGATCTGATATTACCGATTGCGTTGATTGTCGATTAGTGTAGAAATCAGTTTTCCGGCCGTTTACGAAACGGTTGTTCGTGCTTTCGTGTCATTCCGTTATTATTCGATAATTGCTGGAGGGATCGGGTTTCCTGCGCCGGGCATTCGTAGCTTTTCTCAAGGGTGGAGTCCCTGTCGGCCTGAGTGGCTCGATGAAAGAATTTCCGTGCGATGTTCCATGGTGAGATTCGCTGCATGATTCGGTGCGAGGATTGGAACGACGCACCCCTGCGGCGCGAAACAGCAGGTCGGCAGGCAAATATTGGACGGATATCAGCGGGGATTGTCTATACACAAAGATGTATAGACATGCTCGGGCGGTGTCTCACGGCCGGTTTCATGCGTCCTCTTGTGTCTGAATACCCAGTCGCCTGCCTCCTCCTCTCCCCTCGTTCTCCTTTTTCTATTGATCATTATCTATTCATTCTTCCCGGGCTTGCTGGCCGAGGCGTGGCCTGGCTGGCGAGTGCATGTGCGCGCCGCGTTTCCGTATTGCCTAGACCGATTCGCTATTGTCCGGAAAATTGAGCCTTTCTCGGGGTTGTGTGGCTGTTCGAGGTCGAGCTAGGGTCGACCACGTTCCCGGAATTTGCCGGGAAATTCGCAGAAATCCGAATGGCGGCCACGCCGCACGTATGCCGAAAACCGGCGCGAATTCGGAACGGAATTGCAGGAGTCGCAATGCCCACCACACCCGCCACCGCCGCTACCGCTGCACCGTCCGCCGGTCGCCTGCCCAACGGCGAACTCCGCCGCATGATTGCCGCCGCGCTGGCCGCCGACCCGGCCCGCGAACAGTCCCCGCGTGAGATTGCCAACGGGCTCGGCCGGTCGTCCGGCGCGGTCGGCAACGCGCTGGAATCGCTGACCGCCGCCGGGCACGCCGAACGCACCTCGGCGGCCCCGCGCCGCTACCGCGCCACCGCCACCACGGCCACCGCCGCCGCCCCGACCGTTGCCGCCCCGGCACCGGCCGCGCCTGCCATCCCGGCAGCCCCGGCCGCCAGTAAGGCGGCGAATCCGGCCCGCCGCAGCCCCAAGAAGAACACCACTCCCGCCGCCCCGGCCACTCCTGCCGCCCCGGCGGCTCCGGCGCGCACCGGCAACACGGTGGCCCGGCCGAACGGGCAGGACTACCACGTGCGGAAGTTGGCTGGGCGCGCCGATGTCGATGTGTTGCAAACGATGCGCGCGGCCGAGGTGCCGGTGCTGCTGTACGGGCCGCCCGGAACCGGGAAGACCTCGCTCATCGAGGCCGCCTACGGTGACCTGCTGACCGTGCAGGGTGATGGGGACACTACGGTCGCCGATCTGGTGGGCGAGTACACCCAGAACCCGGATGGCACTTTCGTTTTCGTGCACGGGCCGCTGGTCCGGGCCATGCGTGAGGGCCGGGTGCTGTTCATCGACGACGCGACCCTCATCCCGCCGACCGTGCTGTCGGTGGTGTACCCGGCCATGGACGGCCGCCGCGAGATCGTGATCAAAGCCCACGGCGGCGAGGTGGTCAAAGCCGAGCCCGGGTTCTTCGTGGTGGCCGGGCACAACCCCGGGGTGCACGGGGCGATCCTGTCCGATGCGCTGGCGAGCCGGTTCGCGTTCCAGGTGCAGGTGGGCAGCGACTACGACCTCGCCGCCCAGCTCGGGGTGGAACGGCGGGCGGTGAAGGTGGCGCGGGAGCTGGCCGCCCGACAGGAAAAGGGCGAGGTCGGGTGGGCGCCCCAGCTGCGCGAGCTGCTGGCGTTCCACAAGATCGCCGCCGCCACCGACTCCGCCACCGCCGCCGCCAATTTGATCGGGGCCGCCCCAGAGGACGACCGGGCCATCGTGGCCGCAGTGGTGCGCACCGTGTACGGCGCCAACCACGCCCCGCTGGCTCTCGGCCCTCGCATCTGACCACCCAGCCCGCCTACGAAAGGTATAGCCCGCCATGACCGGCCACGTGATCACCGCCCCCGCCCCCGCTACCCCGGGCACCGGCACCGCTTCTGCCCCGGCCGCCGCCGGGGCGGGGGCGGCCCCCGCCGCGCCTGCCACCCCCGCCCCGGCGTCGGTGCCGGTGACCGGGGGATGGGCCACCCTCTCCGCTGCGATGACCGCCGAGGTTCCGCCGATCGCCGACCGTGACGATTTGACCGTGAGCATCGCCCCCGGTGCCGCGTTCGGGAACCCGGCGGTGTTCGTGCCGGGGCTCGCGGCCATCGAACTCGACGGTTCCCGCCTCAAGATCGACCCGGCAGATGCCAACCCGGCCCGCAACAGTGACCGCAACCGCTACCCGGCGGTGTGGGGCGCGCTGGTGCACGAATGCGCGCACGCCAAACATTCGGCGTGGAACCCGCCGCCGGTGGCGCACCCGGGGGTCGTCGAGGCCGCGATGCTGCTCGAGGAATCACGGATCGAGGCCGCCCAGATTCGCCGCCGCCCCGACGACCGGCACTGGTTGCGCGCCAGCACCACCGAGATCGTGATCGGGGACAACGGCGGCGCGATCGCCGCCGCCCAGATCCCCCCAACCCCCTACAACGCCGCCCGCAACGCCGCGCTCATCCTGGCCCGGCACGACGGCGGCATCCTGGAGGCGGCCGAGGTCGCGCCCGCCGCCACCGCGATCGAGGCCATCCTCGGCACCGACACCCTCGACCAGTTGCGCGCCATCTGGCGCGAGGCCCACACCGTAGCCGACACCGACACCGCCGCCATGCTCGAACTCGGCCAACGCTGGCTCGATATCGTCGGCCCCGACCCCCACACCGACCCCGTGCCGTCCTCGCCACTGGGGGCCGCGATCGGCGACACCGTGACCAACATCGGCAACGCGGTCGCCGCCTCGCCGGTGGACCCCGACCCCGCCGAGGTAGCCGCCGCCGCGCGGGAGGCTGCCGAACGCGCAGCGAAAGACGCTGCCGCGCAAGCACGAAAGGTGTTCGGTGACGGGTCGGGCCGGGGCCGGACGGCAAGCACGCGACGCACACGCACCGCCCGCCCCGAGGAGCACACCGCCGCGCGGGTGCTGGCCCGCGCCCTCAACACCGCCGCCACCCGCGAACGGACCGCCGTGAAAACGACCTCCGCGCTGCCGCCGGGCCGGTTGCGGATGCGCGGCGCGCTGGCCCGGGAGGCCCAACGCGCCGCCGGGGCGATCCCGACCGCCGAACCGTTCACCCGCACCACCCGCAAAACCCCTCCGGTGCCGCCGTTGCGAGTCGGTGTCGCGTGCGACGTGTCCTCCTCGATGGGCAGCTACGCCGCCCCGGCGGCCTCGGCCGCGTGGATCATCGCCCGCGCGGCCGAGCTGGCCACCATGCCCGCCCAGACCGCGACCGTGACGTTCGGGGCCTCGGTCACACCGATCACCTACCCGGGCACCGCCCCGGCGCGGGTGACCGAATTCAGTTGCCCGGATTACCTCCACGCCATCGATACCGCTGTCGAGGCCCTCGACGGTGCCCTCGACCTGGCCCGGCCCGGCGCGACCCGGCTGTTGGTGATCATCTCCGACGGCCAGTACCAAGGCCGCAACCGTCACCGTGCCCAGGCACGCGTGAACGCGCTGCGCGCGGCCGGATGCGCGGTGCTGTGGCTGGCACCGGCCGACAGCGACCCGGAGCCGCTGGACGGAGTGACCTTGCACTTGGTTACCGACCCGGCCGCCACCGCCGCCGCCATCGGCCGCGCCGCCACCGCCGCCGTACGCGCCTCCTAACCCGCCGGGTGCCCCGGGCGCGCACCGCGTCCGGGGCACCAGGACGGGGCCGCCACCGGGCCACCGGCGCGGCCCAACCACCACCAACCCTCATCCCGCCCCGACCGGGGCGGCAACGACAGGAGGCAAACCAATGACCGACCCCGCGATCCCCACCACCGCCGCCCTCGAGCCGATCTACGTGATCGCCAACGCCATCACGGGCGATCAGTTCATCATCTACGCCCCCGGCCCGCACGACGAGCGCGGCATGTACACCGTGGCGCACGTGACCGGCGGTACGGGCGGCTATGCCGCCCCCCGGATTCACCTCGTTCACCCCGACGACATCGCCGCCTACGCCACCGGTGCCGCCGACCTGGTGCGCCGGAGCGGGCGCGGGCACGGGGCGAGTGTGTGGCTCGACCGCACCACCGGCCCCCTGCACGAGCGCCTCACCCGATGAACCCGCGAGCGACACAACCGACCTCAACACAGCCCCACGAACAGGAGACCTCATGCGCCTGATGAAGAACACCCAAGGTCACGACGAGGGCGGCGTGATCAAACCCGGAGCCAAACTCAGTGGCAACGCGGTAGCGGCGCGACCCGCAACCGGCCGCGTGCTCCGGAGTGTGTCCTCGTCCGCTGCGGCATCGCGGCGAGGTCGCCGGCGTGAGTCCACCTGGTCTCGCGCAAATGAATAGTGGCGAGTCGAATTCCTCTCGTGCCGTAGGCATTCCAGAAGTGAAAGAGAGGAATCCGGAGCCGGAACAATTTTCCGCATTCCGCTTGACATCACACGCCCTATCGAGCGGTCATGGAACCGTAAACGGCACCGACCCGGCGGGGAAATCGCCCCGATTGGTGCGCATTCCGTCCCGCCGGGACACCACCGAATTCACGAAACCCAATGTTGGAAGGAGCCCCCATGTCGAAAAAGAAGAACGCCGCCGTGGCCACGGAAACGGCCGCACCCGCCCCGGAACACGGCACGCGCTCGGGTGGCGTGCCGGTGCTGCCCCGCGACAGCAACCGCGCGCTGTGGGCGGCGCTGCGGGCACACCCCGACAGCACCACCGCCGCGCTGGCCGACATCGCCGGGATCGGACTGTCCACCGCGCGGCGGTTGCTGGCCCAGTGGGAAACCGCCGGGTGTGCACAGTCGCACACCGACCCCGACACGCGCCGGGCCGCCAAAACCTGGACCCAGGGCGCGGGCGCACCCGCTGCCATCGAACCGGACCCGGCCCCCACCACGCCCGCCGACTCGGGCCCGGCCGAACCCGCCACGCCGGAACCGGTTTCGCCCGAGACACTTACATCGGCCGAACCGGACCCCGACACCGCCGGGCCCGCGACCGAACCCGCCACCGTGTCGGCGGCGGAGGTGCCCGCGCTGCACAGCGCCGAAGCACGCGCGCTGTGGGAGGCCCTGGCAACCCACCCCGGCAGCACCACCGCCGAGCTGGCGGAACTCGCAGCCATCGGGACCATCCCCGCGCGGCATCTGCTGACGGAATGGGAACTCGCCGGGGCAGTGTGGGCGGACACCGACCCGGGCATGCCCGGGGCCGGGAAGAACTGGACCGCCGGAGCGAAACCTGAACAGGCCCTCGCCGCGCCCGAGCCCGCCGTACCCGAACCGACGGCCACCGCACCGGCCGAACCGGGGACCCCGGAATCCATCGCGGCCGAACCCACCGCGCCCGAACCGGCCACCCCCGCCGAGCAGGCGGCCCCGGCCGACCCCGCCCCCGACACCACCTCAGAGACGGCGGTAGCTGCTCCCACGGGCGACGATCCCGCCACCCCGGCCCCGGTACACCCGGCGGCGGCCGACGACGGCGCTGCGGCGGACGCGGAGTCGACGGTGGAACGCCTGCCCGCCGGTGCGCTGCGGGGACAGGTCGAGGACCACTTGCGCGAAAACCCCGGAAAGGAGTTCACCCCACACCAGATCGGCAAAGCCCTGGCCCGGTCCAGCGGCGCGGTCCACAACGCTCTGGTCACCCTGACCAAGCACGGGACCGCGCACCAGACCAGCACGGCCCCAAAGAAGTTCACCCTCGCGTCCTGACAACGGGCGATGCCGGAATCCCCGGAGCTGCTATCTCCGGGGAGTCCGACACCGCCCTCTCAATCTAACCCCCTGAGAAAGGTGTTCGACTATGTACTCCACCCCAACCCCCAAGGTCCTCGCCTCGGCCCTGTACCGCGTGTACGCCGATTCCCGCCACGCTCCCGACAGCCTGGAGCTGTGGATCGCCATCGCGGACACAGCCATGCGTGAGCTGCAAATGCCGGTGCTGGCCTCGCTGGTGCCGTGGGTACCGATCGCGTTGCGCTACGAGAAGGTGACGACCGATGGCGAGTTCTTCCCGCACACCGGCGCGGTGCGGATCATGACCGGCCCGTTGACCGGCACCCTGTACCGCGACCTCGACACCGCCGCCCGCGAGGTGGTCGTGGCCACCCTGAACGAGCTGATCGACCAGGGCACCACCAGCGACGGCGACGGCGGCGACAGCGGCGGTGATGAGCAGATCGACGCCGCGCCCACGCCGTTGCCGTCGTGGCGGTTCCGCGACAAGGGTGCCCCGCCCGCGTTCACCCCGCGCGCAGTGCCGCCGATCATTTCCTGACCGCCTACCCGCTGAACGGCCCGTGGTGCCGAGCAATTCGCTCGGCACCACGGGCCGCTTCCTGTGCACTGTGCCGGACGGCGCGGGCTACTTGCTGCGGTCGATGGCCTGTTCGATCCAGTCGGTCAGCACAGGGGCGGCGATGTTGTAGCCGGTGGCGTCGAACGTGGCCGTGTGGCCCTCCTGGGCGGCCGGAACCGCGGTGCCCGTGCCGGTGGCGCTGCCCGCTATGCCCGTTCCGGCCGTCGTGGCGGTGTAGGTGTTGGTCAGGGTGGGGAACTGCTGGCCGGTGAACGCGGCGGCCGTGGCTGAGACCAGATCGGCGGCGACCGGTGCCAGCCCCGTCAGCGCCAACACCGCCGCCACCGGGTCACCACCGGCGAGGGATTCCACGGCGGTCCAGGCGATCTCCTGAGCGCGGCCGACATCGGTGGCGATGCGGGAGATGTCGAGACCGGCCAGGACACCGACGATTTCAGCGGCGATCGCCGCGACACCGGTCGTGTCCAGCGGCGCGGCCAACGCCAGCGCACGCGCCACCAGCCGCAGGTCGAGCCCATCGGCCAGCTCGACCAGCGGCGCGAACTGATTGTTCAGGTCCCCCGAGACGCGGTGCACGCCGCGCACGTCCCCAGCGGTGACCAGTCCGGGCAACTGAGCGAGGTCGGCCACGATCGCGGGCACATTCGCGGTGAAGCTGGCGAGCCCGTTGAGGACGGTGACGACCTGGGCGAGGACCTGGGAGGCGCTGATCTGCCCGGTCGAGGCCGCGCCGATGCTGGTAGCCGGTGTGCTCGTCGTGGTGGCGGGAGGTCTCGTTGTGGTGGTGGGCGAGGTGGTGCTGGTCGGGGCCGGGGTGGAGGCGGCCGAGGTGGCGGTGGTGAGGGCGCGGCTCACCGCGGCGAGGACCGGAGACGACTCGGCGGTGGTCGAGCAGTAGCTGTCGCCCTCGAGGCAGAGCGTGCGGACCCGATCGCTCAGCACGCCGAAGCCCTGCGAGCGTGGCCCGGTGACACCCTGCCCGGAGACCGGGGTACCGAGCTGAGTGGTGGTGGCGTCGCGCCGCGGATCGGCGACAAGTGCCACGGCCAGGACACGGGAGGCCGGGATCGGGCCCTTGTTGTTGCCGAGGATTGTGGCGAGGTCACCGGTGACCTCGGCGCCCTGGCCGTAGCCGGCCAAAACGACTCGCGTGTCTGAGCACAGCCCTGAGACCGCCGCGGTGAGGTCGGCTCCGCTCACCGATCCCGTACCTGGGGAGGGCGCGAGCGTGCGGATCTCGACGTCGCTGCCGTAGCGGGCGGTCAAGGACTCCCCGAGCAGGGTGAGGATGCCGGGTGCCGACCCTCCGGTGGTGGTGGGGTTTGTCTCGTAGGTGCCCGGTGCCAGCAGTGCGGTCCAGCGTGGGCACGGGGTACCGGCGCGGTCGGGTGTGGGTTCTGCGGCGGCGACACCGGCCGTCACGGCGGTCGCGGCGATGGCCGCGCACAGCGCCGCGCGGGCGGTGCGGCGGAGACGAGAGTTGTTGTGATGCATCGGGTTCCTCCATTCCTGCGAGGGGATGGTCAGGAGACGGCGCGGGAGCCGTCATCGTGGGTGGGTGTGGGTCTCCTAGCGGCGTAGAAGTCGTCGCCTTTCCACCGGTAGGGCGAGACATGGACGGGTTCGTTGAAGGTGGGTGCGTGCAGCATCTGGCCTGCGCCGAGGTAGATCCCGACGTGGTGGACGTCGGCGGCGGTGCCGTAGAAGACGAGGTCGCCGGGGGCGAGCTGGTCTTCGGATACCGGTGTGCCGGTGTGGACTTGGTCGTAGGTAGTGCGGGGGATCGAGATCCCGGCGGCGCGGTAGGCGGCCTGAGTCAGTCCCGAGCAGTCCCAGCCGCCATTCACGTCAGGCCCGTTGCCGCCCCACATGTAGGGCAAGCCGAGCTGGGCACAAGCGAACGAGACCACCTGTGCAGCAGCAGGGTTCGGCGGCGACGCGGTCTGGCAGTCGCCGCCTGAGGTGTCGGTGGCGCGGTAGCGGGCGGCCTGGTCGAGGACCTGGTCGACGTACCAGTCGGCGTGGTTGTAAGCCCAGATCGCGGCGCGCAGGTCATCGGGTGCGCCGGAGTCGCACAGATAGAACGCGGCGGCATGGATAGCGTCGGAGGGGTTGTAGCGCGAAGGCGGGCTCGCGCCACCGGCGGGCAGGGGATGTTTCGAGACGACGGAGTCGAAGGTGGGAGCGAGGAACTGCATCGGTCCACCGGCTCCGGAGGCGTTCTCGCCCGAGGACACTCCCCGCAGGGTGGAGCGGCCGTGGTCGGTCTCGACCTTGCCGATCGCGGCGAGCACGCTCCAGTCCAGGCCGGGGCAGTCCCCGGCAGCGGCCTGGTAGAGCACGAGCATCTCGGCCGGGATGTCCTGCACCGCCTCGGTGCTCGGAGTCGAGCCGGCGCCGGTCGAGGCTCCCGGGGCGCGTGGGGTGAGCGCCTGGTCGAACACCACGACGGCGCTGACCACGGTCGCGATGACGACCGTGAGGAACACGAACGCGCCGAATCCTGCCCCGAGTGCCTTGACCAGCATCGCTAGCTCACCAGGACTCGTAGGTCGGTGGCTGTGGGTGTGGTGGGGACAGGGTGACGATGCCGCCCTGCGGTGCCCAGGTCGGTTCGGGTTCGATGTCGGCGTCGGGTGGGGTGCGCCGAGGCCACGCGTTGGCGAGCTGGTGCAGGTGTCGCCTGCGAGAGGCGTTGGCGGCGTTGGCGTCCAGGGGCAGCCAGACCTGGTCGGCGGGACTGGCCTCGTGGGTGGGGGTGAGAAGTTCGGCGGCGGCGGTGGCCACGGGCACGGCCTCGGGATCGGGCAGCCGTTCCCAGGTTCGGTGCAGCGCCGCGCGGGCTTTGGTCTCGCGGGCGATACTTGGCACCCAGAGCAGGACGGGGGCGACGACGCCGGTGGTGCGGGCCAGCTCGGCGTAGCCGGTGAGCTTGGCCGCGACCCGCGACAGCGCCGTGGTGCTCTCGAGGTCGTACTCGAGGTAGAAGTCGAGCACGGTGTCGGCGTGGGTGTAGCGGCCGAAGGCGTCGGGGCGGGCGAGGTCTCCCCACAGGCGCTCGCAGCGGGTCTGTGACCACCACGCCTCGAGCTGGCCGGGGTCGCCGCGCTGGTCGAGGGCGGGGTGGGCGATCAGGGCGGTGAACCAGTCGGCAACGCCGAGGGTGTGGGTCAGGTGCATGCTGTGGCCGATGGCGAGGGCGCGCTGGTGCTGGTAGCCCAGCTCGCGGACCGTGATTCCGGCTTCGGCGGCGAGGACGCCGGCCCCGGCTGGTGCGAGTACCCAGTGCATCGGCGCGCTGCCCTGGGTCCGCCACGGCCGAAAACGGTCCACGACGCCGTAGCGGTGCAGCAGGTTCAGCCGCCGCAGCGCGATGGGCTGGGTGGGGAAGGCCAGGCTGGTGAGCTGGTTGGTGGTCAGGACGCGGTGTTCGTGCAGCATGCCCAGGATCCAGCGGTCGCGCTCGGTCAGGCGCGAGACGAGTGCGGTGCTGTCGAGCGGTCGGGGGCGGGGCCGGTTGTCGGGGCGGGGTCGGCGGTTGTCTGCCTGCTGGGCAGGGCGGGACAGCATCGGTGGCACAACCTTTCTCAGGACGAACGGGCGGCGGCCGTTGGCGGGGATGAGCTGTCGGTGCTCGGGTCACTCGTCGCGGCCGGGGCGGGAGCCGGTGAGGCGGGTGCGGGCGGCGGCGGCGATTTCACGGGCGCGCCCGGGGATCGGTGGGTCCAGGGGGCGGGTGGTGAGGGTGAAAGGTCGGGCGTTGCGGCCGTCGACCAGCAGACGCGCGGCAGCGTGGAAGGCGTCGAGGTGGGACAGGTCGTGCTCGGACAGCCACGGGTCGGTGTGGCGGGCCAGATCGCGCGCGTCGTCAGGCGACACGGCGAAGATCACCTTGTTGCGCGCGTTGGCCGAGATGCCGTCGCGCAGTTCGCGCGAGAGCTGGCCCAAGTTCTGATGCGCCAGTAGCAAGGAGAGCCGGAGTCCGCGGGCTTCGGCGAGCATGTCCTCGATAGGGGTGGACAGGTTCAAGAAGTTCTGCGCCTCGTCGAGCACGAGCGCGGCGTCAGGTCGGTCGGCGGCGGGCACCCGGGCTCTCGCGGTCACCGCCTGCCACGTCCGCGCGACCAGCAGTGAACCGACCAGCCGTGAGGTCTCCTCTCCGAGTGACCCTTTCGGCAATCTGGCCAGGCAGATGCCGCCGTGGTCGAGGATGTCGCCGAAGTCCACGGTCGAAGGGCCACCGGCGATGGCCGCGCGCACGAACGGGCGCAGCAGGAACGCCCTCAGCTTGTTCAGCAGAGGGCCGGTGAGCTGGGCGCGGCCGGTATCGGAGAGCTGCTCGTAGGAGTCCCAGAACCCGCGCAGGACGGGATCGGCGGTGGTGCGGGTGACCCGAGAACGGAACGCACCCTCGGTGAGCAGGCGGGGCAGGTCGGCCAGGGTCGCGGTCCCGGGCTGCGCGCACAAGGTGAGCAGGCTCGCGCGCATGATGTCGTCGGTGCGCGGCCCCCACCACTGATGAAAGATCCGGCGGAAAACCGTGGTCAGGTTGTCGACCGCGAGATCCATCCCCGCGCGCCCGATCCGGCCGATGTCCAGCGGATTCACACACGGCGGAGCACTGGATGCGTCGGCGTCGAAGAGCGTGACCCGCTCACCCATGCCAGACGGCAGCCTCGACAAGACATCGGTGACGAGGTCGCCCTTCGGGTCGATCACGATCACCCCGCGCCCCGCCTCGGCGTCATCGAGGATCGTGCGCGCCAACAGCGTGGATTTGCCGACACCGGTAGGTCCGAGGATGTGCAGGTGATGACGGGCGTCGCTGACTTTGACCGCGACCGGGCGGCGAGTGCCGGTGTCGGCCATCCCCAACGGCTTCGTGAACTCCCCACCGACGGGGATCTCCGGGGCCGGGGACAGCGCGCGAGCCCCGGCGCGCTGCAGGCCCGGTAGCCCATCGTCGGTGGGCAGATGCGCGATCGTGGCCAGCTCGGGCACCGACAACACATCCCCACGCCCGAGACGCCGCTCCCGGATCAACCGCTCGAGGCGGAAAAGCCGACGGCGACGCCGGTAGAAGTTGTGATCGGTGCATGCCCCGAAGGTTGTGGCGAGAGCGTCGGCTCGTCCGCGCGCCACCGCCCGCGCTTCGGCTGTCGAGTCGATCTCGGAGGGGTCGGTGGAGACGGGGATCGAGGCGGCATAGCGGACGACCGTCTCCCAATGCGCCCCTCGCGCTTTGGCCGCTGCCCCTCGCGCGGCGGCGCTGTATTCGAGCGAGGTCTGCCGGTCGGTGGCCCGCGCGCTTCCCACCCCGGTGGGGGTGCGGGAGGCGCGGGGGCTGCTCGAGCCGGGCGTGAGGAGGTCGAGGGCCTCGCGCAGCAGTCCCGCCGCAACACCGGTCCGGCTGCTGGTGCTCGCCGCGGAGCGGGTGGCGCGGGCGACGCGGCGGCCGGTGACCGGGCGGGCGAGGATCTGCACGCACACGGCGTGGCCGGGGGCGAGGTCGTCGGCGGCGGTGATCAGGTTGCGCACCAGATCACCGGAGTGATCGGTGCTCAGCGGGAGTCCCTCGCGGCGCCCGAGGCGTAGCTCGCCTCCGGCCACGACCCGCCGGATCCCTTTGACCGGGTTCGGCAGTGGAGGTCGGGCGGGTTCGGCAGTGTCGGTATGCGCGCCAGGCCACGCCGAGGCGACAGCCCGCTCGATCAACCCGGGTGGAATCGCGCCCGGCACCCACAGCCGGATCGCCGCCCCTTCCTCAGGGGTGACGGTGTACTCGAAACCCAGATGAGGCTGCCCCAGCAGCGTCCTCGCCCACGCTGGACGGAGCTGGCCGATCAGGTGTGCCCAGAAGGTGAGTGCGCCTTTGGCGTCGACCGAGGGCGGGGTGAGCACGGTGATCTGCCGGGCACGCGCACTCAGCCGGCCTCGCCGCCACCGGACCGTGAGCCGTACCGCCGCGAGCACCGCGACAGCGGCTGCGACCACGAACAGGGCATCGGCGGACACGAGGGCGTGTTCGAGTGTCTCGCGGAGGTCGGCCACGGCTCGGCCGGGCGCGAGAAGCGCCCGGCCCAGCCATCCCTGCTCGGGATTCACGCGGCCACCGATCCCGGGCCGGTGACCTCGACGGTCGGCAGAGTCGCCGCGCTGCCGAATGGGAAACGGCCCGCGCGGCGGCGTCCGGTCGCCTCCTCGGCGTCCGGCTTGCGGAGGATGATGACGTCCTCGTGGGCGATGAGGTGCATCGGCAGCCCGGCCGCGCGCTGCTTGACGATGAAGTCGCGCTGGAAGAAGCTCGACCTGGCGATGAGTTCGCCGTCGGACAGGCGGCCCAGCAGTGCCACGCACCGCTCCACCGGCACCAGCCCGGCCAGCTCGCCGCAGGTGTAGAGGTGGGCGGGCAGCGGCACGAGTTCGGCGTGCTGACGCCACGGCCGCGCGGTGATCACCACATACCCACCGGGAGCGAGGTATTCGGCGGCCCCGGCCAGGATCTTGGTGAATCCGCTCAACAATCGCCCGAGACCGACGTTGGCGAGATTGCCTCGGTCGAGGATCTGGCCGTAGCGGTGGTTCTTCTTCAGGACCGGCTCTTTGCGGTTGGCGCGCACGTGGCCGTGCAAGCTGTCGCCGTAGGGCGGTGAAGTGATGACCAGCTTCGCCTGGCCGCGCAGCTCGGCCGGGATCAGATCGCCGAGCTTGCGGGCGTCGCCGTGGTAGACCTCCGCGGCGAGATCGATCCCGGCGTCGCGGGCGAGCTCGATGTTGGTGCGCGCCAGCTCCGCCCACCGGCCCTCGTACTCCACCCCGACCGCGCGGCGACCCAGATGCAGGGATTCGACCAGGGTGGTGCCGATTCCGCACATCGGGTCCAGCACGAGGTCCCCAGGCTGGGTGTAGGTGTTCACGGCGTGGGCGACGATGGCGGGGAACATCTTCGCGGGATGGGCGGTGCTGTCGGGGTGATAGCGCCCTCGGCGCTGGGCGGTGGGCGCGGTCTGGGCCGTGGCCCACACCGACACCGGTGCGACGGCCGGGCCCGGCTGTGCGGGGGTGCCGGAGTCCACGTCGGCGGTGGCGGTGGCGGTCGGTTCGAGAGTCATCGGGGTGTCCTTCGCGTGAGAGTTCCGGTGGGGCAGAGGGCGTGTGGGCTCAGCCATGGACGGGCTGGAGGAAGACGAAGATGTCGGTGTGCGCGATGGCGTGGCGCGCGTTGCCCGAGGGAGCAGGGCCGGGAGTCGCGGCGACGATCTGCCCGGAGATGGGGGCGGCGATGATGTGCTGGAGGTAGAGCAGATCGGCGGCCTGCGCGGCGGCCACGACCGAACCGGCCGGGTCGAACAGGATCCCGGAGTCGCTGTGTCGGCAGCGGGAGAAAACGACCAGCAACCCGCCCATCGCGAGGACTTCGGTCGCGAGCGCGGTGATGTGCTCGGCGGCGGCGATCGGGTCGAGGTGATCGGCGAGCAGACTCGCGACGACCAGATTCACCGGCTCACCGCGCCAGGTTCGGTCGGTGGGGGCGTCGAGTCCGTGGCGGCCCAGATCACCGATCGTGGACAGTGCGGCGGCGGTGTCGGGCTCGATGATCCGCAACGCCCCTCGTGTCACGGGGGCGGGCCAACCGAGCAGCATCACCCGCGCATCAGGCGCGGAGAATTCGGTGATCGTGTGAACCAGCGCCCGGTCGGGCCAGCGGTCGGTGGGATCGAGCGGTTCGGGTCCGAGCGCCCACAAGGTCGAGGGGATCGCCACGGCGGCGGTGGAGCGTGGACGGCGGGAGCTGGCGGGCATTGCGGCCTCCTGAGCGAGAGAGCGGTGTGTACTCGCTTACTTCCGCCAAAAAGCCGAAATCGGGACTCGGCTGCCCGATATTTTTTCTGAAAATTTCCTAAAGTCGACAATTGGGCCTCGGGAAGGCGGCCTGTTCCCTGCGGGTTCGGAAATTTTTTGAAGAATTTTTGTGCCGGATTGCCGATGGAGGAAGGTGCAATATCCGGACCATATCTGAAACATATCCAGTTCATATCCCGACGCTATCCGCAGCTTCACAAGTGCAGGTAGCCATACATATCCGAATGGATATCCGGCGGCCTGGCAGCGGCGTCGCGGGCGGTAGAGAAATATTCGCCAATCCGCCCAAGATATGAATTGGATATGTTTCAGATAGGTTTTGGGTGTGGTTTGGATAGGGTTTGGGTGCGTTTCGGATATGGGCGAGAGGTGTCCTTGCGGGGTCGGAAGTTCTCGACCGATCAAGGAGATCTGTAGTGACGAATTCACGCGTCGCGACATATGCAGGACCGGGCGGAAAGCCGGACTCGCCGCTGGCAGTGGTGTGGGCGGGCTTCGACCGGATGGCCGCCGAAACCCTGCCTGCCCACCCGCGCCCGGTGCCGACCTCGCAGCCCCCCGCCACCACGGTGCGGACCTGGGGGCAGTTGCGCGAGCGACTGTGGCGCCCGGCCACCCCGATGGCAGAGGTCGACGCGATCTGGGTGTGGCTGCTGCAACGAGTCCGCGCCAAGGAGCAGGGCGCGATGCTGGTGTGCGCCGGGCTGGCCGCGCCGATGCTGTCGCGGACCGCCAGCGGGTACGTAACCGCGAGCAGCACCGCCCGCCACGACGTCGAGTCCGAAATCCTGACCGCGTTCCTGGTCCACTTGCCGCGCGTCAGCGTGGACGAGCCGGGAGTCTGGCATCGGCTGCGTTGGGGTGCCTACCGCGCCGTCCTCAAGACGGCAACCCATCAGCGAACCAGCGTGACGGTGGTGGGAGACCTCGACCAGGATCTGGCCCCGCTGGGGGAGCGGGTGCGGGCGATCGGGGCCGGGCCGGGTCACCCCGAGACGGTGCTGGCCCAAGCCGTGGCCGCTGGAGTGATCTCCGCCGACGCCGCCGAACTTATCGCCGCGTCGCGGTGGGAGGGCCGGTCGCTGACTGCGCTGGCGGCCGAACAGGGTGTGTCGCTGTGGAAGCTGCGCAAGGCCCGGCCCCGTGCCGAGCGTGCGCTGCTGGCGTGGCTGTCAGATCGTGCCCGAGACATCGACCACGAGCGCACCAGCACGGTCGAAGCCGAGGCGGTCACAGCCCTCACGGCGCCGGACCGGTCACCGCGGCGAGGTCGCCGGCCGAACCCACCCACAGCGGTCCCGGCGCAGTCGAGCATCGAGCATGGGCAGGTGGCGGAATGAACACCAACCAGGGACATCTCAACCACGCGACGCCACGGTCGGCTCGGCATTGGCTGCGGGTGCTTCTGGTCGCGGCCACGACCGTGGTCCTGCTGGTACCGATCGCCGGATCTGCTTCAGCGGCACCACCGCACGCCGATGTGCTGGCCATCGCCTCGTCGTTGGGGGAGGTGATCGACAACGCCCGCAACTGGTTGGTGGGCATCCTGGCCGGGCTGGCGACATTGTTCTTGACCATCGCCGGAGCCCGCTATCTGCTCGGCGGCGGCGATCCCAGCGAGATCGAGAAGGCCAAAACCGCCTTCCGCGCCGCGTGCCTGGGATACGCGCTGGCGATGCTGGCACCGGTCGTTGTCGCCGTCCTCAAGTCCATCATCGGAGCCTGACCGTGATCACCTCGGCCCAGGCACCCCCGGCACCCGCCCGGTTCTCACCTGTCGCGCGCATCGCTGCCGCCAGCGCAGCGGCGGTGCTCGCCGCGGTCCTGATCGCGCTCACCAGTTCCGCCGGTGCCGCCGCCCAGCCCGCCACCCCGACACCGGCCCCGCCGGTGACCACCGCACCGGCCACACCCGCCCCGACAACCACTCCACCGACCACGACAACCCCGCGCCGGTGGGTGACACCGCCCTCGACCACCGCCCCGACACCGGCCCCGCCGACAACGACTGCGCCCGGCACGACAACGGCACCGACACCCGGATCCGGCTCGGGCTCGGGGTCGGGGTCGGCGGAGTGCGGGGTCACCAACATCAACGGTTGTGTGGAGAACGCGGTCGACGGGTTCTTCCGGCGCATCGTGGAGACCTCGCTCAACCCGCTACTGGAACTGCTCTCGCAAACCCTGCTCACCACACCGGAGCCGGGACAGGTACCCGAGATCGGGGCTCTGTGGAATCAGTCGTGGCAGATCGTGGTCGCGCTCTACGTCCTGGTCGTGATGGCCGCCGGGGCGTTGTTGATGATGCGCGAGAGCGTCCAAACCCAATGGTCGATCCGTGAACTCGCACCCCGCCTGGTGATCGGCTTCGGGGCGGGGGGATTGAGCATGATGATCGCTACCGCCGGAATCGGTTTCGCCAACGTCCTCGCCGGTGCACTGGCCGGAGACGGCGTCGACTCCGGCTCGGCTGCCGACGCGCTGTCCGAGCTGGCTGTCACCAGCAACCAGAGCCGAGGCGTGTTCGTGCTGCTGCAACTCGCGCTGTCGGTGATGCTGCTGGTGCTGCTCATCTCCTACGTCGTGCGGGTCACGATCACGATCCTGCTGATCGTGGGCGCGCCCTTGGCATTGATGTGTCACGGGCTGCCCGGCCTCGATGGCATCGCCCGTTGGTGGTGGCGCAGCTTCGCCGCGTGCCTGGCGATCCAGGTTGTGCAATCGCTGACGTTGGTGACCGTCCTGCGGGTCCTGCTGACTCCCGGTGGGTGGCATCTGTTCGGCCCGGACGCCAACGAGATTGCCGATCTCACTGTTGCTTTGGCGTTGATGTTCGTGTTGATCAAGACGCCGATGTGGTTGTTGTCGGTGCTCGAGATTGGGCAAGGCCGCAGCTTCCTCGGGTCGATCGTGCGCGGGTTCATCGCCTACAAGACCCTCGGCATGCTCAAAGGAGCCACCTCGAGCAGTGCTCGCTCCGCCGCGTCGGGGGGATCGGCACGGCGACTTCCGCGCCCTGCCCGCGCCCCACGAGCGCCTCGCACCGGCGCCAGCGATGGGCCGCCTGATTCGTACGCGTGGGTGCGCTCGACACGGGACGGGCAGCTCATGCTGCCCCTGGAAGGAGTCCGCCGGGTCGCGCGGCAACCCAGCCCGGCACCGACTGAGGCGACCGTCACCCCACCGCCGCGTCCGACCCGGGCACCGAGGGGACGCCAGCTCGCCTTCGACTTCACTCCGCCGGACCCGTACCGGGGCATCCGCGCCGGGGCCGGGGGACAGTACCCGCTCCCGATCCCGGTGCGCCGGGTCCGAACATCACCACCGGCTCCCGAGCCGCTGCCGCAGCGTCACGGTCGCCGCGCGACACCGCAACAACTTGCCTTCGACTTCACCGAGCCCACCCCGGCCGACCCGTACGCGCGTCTTCGCCCGACGCGCAGCGGCCAGTACCCGCTGCCGTTCCCCGTCACCCGGGTCAAACCCGCCCCGCCGCCACCGAACCCACAACAACCACCCGCACCGGCGCGTCCGGCAGGGCGGCAGCTGCATCTGCCCATGCCCGATCTGCCCGTGCGCCGCCGCGCGCCCCGCGCCCCGAGAGGAGGCACCCTCCAGTGAGCACCATCGTGCGCATCCCCGCCGACGTCGACCGCTCCGACCGGCTGCTGGGGCCCTTCACCGCCCGCCAACTCGCCGTCCTGGCCACCACCGCCGTACTGCTGTATTCGACCTGGGCCGCGACCCGATCCCTGCTGCCTCTGTCGGTGTTCGCCGTCGCCGCTGCCCTGGTGTTCGTCGTCGTCGCGGTCGCGGTGCTCACCCGCCGCGACGGCTTGTCGGCCGACCTGCTGCTCGTGGCCGCCATCCGTCACCGCCTCCGCCCACGCCACCTCGTCCGGACTCGCGTTCAGCTGGCCCCGAAGTGGATCTCCCGCCGTGCCACCACGACCCGGTCCCGCATGCCCGTCCCGGCAGCGTTGACAACGCAGGCGGCTCGACTGCCGGAATCGGTCACCGCCAGCGGCAGTGGTGGTGTCGGGGTGGTCGACCTCGGCGCCGACGGGCTCGCCGCCATCGCTGTCGCAGGCACCCTCAATCTGGGCTTGCGCACCCCGACCGAACAGGACATCCTCGTCGGCCAACTCGCGGGCTGGCTACACACTCTGCGCCAACCCGTGCAAATCCTCATCCGCTCGGCCCGCCTGGACCTGGCCGAGCACATCACCGGCCTGCACACCGCCGCCGCCCAGATGTCAGCCGACCTCGCCGGGGCAGCCCTCGACCACGCCGATCACCTCACCGAACTGGCTGCCCGCGAGGACCCGGTGCACCGACAGGTGCTGCTGATCTGGCGCGAACAGACCCAGCCCCTGACCGCGACCGAACTGCGGGCTCGGTTGTCCGGCCGCAGACGCGCGGGACGGGTGCTGTCGGGTGGTGCGCGGCGGGCGGCCGAGTCCCGGTTGCTGCGCCGGATGACCGAGGCCGCCGATATCCTTTCCCTTCTCGGGATCTCGGTGACTGCCCTCGACAACGACGCCGCCACCGCTGTGCTGGCCAGCTGCACCAACCCAGAGAGCGTGGTGTCCGCCGCCGCCGACATCGCCGCCACAGACACGGTCATCACTACCGACCCCGACAGCCGATCACCGGATCCGTTCGCCGAGGGCCTCGACCGGTTCGCGCCGGAGTCCCTCACCATCGGCACCCGCCATCTCGAGATCGGCTCCGACTGGAGTGCGACCCTTGCGGTTACCGGCTATCCGCGCGAGGTCACGGCCGGCTGGCTCGCGCCCTTGCTGACTCACCCGGGCAGAGTCGAGGTCGCCGTGCACGTCGAGCCGATCGACCCGGCCACTGCCGCCACCCGGCTGCGCCGCCAGCAGGCCCGCCTCGAATCCTCCCGGATGCACGATCTCGGCCGGGGCCGCCTGACCGACCCACAGATCGACGTCGCCGTCGAGGATGCCGCCGACCTGTCGGCGCGCGTCGCGCGCGCCGAAGCCCGGTTGTTCCGGGTCGGGGTGTATCTGACCGTGCACGCCGAGACGGAGACCGGACTGACCGAAGAGGTCGCCGCTGTCCGCGCTCTGGCGGCGAGCCTGCTCGTGGACACCTGCACCCTGTCCTACCGGGCAGCTCAAGCCTGGGTGACCACGTTGCCCCTCGGGCTCGACCTGATCCGGGTCCAGCGGACCTTCGACACCACTGCTCTCGCCGCGGCATTCCCCTTCGACTCACCCCAACTCCCTGCCGCCGACCCCGCCCAGGCCGCCCGGCCCCAGGGCGTCCTCTACGGCCGCGACGCCGCGTCGGGGTTGTTGTTCGTGGACCGGTTCGGGCCTGAGGCCCACAACCACAACCTCGTCGTCCTCGGGCGCAGCGGTGCGGGCAAGTCCTACCTGGTCAAAACCGAGATCCTCCGAGCCCTCTATCGCGGGATCGAGCAGGTCGTCATCGACCCCGAAGACGAATACCGCCGCCTCGCCGAGGCTGTGGGTGGCACTCACATCCGCCTCGGCGCACCCGGGGTCCGGCTCAACCCGTTCGATCTGGAAGTCCACATGCGGCCCGACGGCCGCCGCAGCGCCCCGGCCGATGCGCTCACCCGACGGAAGCTGTTCCTGCACACCCTGATCCAGCTACTGCTGGGGAACCAGACCGCCGCGCAACGGGCGGCCCTGGACGCCGCGCTGGCCGCCACATACACCGACGCCGGGATCACCGACGACCCCGCCACCTGGACCCGGCCCGCGCCCACCCTGAGCGGACTGCGCGACCAGCTCACTCGACTCGGCACGGCCGCCGGTGCCGAGTTGGCCGCCGGACTGCACCCCTACGTCGGCGAGGGTGCCTATGCCAGCGTGATCGACGGGCCGACCACCACCGAGCCCGAGGGTGGATTAGTTGTGTTTTCGCTACGGGAGCTGCCCGAGGAGCTGAAAACCATTGGCAATCTGTTGGTTTTGGATGCTACGTGGCGGCGGGTGTCGAATCCGGGACAGCGGCGGCCCCGCATGGTAACCGTGGACGAGGCTTGGCTGCTCCTGCGCGAGCAGGCGGGAGCACAATTCCTGTTCCGGGCAGCCAAGTCGTTCCGCAAGCATTGGGCCGGGCTCACCGTCGCGACGCAGGATTGCGCTGATGTGCTGTCGACGGAGCTGGGGCGCGCGATCGTGTCCAACGCCGCGACCCAAATCCTGCTACGGCAGGCACCTCAGGCCATCGACGAGGTCGCTACCGCCTTCCAGCTCTCCGACGGCGAGAAACAGTTCCTACTCTCCGCGGCACGGGGATCGGGGTTGCTCGCGGTCACCGGCACCGACCGGGCGGTGTTCGGGTCTCTCGCCTCGCCCGCCGAAAATGCGCTCATCACCACCAATCCCGGCGAACTCGCCGATAACGACGGCGACACCGACATTGAAATCGACGCTGCTGCACCGTGAACCCCGCTCACCGACCCCCACGATCCCGAGACAGCCGCGGCCGCGGCGAACGCGACACCGATGCCGATGCCGATGCGCAGGAGGAGGTGATGCTCGAGAACCGCGCAGCCTGAACCATTCGACTCTGCCCGCCCAACGAGTATATGCCCGCCGCGTCACCGCACCGGACAACCCCGACCGCCGTCCACCCGATGGTGTCCGGTCATACGGCTGGGACGTAACCCGCCCTGAATAGGCCGCTGCCGCGATAGCAGTGGGGGTCGGCCCCGGACCCACACCGGATCGGCCGGCAGGGCCTTAGACCCGTTGCAGGAGAGGGTAGTTGACGACTGTGCAGATACGGAGCGTTCATGGACCCGGATGTCCGGGCGATCCGGCCACCAGGCATAGCCCCAACCCAGACACACAGCCCCATTGCTGGTGGGGATAGCGCACCGCGCGCTCCCCAAATCTTGGAATAAACGAACAGACAGGACTTTCGATATGGACACGGATCGTTACTTGTACCTGGACCCGACAGCCTGGTACACAACCGAGGAGGTTGCCGCGCTGCTGAAGGTGGATGCCTCCAGCCTCCGCCGCTGGCGCACCGGCCAGGCGCCGCAAGGGCCGCCGTTCGTAGCCATCTCCGATCGTGTGATCCGCTACAGCGGTGCCGACGTGATGGAGTACCTGTCGAGCAGGCGCATCGATCCGAGGGCGGCGTGATGAGCGACCGCATCGCCGCCATTCCGCTCGGGGTCGCAGTCCGAGGCTATATCGAGGTCCGAGGCAAAGGCGGGATGGTTCGGGCTCGGGTCCGCTGGACCGATCCAGTGGCCAAGGCCCGGGACTCGAGGTCGAAGACGTTCGAATCCCAGGAGGAAGCCGAGAACTGGATTTCGGGGATCGAGCAGGCGGCCCTGCGCGGTGTAGATCCGAAGACCGCGACTGCGACGCTGGCCGAGTACGGGAATGCGCACTGGGATACCGCGATGCGGGGCGTGGAGCCGAAGACGCTCGATCCGTATCGGGCGGGCTGGCGGCGTCGTGTGGTGCCGACACTGGGTCATCTGCCGGTCACCATGATCACAACGGGTTTGGCCGATCGGGCGGTGGCGGGCTGGATCGCGGACGGCTGCGGAGAGTCCACGATCAAGAACACCTTGGCAGCACTGGCGCGGGTCCTGGATCAAGCCGTGCGCGACGAAGTCATCGATCGTAACCGGGTCGACGTGAGCGGGTGGCGTCGGCAGCTGGCGCGGCGCGAGGACGAGCTCGACGATCCGCGCGCGTTGGCGTTGCCGGATTGGGCCGCGCTCGAGCAGTTGATGACGGCGCTAACGGAAGCATCGGCCGGGCGATTTCGCGGCTGGGGCGATGTGGTGATGTTCGCGGCCTGCACGGCGACCCGGATCGGGGAGGTTTCGGGTTGCCGGGTCCGGGATATCGACACCGAGCAGTGGGTGTGGACGTTGCGGCGGCAGACGACGCCGGGGCCGGGTGGATTGCAAGACAAGGGCACGAAGGGCAAGCGGTCGCGTCCGATTCCGTTGATCGAGGAGATTCGTCCGCTGATCCTCAGGCGGATCAACGAGGCGCGCGCCCGCGTTGAACGTGGCCCGCAGGAGGCGAGCGAGAAGCAGCGGCGAGAGGCGCTGTTGGATGCTCGGCTGTTTGTCGGGCCTCGGGGAGGTCGCATCCAAACGGGAGTACTGCGGGATGCGACCCATTGGGACGAGGTTGTGACGAAGCTCGGATATGAGCATCTGCGGCGTCACGATCTCCGGCATACCGGGCTGACATGGTTCGCGGATGCCGGGGTTCCGCTGCATCGGCTTCAGCGGATCGCCGGGCACACTGATCCCAGGATCACGCAGCGGTATCTACACCCGGATATCGCGGCATTGCAGGAGGACGGCAATCAGCTGTCGCGGCACCTGCGGGGCAAGTCTGGCCCCAGATTGGCCCCAACTCTGCGGGCGATACCGTAGAAAAAAATCCCCTCCGATGCAGGTCGGAGGGGATTTTTCTATGTCGGGGTGAGCGTACGGTACTTGAAACAGTGGGAACCGGACTGGTTGAAGACGGTCATCGCCAAGATCAAGGCTGCTCCGCCCCGTCGGCCTGCGAAGACAGATGGCAGCACGGTTCAACCGCGGCGACTGGATTGGCGGCTGTCGCCCGACACCATCGCCGAGATGGTCGATGCCTACCGAGGCGGTACCTCCACCAACCTTACTGTGCGAGCGCTACGAGCTGTCGAAGGGTGGGCTGCTGGAGATCCTGGGGGAGCACGGCGGCAAGATGCGGAACCAGCCGATGACGGAGGAAGAGATCGACTGGGCCGTAAAGCTGTACGGAAGGGCGATTCGCTCAAGACCATCGCTCGCAAGCTCGGCGAGGCGAAGGGAAGCGTGTGGACAGCGCTTCAAAAGCGGCCAATTGCCGGTAATTGTCGGCCGTCAAACGGTTGCCACTCATTGTTCAACCCCGGATTCCAGTAGTAACCAATCAATCCTCGAATCAACACTTTTGTTCAGAGCTTGGCTGGGGTATCGGTTCCTTGCAAATCGCTCAGCTTGTATCGCCTTGAACATATCAAGAATCACGTCTCCCCACCCACGGCGGTCGTCGAATCGGCGTCGCCCGCATAGGAGGCCGGATGTCCTGCAACCGCGGCAAAACCTCCGTGTCTACATCCTCACGCCACCAGCGTTTATGTCCGGCTGGGGCTGGCAGCGGCTCCATCTGGTCCGTATTCGCTTCCATCAGTCGAACGATGCGACCGTCTGGATCGGCCTGTTCCGAATCGGCTGCCCGACCCTCATCGTCACTGTGACAGTGACTTGGCAGGAACTGGTGCCTGCCCGGGGTGTGCATTCCTCTCCACCACATCCCGACTCGGAAGCACAGCACGGCCGTGAAGAACACCGAAGCGGGCCATAGGATGATGGCCAGCGACGACGGCACGATCAGTCGTCTTGGGACAGCGACAGGCTGCCCCAGCCGCCTTCGTCCAGCAGCAGCAAGTATGCCGCCTCCAGATGCACGATGCACTCGTCCGGGTGGTGAAGCCGATGGATGTGCCGCAGTTCCCACGCCCGCGCTGGAGTGAGGTCCATCAAGTGCACCTGGCACATGAACTCGGCCAGCTTGCCGTCGGCTTGGACAAAAGTGTTATGCGGCACCGGCCCTGGCGTGGTCATGCCGAGTCTCCGCCCTCGCTGTCCCCCGACGGTGGCCATACCCGCCGCGGTGGGAACTCGGTACCGTCTCCTTCCGGCCCCTGTTCTTTCGGCAGTCTGAGCTGCCCACCTTGAACTGCCTCCACCAACTCGTCGAAGGATTCGATGCACCACGAGAGTTCGGCTGCATCGCGCTTGTGGTGGTTGGCGTCATGCTGACGAAGGGCGTACAGCACGTACTTCCACACCAACCACGCCACCCACTGGCCGTAGGTTGACGTGCTTACCGGCGCATCAGCCTGGTAGACAACGCTTTTGATGTGCCCACCGGCTTCACGGTCGATGAGCCAGATGTACAAGTTGAGCTGCTCGTTGATCTTGGTCGAGTCTTTCGGCCGCTCGTCGTGAACGTGGCGCCAGATTCCAACCAACTCCCGTGCGCCGCGCAGAATGACCGTGCTCGGTTCTTCCACTCCGGCGCAGATCCGCAGAAACGGTCCGGCATTCGGCAGCGGCCAGTCGGGCTGGGCTTCAACCGGCGGCACCGTGAATGCTAGCGGCGTGTCGGGAGTGAGACCGTACAAGACATGGTGCGGGCGGTCTTGGAGCATAGAAGTGCGTCCCTTCAATATCCAAAATTTGAAAAATACTGAGCGGCAGCATTTTTCGGTGCTAGTTCCACAAATCACCGCAGGGAAGCGGCGGCAAATCGGGACGTACGTCATCGTCGATCGTGACGGCCAGGTCCAGTTCGGTGAATGCGCCCGCCAACTCGTCCGCTACGTTCTGTGCCTGCTCGGCGCTGGCCTGGTAGTCGAGCGTGAGGGCACCGCTTTCGATGTGGATGTGACGCGGCCTGCTGCGCATTCCGGTTGCCTCTCCCTTGCGGTTTGGCCGTTGTCCGGCGGGCTGGTGCGGTCCAGAATTCGCGTAACCCTGGTCAGGGGCTATACCGCGTTGGCTCGCCGCGTTATGCGTCCGGTGTATAGGCCGGACGTCACGAAGGGATTAGGCTCGGCGTGATTCACCCCGAAGTTCGGTGAAAGTCCAGGTCAGCGGTATAATTCAGGATGAAAGGAAACGCGCCCGTATGAGCGTCACGACTGAATCCAGTCACGAAACCAAGCCCCAGCGTCACAAGGTCACTGGCGATGTCCATCTGCTGCTGCGCCGCGGCAACGAGGTGCTGTTCGGCCAGCGTCAGAACACCGGCTTTAAAGATGGGGCATGGCACCTGCCTTCGGGTCACCTTGAGGCCGGCGAATCCGTCATCGACGCGCTCATACGCGAAGCCGCCGAAGAGATCGGTGTGACGATCGCACGCGACGAGGTGCACTTCAGCCACATCATGCACAACTCGTCGTCCGGCGGCCGGATGGCCTTCTTCTTCACGGTCCGGACCTGGCAGGGCGAACCGACCAACCTGGAGCCGGATAAGTGCAGCGGCCTCGAATGGTTCGATGCAGATGCCCTGCCCGACCACATGATTGACTACTGCAGCACAGCCATGCAGCACATTGCCAAGGCCAGCGTCTTCTCCGTCTACGGCTGGTGAGAATCATGGCGGTACGTGCTGACGGCCCGATCGTCTGTGTCTCGTATCTTGCCCTGGCCGAACTTTGGAGCGTGCCGCTGTTTCCGGTTGCCAACCACGGTGCCGAGGTTCGGGCCACCGAGCAGTCCATCGCTGCCGATGGCCCGATGGCTGCGGCGGTGCTAGCGGCGTTGGATGCGCCACTCACTTTCGTAGCCAACGACATTGGTGACGATGAGGACGGCCGGAGTGTCCGTACCTGGCTGCAGCGCCGCAATGTCATGACGACCGCCATGTCCGACCCCGACGTCGTCACGCCGTGGATGGTGGTGATCGCTGATCAGCACCACACCCGGACGTGGTTCGCGTATCTGCCGGGTGTGGCAGAGCAGCTCGCCGCTGTCGACCTGTCACCGATTACCACGGCGTCGTTCGTGTACGTCGATGCCTACCAGCTCATCGAGACAGCGGCGGTGCGAGTGATGGAAGCCGCGCGTGCGGCGCAGGTGCCGGTGCTCGTCAACCTCGGCGGATCGCCGCTGTCGGGTGGAATTCGGTCCGCGGCGGCCGGCTACGAAAAGCTGCTCGTGCAAACCAACGTCGATGACAGCGCCCACGCCGAAGCGTTCACCGTCGCCCGATCGCTGCTGGCGGAAAGCAACGCGGCCTGGGTGGTGGTGACGGCCGGGGCCTTCGGTGCCGTAGCCGTCAGCGGCACGGAGGAGATCGCCGTACCCGCCTTTCCGGTGAATGCGCGGCATACCCATTGCGCTGGCGCCGCGTTCTCCGGCGGGCTGCTCTATGGTCTGCGGGAGGGGTGGTCGATGGCTCGCAGTATGGTGCTCGGGTCGGCAAGTGGGGCACTGCGGTGCGCACGACACCACAGTGCCCCACTGCCGACCCTGGCGGAGCTGGAGGCCGTCGTCGCTGGCGGTGGTCTCCAGCGTCAGCAGTCACGCCACGCTAGCTAATCCGATGCATGTCGTGACCGCACTCGCCCGTGAGGCGCGACATGTCGCAGCCGCGTAGGCAGTGATACATCCGGTCCACACGAGGTGGTTCGCCAGCGCCGTGGCCCTCGATGGGGCTATCGACGTAGCGGACCGGCTCATTGCAGTATTTGCACTTCTTCGTGCTCAGTGTGCTCACGGGCAGAGCGTAACCCGAGGGACCGACAGTCGATCTTGATCGTTTGCGCAGTTCAGAACAGTTTCCACTCGTCCAGCTGCCCGATCAGCCAATCAAGGCGTTCAGGCGTCATCCGCTTCCGTTCGGCGTCTTCTTCGGTTTCCTGCCTGGCCCCGTACTGCCACCAGGCTTCGTTCGTCAGGCGGTCCATCACCAGGAAGCGATCCTTGACGGCCGGGCCACGGATGACCAACGAGGCGGTGTAGGGCTCGGCCACCACGGCGTGCACCATCGAGTGGTGCAAGGCGTAGCTGGAACCGACAAGTTCCTCTCGTGCCTGGAGCACCGGCAGTTTGGCCGGATCGACATGCTCATCCACTTCAGCGTTGCCGAACAGGTAGTGCCGGTACTGGCCGCGCAGGATCCGACTGGCGTAGCTCCACCGGTGATTGTGTGGCCGGTCGAAGTAGCCGGGCAGGAAGATGTGCAATCGAACGCGGAAGCCGGCCTCATCGTGCAGCACCAGCTTGTCCAGGATGTCGTAGTGCTCGCACAGATTGAACAACTCCGGCCTGGTTGGCAGGACGGTGATCCGACCGCGCACGATGCTGGGGTCCTCGACCAAGATATCGAGTACTTCGATGCAGGCGGTTTCGACGGCGTCGATGTCGTTCCAATCCAGGTCGCGAAGCTTCTCGACCACGGTGTCCATGGCGTCCATCAGGCAGACTCGCTTTCGGGTTTGGCGCTGGATTTCCACAACCGGCAGACCGGCACGATGTCGTCATAGGCAGCACACGACGCCTTGCCCATCACCAGCTCCTCTGCCGGGCAGCCACCCTGACAGGCACTGGCTTTGCAACCGCCGCAGGAGCTTTCGGCCAGCGCGCTGGTGAACAGGTCGAACTCATTAACCCCGTGGTTCAGTTGCACCTGACCGTCGACCATCTGGGCGAAGTGCAGCTCGGTGTCGAACAGGTAGGAGCAGACGTAGCAGCGGCCGTCCGGGAAGATCGAGATGCGATCCAGAGTCCGGCCGATGCACCCCTGGTAGCCCTCGGCGGCGTAACGCTCCATTTGGTCACGCTGGGCATGGGTCGGCTGGTACCACACCCGCGTTTTGTACTGTGGTGCAACAGTATTCAAGTTGTCACAGAACTCCACCCACTCCCGCGGGTTCATGGCCATCTCCGGGTTGCCGTGCCCGGTGCCGATGGTCGAGAAGACATGGAACTTCACCAGGCTGACGCCGAGCTGATCGGCGATGTCGAGCAGCTGCAGCACGTCCTGCTCGTTCGCCTTGTTCACTGTGCAGATGATGCGGGTATCGAAACCGCGCTCGCAGAGTTCGCGTGTTGTCTCCATCGCCTCATCGAAGGTGCCGCCACCACGCACGGCATCGTGTGTGGCGCGGCTGCCGCCGTCCAAACTGACTTGGATGTAGGCGAAATCGTCGGGTTCGAGCTTGCGAAACTTCTTGAGCGCGGGCTTCTGGGCGTTGGTCGTGGTGATGACGTGCTCGTAGCCCAGTTTCCGGCTGAGGCGTATCGCCTCGCAGTAGTGCGGGTGCAGCGTGGGTTCGCCACCGAGGATGGTCAGTTTGTCACCGCCCATCCGCCGCCAGGTGGTCAGGGTGTCCACAATCTGCGGCAAGGGCATCTTGAGCGCGCGGTCCAGCCGCTCACCCATGTAGCAGTGTTCGCAGCGCAATTGGCACGCTTCGGTGATGTAGAGGTAGACGTTGCGGAACCGGCCGTAAGCGACGCGGTCAATCCGGTCCGGTTCAGGAACGTCGGCCCCACGGGGCATGCGGGCATGGCCATAGCTGTCGCTGTTGGCTCGCAGGCCAGGGGTAGGCAGATCAACGGTCGTCATCGTGGTGCACTCCGGGAGATAAGCAGCGGGGCAGGTAAATTGGCCGCCCCGTCGATGGTGTTGGTGGTGTCGAGCTGGGTGAGGGTGACGTTGGCACGGGCAAAGCCATCACGGATGCCAACTGCCGCTTGGTGATAGCGCTGCATGCGCGCTTTGAGCAGCCGCGGTGAATCGCCGCGTCGGGGATGCAGCAGTCCCCCGCACCGGCCGCACTGCCACGGGTCGGCATCACTCGGGATCGCCGGCAAGCGGGGATCGTTGATCGGGTCACGCTCGCAGCGATGGCAGACCTTCCGGTTCCGGGCGCGCTGCCGGAGCGTCTTGACGTCGGTCACCACTTCGATGGCTTCGATGTGGCAGGGCGTCAGCGACCAGAGGATCGCCAGCAGCTGATCAACCTGCGCCGCGGAACCGGGAAAATTGTCGAGCAGCACTGCCTGAACCGTCGGGTCCGCATTGACGGTTTCGAAGTAGGAGCGGAGTGCTGCGGCGACGGTGTAGTCGTCGATCCACCCCAACTGCTCCGGCGTAACCGCCGTTGCGGCCAGCACCTCCTGCGAGACATGCTCGCGCAGCCGGAACACCCGACGCCCAGGTGCCGATCCGAGCTGCATCGTCAGCGTCGTTTTGCCCGCTGCTGGCGGACCAAAGATGGGAACTACTAGGGACAACGCCACGCCTACCCCTTTCCTCGGCAAGGTTTTCGTGACCCGCCCAAGGGTCGGTTTCTGGGGCGAAAAGTGCCACGACAAGCGGGTATTCGGGGTATGTATGAAACGCATAGCGTTGCCTGTCAAGCGCTGGTAGGGTCACGCGACCAAAGCGAAACGGCGAGAAAACCCAGGAAAACCCGGGAGCGGCCATCATGACGCGGGGACCCCAGACAGAGCGGTACTGCGCTCGTTGTGGGAGCAGGCTCAATCGGTACAATCTTGAATCGCGTTGCGCGCCATGCGAAATCACGCTTCGGGATGAACGACAGCAGCCGTCGCCGGTACCGCCAGCCTTCTGGCAAACCGATCAGATGCGCGATGCGCTCGCCACTTGGCACATGGGCCGGGTGATCTTCGCCTACCGCACGCACCCATTTCACCATCGGCCCCTGCCGCAGGAGCTGGTTGCCACCTGGCTTGGCCTCACCCAGGCCCAACTCAGCCGTATCGAGAAGGGTCCGGCACCCGAGCAACTGTCCAAACTGATCCGTTGGGCGGAAGTGCTGGAAGTGCCGCCCGAGCTGCTTTGGTTCAAGCTGCCAGCAAAGTCCGGGGCTACGCTCGGTGATGTGAAACGCCAGGAATTTGTTCGCGCCGCGCTGGGCGTCACTGCGGCGGTTGCGACCAAACAGCCGCTACTGGATTTGCTGGCCCAGCTTGAACCAACGCCTGTCCCGTCGACGGTCGGCCTGGCCGAAATCGAGCAGGTGCGAACTGCCGCGCGCGAGTTCAGCTCCTGGGATCACACTTACGGCGGTGGCCTGGTTCGAGAAGCGGTCTCGGCCCAGCTGCGCTATGCCGTGAACTTGCTGGGTGCCAGTTGTGCCGAGAAGCACCGCATGGACCTGCACAGCGCAGTCGGGTTCCTTGGACATACGGCCGGGTTCATGGCCTTCGATGCCTACGCGCACGCTGATGCCCGCAGCATGTTTCAGCTCGGGCTGACCTGCGCCGAAGAGGTCGGCAACTGGCATCTCCGAGGCAAGGTGTTGTCGTCAATGGCTCGACAAGCGATTTGGTGCGGGCACCCCGACGATGGGCTCACCTTCATCGAACTGGCCATGGTCCGGGCTGATCGACTGACGGCGACGGAGCGGGCCATGCTGCACGCGGCAAGAGCCCGAGCGCTGGCCAAACTGCACCGCACCGACGAAGCCGTGCGAGCGGTTGGACAAGCTGACGAGGAGTTCGCGCAGGCGGCGCCGGAAAACGATCCGCCCTGGATGGCCTACTACGACCATGCCCAGCACTCCGGCGATACCGGGCATGCCCTATTCGATGTGGCACTCGAAGGCCGGTTCGTCGGTGAGGCCCGGCAACGATTGGAGATTGCCGTTGCCGGACACACCGACGCCTTTGTCCGCTCGCGGGCAATATCTGGCATCAAGCTGGCGTCACTCACCATGGCCACTGGCGATCCGGTAGAGGCTGCCTCCTTCGGCCAGACTGCGCTCAGCGACGCTGGACACCTCCGTTCCCGCCGGGCAGCGGATGACCTGCGTGAGCTTCGCATGCTCACCCAGCCCCATGCCCAAACAACGGAGGTTGATGAACTGCGCTCGCAGATCGACAGCACGCTGGTTCACGCATGACGGACGTGACCGGAACCGATTGGCTGGCGATCGTGCGGTCGGCCGGCACCGCGGTCGGCCTGGACGTGGACCATGCCGAACCGATTCAGGTCAGTGAGAACGCCATCTACCGGCTGCCAGGATCGGTTGTCGCTCGGGTGAGTCGCCCAGGGCAATCAGATGCAGCGAGGCGTGAGGTCAACGTGGCTCGCTGGTTGCAAGCATCAGGCGTCCCAGCGGTACAAGTTGTTCCCGATGTCGACCAGCCCATCGAGGTCGAAGGCCACGCGATTACCTTCTGGCGCGAACTACCGCCGCACCATCACGGCACCCCGACCCAGGTGGCTGCCCTGCTCAAGCAGCTCCACCATTTGCCGATTCCCACCGAACTTAACTTCGGGAGAATCGCGCCGTTCGTGCGACTGGATGAGCGGATCAGTGCCGCCCACACCCTGTCCGATGGCGATAGACGTTGGCTTCGAGAGTATTTGGCGTATCTACGGCAACGGTGGGAGTCGCTTCCAGAGGGACTGCCGCGGTGCGTGATTCACGGGGACGCCTGGATCGGCAACGTCGCGGCGATGGAAGATGGTGAGGCTGTCCTCCTCGATCTGGAGCGGACATCGGTCGGACCGCCGGAGTGGGATCTGGTGCACACGGCGATCAAGCACAGTTCGTTCGGGTGGATCACCGAACAGCAGTACGCCGAGTTCTGTCAGGTGTACGGCCATGACGTCACCACATGGGAGGGCTTCGCAGTGCTCAGAGACATCCGAGAACTGCGGATGACCACGATGGCGGCGCAAACGGCAACAGCAGATCCCACCTACCAGGGGCAGGCGCTACACCGGTTGGCGTGCATCCGAGGGGAACGCGGGTCGCGGCCATGGGCGGGATGGAAAGCGTTGGGCTGACAAACTCTCGGAGCGAAGAGCTGAAGGTATCGATCCGGGCGAGGCTCGAAAGCTGAGGCTTCCGAGCCTCGGCACCGACAGCAGCTACTGACCGCGCGCCTGCCGCACGATCGCGCGGGCGGCATCGGTATCCAGCTCGATACCCTTGGCCTTCTTGTACTGCTGTTTGACGGCCCGGATGGCGTCGGCCTCGGTGCCGCCGCGCGGAACCTCGACATTCAGCGGCTTTTCGAGATCGCGTAGCGCCTTCTGGTTGAACTTGACCTTGATGGCCAAAACACTCTCCACTTCTTTGGGAGCGGTGAGGCGGACTGCCTCGGCGTCAGGCTACGCGCAGGCACCGACACAAGTTCCCCTTGTGACTGCCATGTGCCGTCGATCAGTCCCCCACGGCAATGGCTCAACCACCGTCTCCACCATCTTCCGATGACTCCCCGGCACCCCGCTCACATCAGCAGTCGCAGTGCAGGATCTAACCGTTCCAGGCGCGCCAGAACGGTGACGCATCGTTCCCGGCCGCCGCCAGTAGGGCGGTCTTCAGTGCGCCGGGTCGTACATCGGTGTCGGCGAGCTGGGTTTCAGGGAGCCCGTGCCGTCCGGGTTCATTGTGTCGCGGCTGCGGTTATCGGTCGGCGTGCTCCGCGACTTGGCGTAGGTATTCGCGGATCAGTTCGGCCAGCCGTTGGTCCAGTTCGTCCAGTGCCCGCGCGGGCCGACGCGTGCCCGGTGTTGCCGCCGCGCTGTATTCGGTGCCTAGTATCGTCAGCGCACGTTCACGCGGGCGACAGGGTGATGGGCAGTGGTGGTGCACGCTCAGGCTGCGGATCGCGTCGTCGGGACTGAGGTCGCCGGGATCGACCGCGCAATCGGTGTTGGCGATGTTGCTGTCATGGATCGCGGGCTGTGTGGTGCGGTTGGCGATCCTGGCCGCGTCTCGGCCGCCGCGCCCCGGCGGGTCCTCGAGTCTCATCGGGTCGCTCCCCAGGTTCCGAGCGCGGCCCAGCAGCAGCGCCAGGCCCGGGACACGAGGTCGAAGACGTTCGAATCCGAGGAGGTCGGCGGCGGCAGACGACGCCGGGGCCGGGTGGATTGCAAGACAAGGGCACGAAGGGCAAGCGGTCGCGTCCGATTCCGTTGATCGAGGAGATTCGTCCGCTGATCCTCAGGCGGATCAACGAGGCGCGCGCCCGCGTTGAACGTGGCCCGCAGGAGGCGAGCGAGAAGCAGCGGCGAGAGGCGCTGTTGGATGCTCGGCTGTTTGTCGGGCCTCGGGGAGGTCGCATCCAAACGGGAGTACTGCGGGATGCGACCCATTGGGACGAGGTTGTGACGAAGCTCGGATATGAGCATCTGCGGCGTCACGATCTCCGGCATACCGGGCTGACATGGTTCGCGGATGCCGGGGTTCCGCTGCATCGGCTTCAGCGGATCGCCGGGCACACTGATCCCAGGATCACGCAGCGGTATCTACACCCGGATATCGCGGCATTGCAGGAGGACGGCAATCAGCTGTCGCGGCACCTGCGGGGCAAGTCTGGCCCCAGATTGGCCCCAACTCTGCGGGCGATACCGTAGAAAAAAATCCCCTCCGATGCAGGTCGGAGGGGATTTTTCTATGTCGGGCTGACAGGATTTGAACCTGCGACCACTTGACCCCCAGTCAAGTGCGCTACCAAACTGCGCCACAGCCCGTTGCGTCCGCTGTGCGGGCGCTCGAAGAGATTACCGCACGAGGCTGGAGGGGTGCTAATCGCCTGGTCACACGGGGTTGGAGGGGTGGGTCAGCGGTAGTCGTCCACGTGGTCTACCGCCCATTGGGCGAAGGTGCGGGCGGGGGTGCCGGTGATCGGTTCGGAAGTGGGGCCGACCGGGCTCGGTTCCGAGCCTGCCTTCGCCCACATGTCGAGGACCGGGCGGTAGTAGACCTCGGCGGCTTCCTCGTAACTCAGTTCGATCAGCTCGACCGGCTCGCCGAGGGCGGCGGCGATGGCAGCGACCTGTTGGTGGTGGGACAGGGATTCGGGGCCGGTGAGGGGGTAGGTCTTGCCCGCGTGGGATGGGTCGTCGAGTGCGGCGATGGCCGCGTCGGCGATGTCGGCTTCGTGGATGGGGGTCAGCTGCAGGTCGGGGAAGGGGACGCGGACGACGCGCTCGGCTTTGATGGAGGGAAACCAGGTGCGGGCGTTGGCGGCGAACGCGCCCGGCCGCAGGACGGTCAGCGGCAGGCCGGATGCGCGCAGCGGATTCTCCACCGCGAGATGCCTTGCGCCGATGGGGTTCTTGTCGTTGTCCGCCGCGATGGAGGACAGCAGCACGACGTGGGCGACCCCTGCGGCCTCGGCGGCGTCGATGAAGTTGCCGATGCCATCGGCGGCGGCGTAGCAGAAGACCTTGTCCACACCCGTGAGGGCGGCGGTGACCGACTCCCGGTCGGTCAGGTCGAGTCCGACGAGTTCGACATCGTCGGGCACTGTGGTCTCGGCGGGGCGGGAGCTGGCCGCCCGCACCGGTTTTCCGGCCGCGCGCAATTGATCGAGGACGGTGCGGCCGACGATGCCGCGCACGCCGGTGACGAGGTAGGTCATGAGGTTTCTCCTTCGGAACGGGAATCGGTGAGATGGGCGAGAATGCGGCGCAATTGCTCGCCGTAGCGCTGCTCGAACTCGGCGGACCGAGCCTCCACCCCGAACAGGTCGCGCACCTGGACCGGTAGCAGCAGCGGGGCGATGACCATCCCCATCACCGCGAGCTGGAACGCGGCCGGGTCGAGGTCGGCGGCGACCTCGCCGCGTTCTTGACGGCGCCTGGTCACGGCGATGTCGGTCCCCGAGATCGGGTGCGTGCCGGTGGGGGCGGCGTCGGACAATCCCCGCCACATGAGCAGGCGGATGCCGCGCGGGTCGCGCAACCCGTCGCGCAGATAGTTCGTGACCACCTCCGCCAACGGCAGCTCCGGATCGCTCAGACCGGCCTCGCGCTCCAGCCAATTCGCCTGAAGCGCCCGGTAAAGGCCTTCCTTGCCGCCGAAGTAGTAGGTGATCAGCTGCTTGTTGACACCGGCTCGCTGGGCGATGTCGCTCACCCGAGCACCGGCGTAGCCCTTGGCGGCGAACTCCTCCATGGCGGCCTCGAGCAGGCAGCGTTTGGTGCGTTCGGCGTCGCGGACACGGTGCGCGGGATCGGGGGTGCGGTGGGTCGCCACGCGCCCAGACTATGCAGTTATTTTACATATGGCTAATTGTTTTAGATGTACGGATGATACGTCGGCGGCGGGGGTGCATGTGCGGTGCGGTAACACACCCGCCGTCGGCGTGAAACGAAAGCCGGGCGCAGACGCCGCCGGTGCACGGAAGGCAGTTCGGTTCGTCGGCGGTACCACCAGCCGGATCTCCGGTAGGGCGTCCAGCAGCAGTTGGTCGAGCGCCGCTCTGGCCATGGCGAGCGACTGGGCAGGGCGAGTGTGCGGACCGGCGCCGCGAACGATTGCCTTGGCGTCGCGTCCGCACCGCGAACAACCTGCGACAGCTGCGATCTGCGTACGACTCGCTGCCGAGCGTTTCGCCCGGATGACGAAGCGCCTGCTAGTGAAATGTCCGTCAGTCGACGTCTCGCGTCAAAGGATGCCGCCCCGGGGCGACGGCGCAGGCGCCTGCACGACCGTCGACTTCGAACGTTTGCGCAACGTGAAGCCCAGCGTCTCGTACAAACGGATCGCCGACGTGTTCGCCGCGGCAGCGTGCAGGAAGGGTGTCTCACCGCGAGCGCGGATGCGCGCGCCGACCGCGCGGACCAGCCGCGTGGCGAAGCCGCGGCCACGGAATCCGGCGTCGGTGCACACGGCGCTGATCTCGGTCCAGCCCGGCGGGTGCAGCCGCTCTCCGGCCATCGCCACCAGTTTGCCGTCGATTCGAAGCCCCAGATAGGTGCCCATTTCGATGGTCCGCGGCGCGTATGGGCCTGGTTGGGTGCGAGCGATCAGCTCGAGGATCTCCGGTACGTCGGCCGCGGTGAGCACGTCCAGTTCCGGGTCGTGGGCGACGCGCAGCGCGGTGCCGTCCATCTGCACCGAGTCCATTTCGCGCAGGACCGTCCAGCCGTCGGGCGGCACGTGGCCGTGGCCGCGCAACGAGGTGCTGCCGCCCGGACCGAGGAGGGTGGCCAGATCGGCCCAGTCTCGTTCGTCCAGCACCGGCGGGTGGCCGACGAACCTGGCGACCTGCGGGTCGTAGCGGCCGATCCGGCCTACCCAGCCGGCGAACCTGCGGTGCTCGCCACGCAGCGACGCCCGCACCGGGTCGTCGAGCGGGTGCAGCTCGACGTCGACGATCGACTCAGTGGTCACCGCGCACTCCTCCACAACAGCGTCCGACGAGAGAACGTTAGCGAGGCACACGATCGCGGGACATGGTTGCGCTCAACGCGATTCGGATGCGTCGACCGTCGTGATGGGGCGGCCGGGCCGAGCGGCGGGGTCATCGAACCTTCGACGCGCCGGTCCGCCGCGGCTCGGCGCCGGTGCGGAAGGAGCGCGCGAACGCCGCCGCGGTCGCCGAAGCCGAGGCCGCGAAGCACAACAGCACCGCCGGGCCGAGTGCGCCGACCGTGGATCGCTCGATTTCTTGACCTCCAGGTCTAGAACGATTACGGTTCGGGTCATGGGCAGGCCGCGCAACTTCGACCCGGACACGGTGGTGGAGCGCGCCATGGAGGCGTTCTGGACGCACGGGTACGCCAACACCTCGCCCGCGCAGTTGGCCGAGGCCACCGGCATCGGAAAAGGCAGTCTGTACCACACGTTCGGCAGCAAACGCGCTTTGTTCGACTTGGCTCTGCGTCGCTACGACCAGCTGGGCGCCGAGCTGGCCGCCGACCTCCTGTCCCGCCCTGGCTCCACCCGCGAGTGTGTCGCCGCCTTCCTGGGCGGCCTGGTCGATTCCGATCTCGCCCAGCCGGTTCGGCGCGGCTGCCTGGCGGTGAACACCGCTATGGAACTGGGCGGACACGACGCGGAGATCACCGGCGCGGTCCGCGCCATGCAGGACCGTGTGATCGCGGCGTTGGAGACCCGGATCGATCAGGGACGGCGCGACGGTGACGTGCGCGCAGGCACCGATGCCAGGGCGGCGGCCGAATTCTTGATGAACACCATCGTCGGCTTGCGGGTGATGGCCAAGACCTACGACGCGCCGACGCTGCATCGCATCATCGAAACCGCGCTGACCGGCCTCTGAGTTCCGATGTCCGCCGTCGCCCCGCTTGCTGCGTCAATTATTGACCTGTAGTTCAAGAAAGAAAGGTTCCAGTATGGATCTCGAACTGTCCGGCAAGACCGCCGTCGTCACCGGTGCCGGTCGCGGCATCGGGCTCGCGGTGGCCGAGGCTCTGACCGCTGAAGGCGTCCGTGTGGTCGGCGCCGCGCGCACCATCACTCCCGAACTCGAAAAGGCCAGCGTCGCGGCCGTCTCGGCCGACCTCGCCACCGCCGAGGGGGCGACCCGGTTGATCGACGCCGCGCTCGACGAGCTGGGCGGCATCGATATCTTGATCAACAATGTCGGCGCGGTGAACGCCGCGCGCCTGGAGCTCGGCGGCTTCCTCGACGTCGAGGACGAGCAGTGGCGCGAGCTGTTCGATCTGAATCTGTTCAGCGCGATCTGGGTCACCCGTGCGGCCCTGCCCAGTCTGCTGCAGCGGCGCGGCTCGATCGTCACCATCTCTTCGATCAACAAGCATCTTCCCGCCGCGGGCCCGGTCGGCTACAGCGAGGCCAAGGCCGCGTTGACCGCGCTCACCAAGCGGCTCAGCGAGGAGTTCGGGCCGCGCGGAGTGCGGGTCAACACCGTCTCTCCCGGCGTGGTCGGCACGCCGCTGTGGCGCGGGCCGGACGGCGTCGGCGCCAAGTTCGCTTCGGCACAAGGGGTTTCGCAGCAGGAACTGCTCGCGTCCGTGCCCGAGCAATTCGGTATCGCCTCCGGCCGGATCAGCGAACCCGAGGAGGTCGCCGCTCTCGTCGCCTTCCTCGCCTCGCCGAAAGCCGCCAATATCGTCGGTGCGGATTACGTCATCGACGGTGGCACCTTGAAGATCGCCTGACGACGCCAGCGGCGGGAGTGCTTCCCGCTCCCGCCGCGCCGCGAATCGAGTCGAATGCGTTCGCGCACTTCGCATCACAAGCGCACTCGGCGTCTGTCGCGTCCGCAGGCCTCAGCGTGTAGCCTGGCTGGCCGGAACGCGCGGATAGGAGCGGACTGGTGCGTGTCCATCATCTGGATGCCGGGGGAACACGTCCTTTCGGAGGCCGTTTGTTCGACGGCAGGCCGGGGTTCCGGCGTAAGGCCGCCGGGGCATCTCATTGTTTGTTGATCGAGCACTCCGGCGGACTGGCCCTGATCGATACGGGGTACGGCGAGCAGGCACTGGTCCGGCCGGATGACTGGGTGGGGCGCCAACTCATCCGGCAATCCGATCCGGTGCTCGACCGGCCGATCGCGCGGCAGATCGAGGCGCTCGGCTTCGCTCGCGAGGATGTCCGGGACATCGTCGTCACGCACCTCGACCTCGATCACGCCGGCGGCCTCGCCGATTTCCCGTGGGCCACCGTGCATGTGCACCGAGCGGAGTTGGACGCCGTCGCGGGGCCGTTCGGCCGGCGCGAGAAGTTGCGGTACCGGCCGGTGCAATTCGAGCACGGCCCAGAGTGGGCGGTGTACGACGAGACCGACAGCGACGCGGAACGCTGGTTCGGTTTCCGGGCGGTGCGCGAATTGCGGGGGCTGCCCCCGGAAATACTCATGGTTCCGCTGGCGGGACACACCCGCGGTCATGTCGGTGTCGCGGTCGACACCGGAGACGGCTGGCTGTTGCACGCCGGTGACGCATACACCTATCACGGGCAGATGCTTGCCAAGCCGTCGATGCCGGTGGGCACGCTGATCTTCCAGTGGTACGTGGACACTCGGCGGCGGGCTCGGATCGACAACCAGCAACGGCTGCGTGAACTCGTCCGCGACAACGGCGACGCGGTCACGGTCTTCTCCGCGCATTGCGCCACGGAGTTCGAGCGACTCCGCGGTTGACCCGGAGCGCCGTGCGCGCTGCTACCCCAGGCAGCGGTGCGAGCCCGACCTGCAGGGCTGCGGCCGGTGTCGTCGAAGATGGCCGGCTCCATCCGGTGCGCGGCGTAGGGGACGAACCCGCCCGCGTGGGCGAGAACGAAGCGGATGTCGGGATACCGCCGCCGGATGCCGTCGCGCACGAGCAGGTACGCCGCCCGGGTGGTGTCGAGCAGGAAATCCGCGGCGAACGGCGCGACACCTGGGACGGCGGGCGCGGGCAGGCCCGCCGGGTGGACGAACGCGACGGCTGATCGCTGGTTCAGCACGTCGAAGAGTTCGTCCTGCCCTAGCTCGCCCAGATAGCTCCCCGGTGCGTTGGCGAGCAGCACGACGCCGTCGGCGTGCTGGTCGTCGAGGGATCGCCGGGCCTCGGCGGCGACCGCAGCTGTGTCGGGCATGGGGAGGGTGGCGAAGAACCCGAAGCGTCCGGGTTCGGCGTGCGCGAGCGCGGCGCTGTAGTCGTTGACCGCCCGCGCGAGTTCGGCCGCTTGTGCCGGATCGGATAGGAAAGTGGTGCCGGGCGTGGAGACCGACAGCACCGCCGAAGCGATCCCGGCTCGCGTCATCGACGCACGCGCCGCTTCGGGGCTCCACTCGGGAAGTGCGCGGCCGCGGCCTGGCGACCGGGGGAGCGGCGGCCGTCTTCGGACTCGCTGAGATGCCTGGTTCCCGGGTGCGGCCGGAGGGGGCGAGGTAGCGTGAAGGTGTCGGCCTGGGTCGACCATGTCATCGACGGTGTGGTCGTCTTCGCCGGCAGCGCGTGGTCGGGGCGTCCGCATCGTGGTCGCGTCCGGCCGGGAGCCGCCCGGCGGCTTCCGCTGAACAGCACTGCTGGTTCGTGCGAAAGATCCGCCATCATGAGTGTTCACGCCCCCCTCTATCGCGAGGTGCTCTCCCGGGAAGAGTTGCCGGACGAGTTCTTCGGGCTCTTCCTCGACCCGACTCGTACCTACAGTTGCGCCTTCTGGACCCATCCCGACGACACCCTGGAGAAAGCCCAGACGGCGAAGATCGATCTGGCCTTGGCCAAATGCGATCTGCAACCGGGGATGGCCCTGCTGGACGTGGGTTGCGGCTGGGGCTCCACCATGCTGCGCGCCATGGACACCTACGGAGTGCACACGATCGGGTTGACCCGCAGTCGCAACCAGTACCGGTACGTGCGCGACATGCTCGTCGACCGATTGATCCGCGGCCGCCCCTACGGCGGGGTGCGGGTGCAGGGGTGGGAGGATTTCGACCGGCGAGCCGACCGGATCGTGTGCATCGGAGCGCTGGAGCACCTGCCGGTGGACCGCTACGGGGAGTTCTTCGAGTTCGCCTATCGGATCATGCCCTCCGACGGGGTGCTGCTGTTGCAGAACGTGGTCAGCCACAGCCGCGAACATCTGCGGGCGCACGGTACCCCGATCACCAGCGAGGATTTCGCGTTCCTGCGCTTTCTGCGGGAGACCATCTTCCCCGGCGGGGAGCTTCCGCTGCCGACCGGTCACCACCCCAAAGGGGTCACCGAATACGCCGAGGACGCCGGATTCACCGTCGCCGACGTCCAGGCGCTGGGGCCGCACTACACCACGACGCTGGACTGCTGGGCCGACGCGCTCCACGAGAACCGGGATCGGGCGATCGAAATCGCCGGGCGCGACACCTACAACGCCTACATCCGGTATCTGACCGGTTCCGCCGACTACTTCCGCCGCGGGCATACCGACGTCATGCAGTTCACCTGTCTCAAGCCCGACGCCCGGTACCCGTCCCCGCCGCGCTGAACGGGTACTCGGGCGGCCGGGTCAACGATTGGCCTCGGTGGGGAACAGGTCGTCGTCGCCGGCCGGCGGGCTCATGCCGGAGTCGGCTGTCCATCGCACGTCCGCACGCGGATGCCGGATGGGCAGCGCCAGCTTGCGCCTGCGCGGCTTGAGGTTGATCAGCGTCATGTCGCCGTTGTAGTGGGCCAGGACGCGGGGGTCCATGACCGCGCGCCACAGCGGGGGGATCGCCGCGAGCACGACCATGGTCGCGTAGCCCGCGGGCAGCTGGGGCGCCACTTCGCAGCTGCGCAGGGTCTGGTAGCGACGGCCCGGGTTGGCGTGGTGATCGCTGTGGCGCTGGAGGTGGAACAGGAAGATATTGGTGACCAGGCGGTCGCTGTTCCAGCTGTCGCGGGGTGAGCAGCGGGCGTAACGGCCGTCGGGGCGGCGGTCGCGCAGCAGTCCGTAGTGCTCGACGTAGTTGACGGTTTCCAGCAGGCCCGCGCCGATGAGTGCTTGCAGGGCGAGGTACGGCGTGATGACGGGTCCGAAGACCACGATCAACCCGCCGAACAGCGCCGCGCTCATCGCCCATGCCTGCAGCAGATGGTTGCCCGGGCTGAACCAGCGTTTGCCGTTGCGGGCCAGCCGCGTGCGTTCCAGTGCCAGCGCCGACCGGAATCCGCCCAGCATGGTGCGCGGCAGGAATTGCCACAACGATTCGCCGAACCGGGCGCTGGCCGGGTCGTCGGGCGTGGCCACGCGAACGTGGTGGCCGCGATTGTGCTCGACGAAGAAGTGCCCGTATCCGGACTGCGCGAGCGCGATCTTGGCCAGCCACCGTTCCAGATGTTCGGCGCGGTGGCCGAGCTCGTGCGCGGCGTTGATGCCGATGCCGGAGACGAACCCGAGGGTGACCGCGAGGCCGAGCTTGTCGGCCAGGCTCAGCTCGTGGCTGGCCCACAGGTAGCCGGCGATGAGCAGGCCGATGAATTGCATCGGCAGGAACAGAAAGGTGCACCACCGGTAGTAACGATCGTTGGACAGCGCCTCGTAATCTTCCTCGCGAGGATTGCTGCCGTCGTCGCCGATGACCCAATCCAGCAGGGGGATGACCACCAGCACGATGATGGGGCCGATCCACCAGAACACTTCCAGTCCGGTGTGCGCCACCAGCGTCGAGGGCAGTAGTGCGCAACCGGGGGCGATCAGGCCCAGAATCCAGAGGTAGCGCTTGGGGTCGCGGGCTCGCGTGTGCTCGAAGATCGTCATAGTCATTTCGCCGATCCGTGAGGACGACACTCAACTGACAGTTCCGACTGCGGACAACACCTGAACCATGCGCGCCAATCCAGGATAACTGGAAGTTCGCTGGGTGTTGTAGAACCGCGGAAACCGTTGCCTGAGCGGGCAATCTGCCGCGAGTGAAGGCGGGCCGGGGACGGGGTGGTTCGTGCCGGGTGTCGGAGTATCACCGCTGTGCGCACCTGAATGGCTCAGGTCGGCGGGGGTGAGCCAACTCCGACATTCGAACCTTTCTGTACCGAATTCGACCGAGACCAGGAACGGTGGAGCAGCGCATCTCCCGCGAACACGAATCGGCGTCAGGAGCCGAGGCGGCGGGAGATCGTGGGGGCGGAACTCGCCTGCCGCGTGGCCGCCGGGCCTTCCCTGGCAGGCAGGTCGGCCGCGGCTCGGTCGTGAAACCCAGCCGCGGCCGACCATCGTGCATGGAGTTCACGGCACTGCGAGCGGAACCGCCGCGTGAGGCGCTGTGCCGGGCCTCCGAGTCGGATACCGACGGTATCCGAACGATCGTGCTCGCGCAAATCAGGGCAGCGCCCCGCAGTTGGACGGTGCGGGCTGGTCGGCGAGCCGGTCGGTCATCCACTGCTGCGAGGCGCCCAGTGACGGGAAGAACGTCAGTACGTGGGTGACCCGCAACCCGGTGATGACGCTGGGCAGCTCGGCATTCGCGTTCAGCATCACCGGCGCGCCCCCGCCGCACCATCCGGCGGCCAGTTCGTGGACGGGCACGTACGGCGCGCCCTCGTCGAACTGGTTCGAGGCGATGAGGACGGGCACCGCGGGGGTGAGCGTGCCGACCCGCTGGTCGTTGAACGCCGCCTTCAACACCGGGGATCGATCGATCACCACGTTGAGCGGTTCCCCGCTGGTGGTCCACTGCGAGGTGTTCGGGAATTGCTGGGCAAGTCCGAGCGGCACGGCGCACTTGTCCAGCGATTCGCGCAGGATCGCCTTGCCGGTGTCGTTGAGTTCGGCGTCGAGCACCGGCTGGGTCTCGGGATAATTGGCGGCGATGCCGTTGAGAATCCACGCGAAGGCCGGTCCGAGTGCGGCCCGCCCGTCGTTGAAGGCGATGAAGTATTCGTCGTCCACGACCGGCCCGCCGACGTAGGCGCCCCGCACGTTGAGATCGGGGGCGTAGCTCGGCTGCAGTTCGGCCGCGCCCGCGGAGGCCATACCGCCCTGGGAGTATCCGTACAGGATGACGGGCGAGCCGGGATTGAGGCTGGTGCCCGGCAATTGCAGCGCCGCGCGCGCGGAGTCGAGCAGCGCGTAGGCCTGGGATTTACGGTTGAGATAGTCGTGCACATCCGGTGTGCCCAGACCGTGGTAATCGGTCACCATCACGGCCATGCCGCGGGCCAGCAGTGTGTACAGCGCCAGCACGTCGTATTCGACGATCACGTCGAATGGCGGCTGGTATTGAATGAATTGCGCCAGCAGTTTCGACGGCGCGCACTGATCGCCTTGCCCCTTCGTGCCGACCGCGTAGGCGACCAGCGGCCGGGGGCCGGGGCCGGTCCACGGCTGGGACGGTTCCAGATATGTCCCGGTCACCGCCGTGCGCGCACCGTGGGTATCGCTGCTGGTGTACATGATGCGCGTCGACGTCGCGGGAATCTGCCCGGGTTGCCCGGGGACCGAGATCGCCAGCCGCGACCCTTCGGTGCGGATGATGGAGCCCGGCGCCCCCGCCGGTGCCGGGGGCGGAATGTAGAAAGCGTCGTCGGCCACGGTTTCCGCAGCCGGTTCCGTCCATGCGTGTGGGGCTGCGACCGCCCCACCCCCGGCCACGAGGAGGGTTCCCGTCAAAGCTGTGGCCAGTCTGAGTATTCGGCTCCTCACGATGCGATCCTTCCTGCGATTGGGATACCCCTGGCATCTAGAATCGGATACTGAGAGTATCTGTAAGGGGTGGAGATTGTCCGGGAATAGCGGTGAGTGTCGGCCGCAGGCGGGGGCAGGGCGTTCGCGGCCGACGCGAGCGCAGAGCCAGGCGCGGACCAGAGCCGTTTTGATCGCGACCGCCAAGCGGCTTTTTCTCGAGGACGGTTATCAGGCCACGACCTTGGACAAGGTCGCGAAAGTCGCCGGTTTCACCAAAGGCGCGGTGTATTCGAACTTCCGCACCAAAGACGACTTGTGTCTGGCGGTGCTCGACGAAATTCGCGGTGAGCGAGCCGCGGAGGTCGCCGCGATCGTCGCCGCGCCGACGGCCGCGCAGCGGCTGAAACGGATGACGGAATGGGCCGAGCGGGTGATCGGCGAGCCCAACTGGACGCAGTTGGAATTGGAGTTCGGCGTGCACGCGCGGCGCGACGAGCACCTGCGTGCCGAGTTGGCGAAGCGGCTCGACGGCATCGTGGGCATGGTCGCAGCCGCCCTGCGTGCCACGGACGATGTGGACACCCCGATGCCACAGGCCGAAGCCGCTGTCGCCGTGCTGGCCCTCGGTGTGGGGCTGGGCCTGTTCCGGTCGATCGATCCCGGCATCCCGGTCACGGGAATGATCTCCGCGCTGCGCGCTATCGCGGGGTTGTCCCCGGACGCCTGACCCGGGCGGCGGCGCGTCGGTCTTGCGGTCCCGCCGCGGCGCGCTAATATAACCTGAAACTTATAAAGGAGGATGTCATGGTGCTGCTCACCGATCCCGCCGCCATCGCCGGTCTCGTGACTCGCGAAGTCCGCACCGGATCGCGCGACGGGGTGCCCACCCGGATCGCCGTCGCGCGCCGGGGCTACCCGACCGATCGCGCGGACCTGTGGCACGCGCTCACCGATGCCGAGCGGATTCCGCGCTGGTTCCTGCCGATCAGCGGCGATCTGCGGGTCGGCGGCCGCTATCAGCTGGAAGGCAACGCCAACGGTGTCGTCGAACAGTGCGACGCGCCGGAGCGGTTCGCGGTGACCTGGGAGATGGGACCGCAGATCTCCTGGGTGACAGTGCTGCTCACACCCACCGCGGACGGCACCGAGCTGGAGTTGCGGCACGAGGCGCCGGTCGATCCCGAGTTCTGGACGCAGTACGGTCCGGGGGCGGTGGGCGTCGGTTGGGATCTGGCCCTGATGGGTCTCGGGCTGCACGTGTCCAGCGGAGACGCGGTGGACACGGCCGAGGGGCTCGCCTTCCCGACCACGCCGGAGGGGCTGACGTTCGTCCGGACGGCGGCTCTGGGCTGGGCGGAGGCAGCCGCCGGTGACGGCGACGACCCCGCCGAGGCGAACGCGGCGGCGCAGCGGACCATCGACTTCTATACGGTCACCCCCGAGGACGGCTCTCCCGCCTGATGGATCCGTCCCCGGCGAAGATCTTCGAGGCGCTCGGCGACCCGGTCCGCCGGTTCATCCTCGAACTGGTGGCCGCCGACGAGCAGCAGGCCGGCGCGCTGGTCGCCGCCGTACAACAGCGCACGCCGATCTCGCAGCCCGGCGTCTCCCAGCACCTCAAGGTGCTGCGAGACGCCGGGCTGGTGCGGGTTCGCGCCGAGGGCACGCGACGGATCTATGCCCTCGATCCGGCAGGTGTCGATGCCGCGAGGGCCTGGCTGACCGCGTTGGCGGACCCGCTGCGCCAGTTCGCGCAACCGCTCGACGCCCTCGCGACGGAGGTCGCCCGAGGCCAACGAGCGCGCCGCGGGTCCGGCCGAACCGGCGACGCGGATTCCGGCAGGCGAGCACGCCACGCGTGAGTGGCGGGCGCACCCGGGATGCTCAGCAGCGGCCGAAGACGACGGCTGCGTTGTGGCCGCCGAATCCGTAGGAGTTGTTCAGCGCGTACTCGATGTTCTGGGTGCGTGCGCTGCCGTGGACGATGTCGAGGTCGATCTCGGGATCCTGGTTGTCGAGGTTGAGGGTGGGCGGCACCACCCCGTCGCGCACGCTGAGCACGGTCAAAGCTGCTTCCACCGCGCCGACCGCGCCGACGGAATGCCCCAGCGCGGATTTGGGTGCGTAGACCGAGGGATGGTCGCCCACCGCCGCGCGGATCCCTCTTGCTTCGGCCAGGTCGCCGAACGAGGTGGATGTCGCGTGGGCGTTGACGTGGTCGATGTCCTTACCGCTCACGCCCGCCGTTTCCAGCGCACGGCGCATCGCCCGGATGTTGCCCGCACCATCCGGATGCGGCAGAACCATGTGATGACCGTCAGCGGTCAGGCCCGCGCCCATCAGCCGTGCCAGTGGTGTCGCGCCGCGGGCGCGGGCGTGGTCTTCGGATTCGAGTACGAACAGCGCGGCGGCTTCGCCGAAGACGAACCCGTCGCGATCCCGGTCGAACGGACGCGACGCGCGCTCCGGCTCATCGATGCGTGTGCTCAATGCCCGCATCATCGCGAATCCGGCCACCGCCAGCGGGTTGATGCGGCCTTCCACCCCGCCCGCCACCACCATGTCGGCCTCGCCCAAGATGATCGAGCGCCACGCGTGCACCAGCGCCTCGCATCCCGACGCGCACGCCGAGACCGGCGTGACCACGCTGGCACGCGCGCCGAGTTCCAACCCGACCACCGCGGCGGGACCGTTCGGCATGACCATCGGCACCGCGAAGGGCGACACCTTGCGGTAACCCGCTTCCCGTAGTTGATCGTTCGACTCGATCAGCGTGTCGGCGCCGCCGAGGCCGGTGCCGATGCAGACGCCGAGCCGGTCGGGATCGACCTCAGGACGGCCTGCGGTGTCCCAGATCCGGTTACCCATGACGTAGGCGACCTGCTGGATGTAGGACATGCGCCGCTTCTGGAGGCGATCGAGTTCCTCGGTGGGATCGAGTTCGAACTGACCGGCGATGTCGACCGGAACCCGGAAACGCTCGAACTCGGGGTCCTTGACCTTGGCGATCCCGGTCTCCCCGGCGAGCAGTCCTTTCCATGTCGCGTCGGTGTCGGCGCCGACCGCGGTCGACATCTCGACAGCGGTCACGACCACGCTGCGCAACCCTCCGTTGCTGGTGGAGAAGTTCGTGAAATCGGACATCGAACTCCTTCTTTCGGTTTGTCGGCTCGGCTGCTTCGGGATCACCGTGGCCATTCCCGATGAAGTTGTCCTGGACGCGGTGATACCGATCGATGTGTTCGGATCCGACCCCAACTACCGGCTCGAGGTGTGCGCGGTCTCGCCGACGGCGCCGACGTCGGTTCCAGAGTTGTCGTTGTGACGGTGGCCGGCCAAGGCTCTATGTCATGCGCAGACTGTGGTGATGCCCGGCTATGTGTCCTACGAAACACTGCCGCCGTGGACCGGTGCTCCGATCGCGTCGCAAGGCCGACCACCGCTGGGCGAGAGAGCGGGGCGGGGTGGGTGGCCTCGGCCCGAACGGCTGAATCGCTGCGCGGCTCTCTTGTCCGGTTCGGGTGTTCATCAGCGCAGCCAGGGCCGCGGACCCGGTCCGGTCGGTGATCGCCCGAGCGAGCCGCCACAAACTGCCGCTGAGCCTTCCGCGAGTGCGGCGAGCATGAACGCGGCGAACTCGGCGATGCAGGCGCGGTCGAGTCCGCCGAGTTCCACGTGACGAAGAACGCGGGCAGAAGATGCCGCTGAGCAGTTGCGCGCCGTTGCCGACGGCCGCGCAGCCGCCAGGGGAAGACGACGCCGAACAGGAACGCGCCGAAGATCATGGCCGATGTCGATCGGCCGACACGGGCGCGCTGCTCCGTAAATCCGTGTTTCACAGAAGTTTTGGTTCATAGTTGGTGCTCCGGCCCCCATGGCGAAGGAGATCTCGATGCCTACCGCGAATTTCGGTACGAAGGACGATCCCGGTTTCGAGCTGGCACAGAGCCCCGATCTGATCGTGGTGCGCACGCGCAGCGGACGCGGGATCCGGCGGCAATCGGGTTCGGTGCGCACGCCGCTGGGCGCCGAACTCGACGACGCGACACTGGTGCAGGCCTACCCGGAGGCGGGGGTGGAGGTCTACCGGCTGCCCGCGGGTTCGAGGTCGGTGCAGCAGCGCAAGCCGGTGCTCGACGCCGCGCCGGAGGTGCGGTTCGCCGGACACGTCCTGGTGGATCCCGGTACCGGGGAGCCGGTGCTCTATACGGAGAACATCTTCGTGAAGTTCGTCGACCGCGTCGATCACGAACATTGCCTCGCCGTGCTGGGCGCGGCGAATCTGACTGTGAAGCAGAGGCTTTCCTACGCCACCAACGCCTATTTCACGGCGGCGCCCGAGGGCACCGGGCAGCAGGTGTTCGACATCGCCAACTCGCTGCTGAATCGCGACGACATCGAGTACTGCCATCCCGAACTGATCCGCAGCAGCGCCAAGAAGACCATCTTTCCCCAGCAGTGGCATCTGAAGAAGACCACCATCGGCGGTGTCACGATCGACGCGCATGCCGCAGTGGAAGCCGCCCACGCCATCACCCGCGGAGCCGGGGTGACGATCGCGATCATCGATGACGGCGTCGACATCGACCATCCCGAATTCGCCGGCGCGGCGAAGATCGTCGCCCCGCGCGATGTCACGGCGAAGACCGGTGATCCGCGCCCGAAGGACACCTTCGGCACCGGACCCGACAACGGTGACAATCACGGCACCGCGTGCGCGGGCGTGGCGTGCGCCAACGGCACCGCCGGGGCGTCCGGAGTGGCGCCGGAAGCCGCTCTGATGCCGATCCGGCTCGCCTCAGGGCTCGGTTCGCAGGCCGAGGCGGACGCTTTCGTGTGGGCAGCCGATCACGGCGCGGACGTCATCTCGTGCAGTTGGGGTCCGGCCGACGGCGCCTGGTTCCAGCCGGGCGATCCGGTGCACAACCGGGTCGTGGCGCTGCCCGCGAGCACCAGATTGGCGATCGAGCACGCCGTCGCCAGCGGCCGCGGCGGCAAGGGCTGCGTGGTGGTGTTCGCGGCGGGCAACGGCAACGAGTCCGTCGACAACGACGGCTACGCGAGTTTCGCCGAGGTCATCGCCGTCGCGGCCTGCAACGACACCGGTAAGCGCAGTGTGTACAGCGATTTCGGGAAAGCGGTCTGGTGCGCGTTCCCCAGCAGCGACATCGGGCACCGCCCCTTCGGGCATCCCGACCCGCTGACGCCTGGGATCTGGACGGTGGATCGGCACGGCGCGGCCGGCTACAACCGCGGCACGACGGCGTCGGGCGATGCGGCGGGCGACTACACCAACGACTTCGGCGGCACGTCCAGCGCCTGCCCGGGCGTGGCCGGGACAGTAGCACTGATGCTGTCGGTGAATCCGGACCTGACCTGCAGCGAGGTGAAGGACCTGCTGAAAGACGCCTGCGACCGGATCGATCCGCAGGACGGCGGCTACGGGGCCGACGGGCACAGCGACAAGTACGGGTACGGCAGGATCAACGCTCTCGCCGCCGTGCGGGCGGCGCGGCCTGCGGCGGCAGAGTCCGCTGCCGGCGCGGTGCTCGCCGGGGGAGGGGACTGAGGCGATGACGGACGGTGCCCAGCTGATCGTGGTGGACGCCGCGAACGTCATCGGGTCACGACCCGACGGATGGTGGCGCGACCGCTCCGGCGCCGCTCGGCGTTTGCTCGAACGGCTGACCGGGCTGGCGGAGCGGCTGGCCGAACGCACCGAGGTGATCGTGGTGCTCGAGGGAGCGGCGAAGGCCGCGGTCGATGCGGAGAATCCGGATGCGGGCGGCCTGCGGGTGGTGCGGGCGGACGGTTCGGGGGACGACGCCATCGTCGATGTGGTGGCCGCGGCTCGCGCACAGGACGGCGGCCGTCCGATCACGGTGGTGACGGCGGACCGAGGACTGCGGGAACGTGTCGCGGCTTTCGGTGCGCAGGTGGTCGGTCCGCGCCGGCTGCTCGACCGCCTCGACTCGTGAGTCGATATCGCCTTGGTGACGCCCGGCGTTTCACCCATCCGTCCAGTCCGTTTTGCTGCAGTCTGAGCGGTATGACCGCCTCCGACGTCGTGGGGATGCCGTTGCTCTACCTGGTCGAGATCTCCGAGCCAGGTTACTTCAACCGGCCGTGGTGGAAGATCGCCAGCACCGGCGAGCCGAGTCAGGTTCGCGCGGCGCTCGCCGAACTGGCCGTCCGGGTCGAGCGGGACGTTCAGCGCGCCGGCGGCGCCGGTCGGTGCTGGTACCGCTACGACGTGCGGTGGTCCGACGGCGCGGTGCTCGAATGTTTCCAGGGCGCGATCAGATCGCTCCTGATTCCCGGCGAGTTGCGCTGCCTGGCCGTCGCGCTGACCTCGGCGACGACCGTCGGTTTGCGCTCTGCCGAGCGTCCGCCGTACTGAACGGCACCCGTGACGCGCGGAAAGCCCCGAGAAGGCTTCGGGGCTCTCCGCGTATCGGCGGCTCAGTCGAGCAGAGCCGGCTGTTTGGCGGCGTTCGCCTCCTTGCCCTCCGCGCGAGCCTCGGCCTGCATCGGGTCGAGTGTGGGGTCGATGTCGATGGTGCGGCGTAGCGGGCGGTTGGGCAGCAGTGCGGTCGCGATGAGCGCGACGATCGTCGCGCCGGCGGCGATGAGGAAGATGCGGCCGGTGGCGTCGCCGTAGGAGGCGCGCACGATGGTGGCGATGGGTGTGGGTAGGGCGTCCAGGTTGAGGTTGCTGCCGCCGGAGGATTTGGGGTGGATGCCGAGTTGGGCGAAGCCTTGGGCGGATAGTTCGCTGACTCGGGTGGCCAGTACGGAGCCGAGGACCGACACGCCGATGGCGCCGCCGAAGGTGCGGAAGAACGCGACGCTGCTGGAGGCGGCGCCGATGTTGTGCACGCTGACGGTGTTCTGTACGGCGAGGACGAGGTTTTGCATCATCATGCCGACGCCGAGGCCGACGATGGTGATGTAGGCGGCGACCAGCCATAGGTTGGTGGCGTGGTCGATGGTGGACAGCAGCGCGAATCCGGCTACCAGCAGCGCGGCGCCGGAGACGACGAAGCTTTTCCATTTGCCGCGGCGGGTGATCAGTTGGCCGGAGCCGACCGAGGCGATCAGCATGCCCGCGACCAGGGGGATGGTGAGCACACCCGCGATGGTCGGGGAGTAGCCGCGTGCGGTTTGGAAGTATTGGCCGAGGAAGGTGGTAGCGCCGAACATGCCGATGCCGACGGCGATGGAGGCGAGGATCGCCAGGCCGGTGGTGCGTTCGGTGACGATCGGCAGGGGGATGATGGGCGACTTGGCGCGGGATTCGACCCACACGGTCGCTGCCAGCAGCAGTACGCCGGCGCCGACGTAGAGCGCTGATTCCCGCGACATCCACGCGTAGTATCCGGCTTTTCCGGCGAAGGACACCCAGATGAGCAGTACGGAGACGCCGGCGGTCAGCAGCGCGGCGCCGAGCCAGTCGATGGACACGCCTTGTTTGCGGTCGGTGGGCAGCCGCAGGGTCCGCTGCAACAGCGCCAGGGCGATCACGGCCAGTGGTACGCAGACGAAGAAGCACCAGCGCCAGCCGAGTGGGCTGTCGACGATGACGCCGCCGAGGATGGGGCCGCCGGACATCGAGACTGCCATGACCGCGCCCATGTAGCCGGAGTAGCGGCCGCGTTCGCGGGGGGCGACGATGGAGCCGATGATCGCCACGACCAGGGCGGTCAATCCGCCCATGCCGATGCCTTGGATGACGCGGGCGGCCAGGAGTACGGGCACGGTGTGGGCGATTCCGGCGATCACCGAGCCGATGACGAAGATGACGATGGCGGATTGGACCAGCAGTTTTTTGTTGAACAGGTCGGCGAATTTGCCCCAGATGGGGGTGGAGGCGGCGTTGGCCAGCAGTGCGGTGGTGATGACCCAGGCGTAGGCGGTTTGCGATCCCTCGAGGTCGCCGATGATGGTCGGCAGTGCGGTGGCGACGATCGTGGTGCTGAGCAGCGCGGTGAACAGGGCCGCGAGCAACCCGGTCATGGCTTCCAGGACCTCGCGGTGGGTCATCGCGTACGGGTCGCGTCGTGTCACCGACTCCGACTCGACTGAACTAGACATCTACTTCCTGACTCTCTTTTCGAAACCGGCTGGTGCGCGTGCACCGCGCTGCTCTGCGCGTGTGCGGTCAATGCGTTCCGGAGCATCTGCACGGCGGCACAGGCTTGCTCGGCGTCGTCCTCACTCCAGTCCGTGAGGACGTCCTGCAAGCCGCGCGCCCGCGAGGCGCGGACGCGGTAGAGCAGATCGCGGCCCTCGTCGGTCACCCGGATGAGGGTGGCCCGCCCGTCGGTGGGATCGGCGTGCCTGCTGATGTAGCCCGCGCCGACGAGCTCGGTGACGTGCCTGCTCAGCGCGCTCGGGCTGATGCACAGATCCACGGCGAGGTCGACCTGCCTGCACGAACCTTTGGACTCGAGGGTGCCGAGCACCCCGATGCCGCCCGGGAGCAAGTGCCCTTCCTCCGGGTGTGCCAGCGCGACGCGGATCGCCCGGCCCATCAGATAGAGCTCCTTGATCAGGCTGTGAGCCGTATCGGATGAGACTGCCATGGCCGCTCCAGACGAGATAAGTTGCTTGCGCTATGCAACTATATGGTAATTGCTTGCGCTAAGCAACTAGTGATGCCCGGTGATGCGGCTCACAGGGGTCGGCCACGCATGGAGACGCCCCAGCAGATCGACAGCTATCTACATGGCGGCGCGGCCACCACCACCCCATGGGTGCGTCGATCCCACCCCCTGGGTTTGCTGAGTGGTCCCTGAGGTCCCTGGTCCTGCGGTTGGGTCCAGCGGACAGTAGTAGCCGAACGCCGATGCCGATCGCTACGAAGGAACCACGAGATGCAGCCGACTTTCGTTCACCACATGAGGCGACAGGTTGCCGAATACGGGGACACCAGGTCCTACACCTACCTTCGGGAAACCGGGCTCGGACTCGGCGAGGAGATCCGCACTTACCGTGAGCTGGACCGCGACGCCAGAGCGTTCGCCGCCTGGCTGGCGAGCCGCCCGGAATCGGCGGAGCCGGTCGTGCTTGTCTACCTCGACGGCATGGCGTTCCTGCGGGCCTTCCTCGGCTGTCTGTACGCCGGCGTCGTGGCCGTCCCCGCGCCCGTGCCGCATGACGCGGGCAGTAGCCGGCGAGTAGCGAGTGTGATCGCGGATTCCGGCGCCCGCTTGGTGCTCACTACCGCGCAGTTCCAGCCGATGATCGAAGCCGCTACGCCCGCGCTCGTGGTCGCGACCGACGGGCCGGCCGGTGAGCCCGATGCATGGCGCATGCCCGACATCGACACGGCGACGATCGCATTCCTGCAATACACGTCGGGATCGACCGGCACTCCGAAAGGCGTCGTCGTGACGCACGGCAATCTCATGCACAACGAGGCCGCCATCGCCGCGGGCGGAATGAACGATGCCGGGACCGGCGTCGGTTGGCTTCCGCACTTTCACGACATGGGCTTGATCGGCTTCTTGCTCGGAGCGGTGTACGCAGGCGCGAACCTGGTGTTCATGGCGCCGACCACGTTCCTCAAGCGCCCGGTGCGCTGGCTGCAAGCCATCGACGAATACCGGGCGACCTTCACCGGCGCACCGAATTTCGCCTACGACCTGATCGCGCGGCGAGTGAGCGACGAGCAGGTGGCCGAGCTGGACCTCAGCACTTTGGAGATCGCTCTCAGCGGCGCCGAACCGGTCCGCGAGCGAACCATGGCGGCGGTGCTCGAGCGGTTCGCGCCCGCGGGATGGCGGCCGACGACTTTCCGCCCCGCGTACGGTCTCGCCGAGGTGACGCTGCTCGCCAGCGCGCGGACGGTTCCGTCGGCGCCGGCCTACCTGGACGTCGGGAGCGATACGCGGCTCGTCGGCTGCGGACACGCGGCACGCGGTCTCGATATCCGCATCGTCGACCCGCACCGGCTGCGACAGCTGCCGGAGAACACTGTCGGCGAGATCTGGATACGCGGCGAGAGCGTCGCCGCCGGCTATTGGAATCGCCCGGACGAGACGCGCGAGACCTTCGACGCTCACCTGGGCGCCGAAGGACCTTTCCTGCGCACCGGTGATCTCGGTCTGCTGCGCGCGAACGAACTCTTCGTCGCAGGCCGCCTGAAGGATCTACTGATCATCAACGGCCGCAATGTCTACCCCCAGGACATCGAGGGGCTGGTGCGCGAACTGCATCCGGCATTCGCCGACAGCGCCGGCATCGCCGTGTCCGTCGACGCGGGCGGCCGGGAACGGCTTGTCGTGGTGCAGGGCGTCAAGAAGGCGCGGCGCGGCGACACGACATTCGCCGAGCTGACCGCGGCGATCAAGAACGCCGTCGCCCGCGGATTCGACGTGCCCGCGCCGAACGTGGTTCTCGTCGAGCCGCATGCCGTTCCGCGCACCACCAGCGGGAAGGTGCGGCGCGGTGCGATGCGGGATTTGTTCCTGGCAGATCGCGTCGAGCGCGTCCTGTACCGGGATCTCGAGCCGGCGCTGAGCCGATCCATGACCGCCTGACCGACCGAACGCGCATCGAGGAGCCGAAACATGTTCAGCAGCACCATTACTCGTTCCACCACGATCCAGGATTGGCTCGTGGAGCGCGTGGCGGACTACACCGAACGCGCACCCCACGAGGTGGATCCCGTCGTTCCGCTCGCCGAGCTGGGCCTCGACTCCGTCTCGGCGGTCGGCCTGTGCGGCGAGATCGAGGAGCGCTGGTCGCTCGAGGCCGACCCGACGCTGGTGTTCGAGTACCCCACCATCGCCGACATCGCCGCCTATATCGCGGCCGAATTCGCCCTCGCCGCATGACCGATATCGCCATCGTCGGCCTCGACTGCCGATTCCCCCAAGCACCAGATCCGGCCGCGCTGTGGCGGCTGCTGATCGACGGACGCGACGCGATCTCCGAGGTCCCGGCCAGTCGCTGGAACGCCGCCGACTTCCACGACCCGGCCGGCGCGCCCGGCACGATCAACACCAGCGGCGGCGGCTTCCTCGACGACGCCGACGCGTTCGACGCCGAGTTCTTCGGCATCACGCCGCGCGAAGCCGAGGCGATGGATCCGCAACAGCGATTGCTGCTGCAAGCGACCTGGCGGGCTTTCGAAGACGCCACGCTCGACCCGCGCGGCGAAGCCGGTTCGCGCACCGGGGTGTTCGTCGGCGTGATGGCCAACGAATGGGCCAACCTGCAAATGCGCGACTACGCCGCGATCACGCCGCAACACGGCTCCGGCAACGGCTACTTCATGACCGCCAACCGGCTGTCCTACCAGTTCGACCTGAAAGGACCGAGTGTCGCGGTCGACACGGCCTGCTCCTCGTCGCTGGTCGCGATCCATCTCGCTTGCGGCGCACTGGCTTCCGGCGAGTGCGACCAAGCGGTCGCCGGTGGCGTCAATCTCGTGCTCACCCCCGCCGTCGGCGTCTTCTACACCCAGGCCGGTCTCTCCGCGCCGGACGCCAGGTGCAAGCCCTTCAGCGGCAGCGCCGACGGGATCGTGCGCGGCGAGGGCGTCGCGGTGCTCGTGCTGCGGCGGCTGGCCGACGCGCAGGCGGCGGGCCTGCCGATCTACGCGGTGATCAAGGGCAGCGCGGTCAATTCCGACGGTCGCAGCAACGGCATCACGGCGCCGAACCGGTGGGCGCAGCAGCAGGTGATCGGGGAGGCGTGCGAACGCGCCGGAGTGCGGCCCGAGCAGGTGGACTTCCTCGAAGCGCACGGCACCGGGACGGTGCTCGGCGACATGATCGAGGTCAAGGCGCTGGGGCACCTGCACGGGCGCAATCGGTCGCGGCCGTGCGGCATCGGTTCCATCAAGGGCAATCTCGGCCACACCGAGGGCGCGGCGGGCGTCGCAGGCCTGATCAAGGCCGCCCTCAGCCTGTGGCACGGCGTCGTTCCGCCGTCGCGGTTCGCCGAGCAGGAGAATCCGCGACTGGGGATGAGCAAGCAGGGTCTGCGCCTGCTCACCGACCCGATGCCGCTGGCGGGTCCCGGCTACGGCGGAGTCAGCAGTTTCGGCCTCGGTGGCACGAACGCCCATGTCGTGCTGGGCAGTGCCCCTGCCGCCGAAGCCTCCGGTGCGCCCGGTGGGGGAGTGCTCACCGTGTCGGCGAACGACGAAAAAGGCCTGCGGCGCAACGCGGATCGCTTGGCCGATGCTTTGGCTGCCCTCCCGCCGGACCGGTTCGCGCAGGTCTGCTGGACGAGCAATCGGGTCAAGTCGTCCGGTCGAGCCCGGCTCGCCATCGCCGCGGCCGATCGCGACGCCGCGATCGCGCTGCTGCGCGAGGGTGCGGAAACCGGGACGGTGCGACCGATCGGCGTCGGCTGGATGTGCACCGGCCAGGGCTCGCAATTCGCGGGCATGGCCCGTGCGCTGGACGCGGCGAGCCCGCTGTTCCGGCGTGCGCTCGAACTCGTCGATCGGGCCATGGCGGCGCATCTCGGCCGCTCGGTGCGCGAGCTGCTGCTCGACGAGCACGCCGACATCGACCGCACCGACCTGGCGCAACCGGCGATCTTCGCGATGGAGTACGCCTTGGCCGATTCCCTCGCCCGCGCCGGTGTCCGTCCGGCCTGGGTGATCGGGCACAGCATCGGCGAGTTCGCGGCCGCGGCGGTGGCAGGCGTGTTCGATCTGGACGACGCCTGCCGTCTGGTCGTCGCCCGGGGCGAGCTGATGCGGCAGTTGCCGGACGGCGGTGCGATGCTCGCCGTGCGGGCGGACGCGGCCGACATCGCCGGAATGCTCGCCGGACGGACGGACATCGCGATCGCCGCCGTCAACGGCCCGAAGGAACTCGTGCTGTCCGGTGCCGCCCGGACGATCACCCGGGTGCGGGAGGCGCTCGCGGCGCGCGGAGTGGCGATCAAGCCGCTCACCGTGTCGCACGCCTTCCACAGCCCGCTGATGGAACCCATGATCGAGCGATTCGCGGCGGTCGCGCGCGAATGCACGTACCGGAAGCCGGTACTGCCGCTCTACTCGACCGTGCGCGGACGCCTGCTCGACGCGAACGAGACGATGGACGCCGCCTACTGGACCGAACACATCCGCGCCACGGTGCGCTTCGGCGAGGCGGTCGAGGCCGCGCTCGGAGCCGAGCCGAGCCATGTGATCGAGATCGGACCGCGCCGCGTTCTGGCCGCTCTGGTGAGCCGGATCCGTCCGGATCTGGCGCCGCGCTGCCTGGCGCCGAGCCCGGGCCCCGGCGCGACCGGCGGCGAACTCGCGGGCGTCGTCGCCGCGCTGTACCGCGATGGACTCGACCCCGACTGGGACGAGCTCTACGAACCCGAGCAGCGCGTCCGCCGCAGACTGCCCGGCTACGAATTTCGCACCGACCAGCGGTTCTGGGTCGAACCGTGCACCGCCCCACCGCAATCCACGCGAACCGAGGAAACCTCCATGGAGCAGTTGATCGCACACTTCCGCGAACAGAACGCCGTATTGGCGAGTCTCGTCGGCGCTCCGGCCGCCGAGCGCGCCGCGCAGCGAGCGGATGCCGGGTGGGCGGCGGAGCGGACGGTCACGCCGCAACGGACCCCGACCGGGGTGAGCGAAGCCAATCCGCCGGTCGCACCGGACGCGGTCGCGGCTGTCGTTCGCGCGGAATTCGCCAGGGTCAGCGGGTTCCCGCTGGAGCGGCTGCGCGACGGCCAATCCCTCGGCGACGACCTCGGTTTCGATTCGCTCATGCTGACCGACCTGATCGCCGCGCTGGTGCGCGAACTGCCCGCGGCGACCATCGACCCGACCCGGTTCACGCCGACGACCACCCTCGGCGACGTCATCGCTCACGTCACGGCATCCGCGGGTGCGCCCGGTCGGCCCCAGCCTCCCGTGGCCGCCGAGTCGGCATGCCCCCGGCCCACGGTGGTCGAGCCGGAGTACCGGATCTCGGATTTCGCCGAGGTCAAGTCGGTCACCGACCGGGTCGCCCGCGTCGCGGCGCTCGGCCTGTCCAACCCCTACTTCTTGATCAACGACGGCGTCACGCGGGACACCTCGGTCATCGACGGCGCACCGGTGATCAACTTCTCCAGCTACAACTACCTCGGGTTGTCCGGCCATCCCGCGGTCGTCGCCGCCGTGCAGGACGCGGTGGCGCGCTACGGCAGCTCGTGCTCGGCCAGCCGGATCCTCTCCGGCGAGAAGCCGGTGCACCGTGAACTCGAGGCCGAGCTCGCGGGGCTGCTCGGCACCGAGGACGCCATCGCGCTGGTCGGCGGCCACTCCACGAATGTCACGATCATCGGTCACCTGGCCGGACCGCAGGACCTGGTGATCCACGACAGCCTCGCGCACGACAGCATCGTGCAGGGCTGCAAGCTCTCCGGCGCGACCCGTCGTCCGTTCCCGCACAACGACCACGCCGCCCTCGACGCACTGCTCACCGAGATCCGCCACCGGTACCGGCGGGTGCTGATCCTGATCGAAGGCGTCTACAGCCAGGACGGCGACATCCCCGACCTGCCCGCGATCATCGCGGTCAAGAAGAAGCACAAGGCGCTGCTGATGATCGACGAGGCGCACAGCGTCGGCGTGCTCGGCGCGGGCGGCGGCGGGATCGGCGAACACTTCGGCGTCGATCGCGCCGATGTCGAATTGTGGTCCGGGACGATGTCGAAGGCGCTCGCCGGATGCGGCGGGTACGTCGCGGGCAGCGCCGAGCTGATCCGATTCCTGAAATACACCACGCCCGGGTTCGTCTACAGCGTCGGTATGACGCCGATGAACGCCGCCGCATCGGCCGCGGCGATCCGGCAGCTGCGATCCGACGGCGAGCCGCTGGAGCGCCTACGCCACAATTCCCGGCTGTTCCTGCGACTGGCCCGGGAAGCGGGGATCGACACCGGCGCCAGCCACGACACGCCCATCGTCCCCTGCATCGTGGGCGATTCGCTGAGGACGCTGAAGCTGTCGAACGCACTGCTGCGCCGCGGGATCAACGTCAATCCGATCCTGTACCCGGCTGTCCCGGAGGACCTGGCGCGTTTGCGGTTCTTCGTCACCGCGTGCCATACCGAAGACCAGATCCGCGACACGATCAAGATCCTCGCCGAGGAACTCGCCTTGCTCGCCGAAAGCTGACGCGCGCCCGTCGCCGGGCCGGACTCGCACGGACGGTGGCAACCGGTCCCGGTGAGCGGAACGTCTGCGTCGTGTACCGCTCCGCGCACCGGACCGCTGTAGCATCAGCCGCGGTGCCATTGCCCCGGCTTCGAGTGGGTACGGGCGAGTTTCGGTGCGCCGGGCGGATGATGAGGGCGGGCACGATGTCCGCTGCCGCGGGTGCGGATTCGACCGTCGAGTGGGTCGGCGGACGACGTAGGCGTGTGACCACCAGGTGAAGGTTCCAGCGGCGATTCGGCTCCTGCCGCGCGCGACCGGTCGACTCCGATCCGCGAGCGCACCGGGACGCCGAGCCGATCGATGCCGGCTACCGCGGTGGACGAGGCCGCCTGCCTCGCCGCCGACCGTAGCGCTCGCATCGGAGGTAGTGGACAGCCATGATTCGCTCGATCGCGCGAACCGCGACCGCTCTGACGGTCGCCGCCGGTCTGTGGTTCGCCTGCGCTCCGGCGCCCGTGGTCGCGGGGGCACCGCCGCAGGTGTTCGTGACCGGCGGCGCGATCTCCGGCCGCGCCGTCGATGGCATCGCCGAATACTTCGGTATCCCGTTCGCGGCGCCCACCGAGGGCGAAGCGCGGTTCGCGCCGCCGCGCCCCGTATCACCGTGGCCGGGTGTGCGCCCTGCGCGCGACCACGGGCCGCAGTGTCCGCAGACGGGATACCTGCCCGGCATTCCATCGCTCGCACCCACCGGCGAGGACTGCCTGAGCATCGACATATACGCGCCGGACGGCGCCCGCGACCGGCCGCTGCCCGTCATGGTGTTCTTCCACGGTGGCGGCTATCTCGACGGCTCCAACAGCGAATACGACGGACCGACGCGGATGGTCGCCGACGGCGACGTCATCGTGGCCATCCCGAACTACCGCCTCGGACCGTTCGGCTTCCTGGCCCTGCCCGAACTGGCGGCCGAATCCGGCGGCGCCGTCGGAACGGTCGCCATCCAGGACCAGCAAGCCGCTCTGCGCTGGCTGCGCGCCAACGCGCACGTTTTCGGCGGCGATCCGGACAACGTCACGATCTTCGGCGAGTCGGCCGGCGCCGTGAGCGTCTGCACCCACTTCGCCGCACCCGGCTCCGACGACCTGTTCGCCAAGGCGATCATCCAGAGCGGCCCCTGCGCGCAAGCGCCACTGGCGCCCGGCGATCGCGCCGACGCGTTCGCGCGTTCGCAGCGGTACGCGGAGAGTGTCGGCTGCGGCGACGCGGCGACCCGGCTGGCCTGCCTGCGCGCACTGCCCGCGGCGAAGCTCCTGGACTCGCCGATGGCCCGAGCCGAAGGTAAGGATCCCATCTGGTTTCCCGCCATCGACGGCGTCGTCATCACGCGGACGCTCGACGCGGGCTTGATGGGGGATGTCAGGAAAGCGCCGATTCTCACGGGGACCACGAGCGCGGAAGGCGGGCTGATGGTCGCCGAAACCGACTATGCCCGCGGCCGCATTCCGGACGCGGCGAGCTATGAACGCTTCGTGCGCCAATCCTTCGGCGCCGACGCCGACCGAGTCCTGGCCCGGTACCCGGTCGACCGATTCCCCTCACCGGCAGCCGCCCAGATCACGGTGATCACCGACAGCGGGCTCGCCTGTCCCACGCTGTCCACCAGCCGGACGGCGCGCGACGCCGGGCATCCGCTGTGGCAGTACGAGTTCGATCAGGCGCCGCTCGGTGCCGCCAATCCGGTGCTGCCCGGAGCCTTTCACTCCGCCGAGCTGTACTACCTGTTCACCAGATTCATGGGCATCCCGGTTCCCTGGACCGGCGCCTCCGCCGCTTTCGCCGCGCAGATGCAGCGCTGGTGGACCACCTTCGCCCACACCGGTGACCCGAACGCGCCGGGCTCACCCGAATGGCAGGCCTGGCCGACGTCGACCGGGTACGACCCCGATGGCTCTGCGCTGCTCATGCGGGCGACCGGCAGCGCCATGACCGACGATTTCGCCGCCAGGCACGACTGCGCGTTCTGGGCGGAGATCGACCGCTGATCCAGCGCGAGACGGGCGACGACCTGCCGGTTCCCCGGCGCCGAATCCCGCCGCCCACCTGCCCATATCGCGGTCGCGGCAGGTAGTGGCTTCATGCCAATCGCGTCGACCGTCGCGAAAATCGCCTGTCTGCAAAGCTTTTCACTGTTTCCCCGCTCTCGATCTTGCCGCATCGCGTCGCGCTGGGTTATGGTCGTCGCCATGACTGCCGGGTCGGCGACACGCCGCGCACAGAACGGTTACCCGGCCGCGCTGTGATCATCCGGCGGGCCAGGGGCCCGCCCGCCTTCTCCGCGAATCCCATGTCACTACAGGGACGCTGGAAGGAGGTGAGAACACATGTCCCATTCCGAATCGTCGCAGCGCGGATGGCCGGAGTTCGTCGCGGCACACGCTCGGGGCGGAGTGCTGGAGGCCACCGTCGTGCAGATCGTGCCGTTCGGCGCGTTCCTGGAGGTTGCTCCGGGAATCCACGGATTGCTGCACCGCACCGAGTGGTCTGCCGAACCGCAGGTCGGCTCCACTCTGACGGTGCGCATCCTCGATATCGACACCGAGAAGCAGCGGGTCGCCTTGGCGCACGCTGAGTAGATGCTCGGCACGGGCGTGCCGGGGCAGACTCCACCTGCCCCGGCACGATCCCAAGACTATCCCGCCGCGGCGGAGCGCTCGCGGCGGATCGGACCGGCCGCCTGCGGGAATTGCTCGCCATGCCGATCCGGCGGGCCGCTCGCGCGGCGGAACCCGCGATTCGCGGCCTGGAATCGCTTTCCACGGCGCCGGGTAGCCGCGGCACACGGGCCGGATCGGGTGCGAGCCGGAATAAGATGAGGATGTCACCGCGTGCGGGGCCTCCCGCTTCGATCGCCGCGATCCACGGTGCGACGCCGCAGGTAGGGAGCATACTGACGCCATGAACGAATCGGGCGACCGAATCGTGGACACGGCCGAAGGCGCGGTAGCCCGAGTGGTCGGTGCCGGGACGCCACAGGCCACCGGAAGTTTCCGGTTCTGGTTCGCCGATCAGCGGTGGGAATGGTCGGACGAGGTCGCCGCGATGCACGGCTACGAGCCCGACGCGGTGACGCCGACCACCGAGTTGCTGCTCGCGCACAAGCACCCGGAGGACCGGGATCATGTCGCGGAGGCCATCGAGAAATCGGTGCGCAACGCCGAGCCGTTCTGCAGCCGTCATCGCATCATCGACACCGCGGGCACCACGCACCACGTGCTCGTGCTCGGCGACACCATGACCGACAAGAACGGCACGGTGGTCGGCACCGCGGGATACTACGTCGACCTGACCGCCACCATCGCCGAGGAACGTCAGGATCTGCTCGACGACACGCTGCCGCGCCTGGTCGAAGCGCGCGCGCGGATCGAGCAGGCCAAAGGCGTGCTGATGCGGGTCTACCGGATCAACGCCGACCAGGCCTTCCACGTTCTGCAGTGGCGTTCGCAGGAGACCAATGTCAAGCTGCGCGACCTGGCCGCCCAGCTGATCGCCGAAATCGACCGTTTGCCTGCGGCTCCGCCGGGGGTGCAGACCGCTTTCGACCACATGCTGCTCACCTTGCACGAGCGCGTTCCGAAGTCGTGACGGGTGGTCGGCGCGCCTCGTCCTATCGGCCGCTCAGCACCGCCCCGACCCCGTCGCGCAGGGCTGCCACGGCCTCGACCAGGACGATGTCGGCCCCGGTTGCCACAGCGGCCACCGGAAGGGCCTCGTCGGCGCGGCGCATCTCACCGGCCGAGCCGTTGGTGGCCGGGCCGATCAGAGGATTCGGCGCGGACCCGGCCAGCACCAAGCGATCGCCCAGCGCCGCGCGATCGAGCAGTAGCCACTCCACGGCCGCGGCGCGCAACGCGTTCGTGGTGGCCGCGAGCCCGGCCACCGCCGAGCCGTCCGGGCGCTCGATCTCCGCGGCGAAGCGGTCGAGGACCCGGCGACGGCGTCGCGCCGCCACCCGGTGCAGGATCTCGCGGACTTCCGCGTCGAGCGCCGTGGGGTCCGAACCCGGTGCGAGCGTTCCGGATTCGGCGTCGACGACGTCCCGGCCCTTCGCGTCGAACACCGCCCGCAGTTCGGCTCGGGCCAGCGCTTCCCCGGCGAGCACGACGACTTCCGCGTGCACGATGTCGGCCAGCCGGTCCACTTCGCCCGCGAACTCGCGGACGTTGCGTCGGGTCGTGTCCTCGATCCGTCGCCGGATCGTGCGGTGCGACCAGTCGTCGTGGCGGGGCTCGGCCACCGGATGGCCCGCGCTGCGCAGGGCCTGCCGCTCTTCGCTGCCGTGGCCGTCGAGCGTGTACAGCTCCGAGCCCACCCGGCCGACGAGGGCGACGACATGCGGCACTTTCTCCGCCTGGGCTTCGATCAGCGGCAGCAGGTAGGGCAGGGGAGACACCCGGACGGTTTCGGTGGCGGGCGGGCTCGGCAGACGTTCGTCGGCGAGCACCTCGGTCTCGTCCGCGATGAGCAGCCTGCCGCACCGCCCGCGCGCCAGTGGATGCCGTTCGATCGCCTGGGCGAGCAGCCGCCGGATGCGCGGCCGGGCTCCACTGCGGTCCAGTTCGGCGTCGATCGAGCGCCAGCGCAGCTCGGTGCCGCGCGCCGCGTCCTCGGTGTCGTGGGAACTGTCGAAGCAGACCGAGGCGAAGGGCCCGTGCTTTCGGATTATGCGGCGGAGGTCGGCCATCGGCATCACCTGGCTTCCCCGGCCGCGCGTGCCCGCGCCGATGGTTGCGGGCACGCGTCGGCGCAGTCCCGGTCCGTCGGCGTCCGCGCCCGGACGACGTCGTCGTGTGTGCCGACGGCTTCGGTTCGGTGAACCACAGTCGGCGGGTACCCGGGCGGGTCGAGCCGAATCAGCGGACGCGGGCGCTTCGGCGCTGTGTTCCGCGTGGGGTTGGGGCTGTCACACGGATTGGCTGCAAAGGATTTACGAAGCCTCCGCGTGGTCGGCGGCGCGGGCGCCATCCGCGACACCGGCCGGGCCACCGCTCGCTGTGGTGCCGCATGCGGGGCCGAGCGCACGGGGCGGAAGCCGCTGGGGCGAGCGCGTCCACAGCCGCCGCGAGCGAGGAGCAGGGCGGGTGTGTTTCACCACCCGGCGCTTTTTCGGTTTCGTGTAAGAAACCCGGCCGAAACCGCCATTTCCACTGTTCAGCGCCGGAAAATGTAAACAAGCGACCGCTTGGTGTCCGGATCGTAAACCGAAAAGAGCGGTTTGTTACACCTCGGCTGTGGTAAATGTTGGATGTATCGGGCCGACAGCGCGGTCGGCCGATAAAAAGGGGCGAGGAACCCGCGCTGCTCGACGTTCAGCCGATTCGACGCGCTCTGTCGCGAAGCCACCGGCACGCACGAACACGAGGGCTCTCCGCAAGCATGTGTACGGCATCGTGCACCAGCGCAGAGGAACGTCATCGTGATCGAGAAACCCGAAGCGCCCGTCGCGGACGACGAAGAACGAGATCGGATCGTCTGGCCCGACCCGAGCCCGCTGAGCGGCTGGTGGGCCGAAGTCATGGCGCATCGCCGGATCACCCGGCCGCACGCCTCGACCGCCGACCCGCGGCACAACTGACGAGCCGCAGGTTCGCCGCATTCCGCCGCCGCGCGGCAGGCCGGCCATCGCAGGCAGGCCGTCGGCGTCTCGGCGCCTGCCCGTAATCACCGGCGGTGAGCTGTTATAAGACTCGCGCCCGGAATACTTTTTTGGTAAGCGTTTCCGCTACCGGGCCGAACACGTCGCGCGGACGCGGTGGCGACGAAAGTCGTCCAAGGCGTAAACACGCGGCGAGCGAGTTCACCGAGAATTCGGTGCGTTCACGCGACATTCACATTTCGCGGCGTGCGCGATCGAGGACCGGCTTCGAGTTCCCGGGATGTGACGACTCGCCCTATCCGTGACCGCTCCGCGAATTCAGGGCAGGCCGGGCTTGCCATCCGCATGATCGCCGCGCCGCTGCGCCGGTGCCTGTTCGCAGGCCAAGAGCTCTGAGCGGCATGTCTTTTGGCGTCTGCTTCAATGGGTGTTCACCTTTCGCGGAGGACACGGGGGCGTCATGTCCGGCACCAGAGCTGTCTCCTTTCGGGGAGTCGATGTGCTCGAAGATCTGCTTCGCTGGTTGGTGCGACGGCCGCCGCGCGGCGAGCGGATGCTGCCGATGGTGGGTCTGTGCGGCGATGTCACCAACGTCGAGGCATGCCTGGAGATGTTCGGCGCCGCGCTCGCAGGCGCGGTGCACGTGGCTGTCGACGTCGACGCCCTCGACCCGTTGCCCGAGGGCAGTTCGCTGGTCGAGGACACCACGCCGGGGCTCACCGCGTTGCGCAGGCTGCTCTACAACCTCTGCAAGGGTCTGTCGGCCGACCGCTTCGGGCGATTGCGCCCGTTGCCCTTCCGGCGCTACCGGTTGGCCGAATGGTTGATGGCCCGCAAGCTCAGCTCCGACAACGAACTCGACGAGCTGGCGTCGCTGCTGCGCAGGGATTTCGGCCGATGGGGTGAGGAGTTGCTCGGCGAAGCCGAGGCCACGGTGGGCGTGGTGCAGCGCTTCGCGCTCGGACTGCTGCGCATCGTGCTGCCCACGGCGGTGTTCCGGGCGCGCACCGGCGGTCGCATTCCAGGCGTGGGGCGGGAGTTCCGCTGGTTCATGCGCCAGCAGTATCTGGCGCCGGAACAGTCCAGTCAGTTCGTCGGATTCGCGCACCGTCTCACCGAGGGCGCCCGCCGCCACGAACACGCCGAGCACTTGGCCAAGCTGCTGGTGCACGCTTTCCTCGAAGACCTGCGCGTCGCGTATCGCCGGCGCTGGTGGGGCATCGGCGCGGCCCGGCGCACCACCTATCCGGTCGTGATCCTGCGCGCGCTCGACGGCGAAGCCGGGCAACGGCTGCTGGATCTGATCAACGACGTCCGCAACGAGACCGGCAAGGACGATCCGCTGCTGGTGGTGGCGGGCACGCGGACGCCGCCGCCCGGCGTCACCGCGCGACCGGCCTACCGGGTGCGGCGGTTGTACGAGATCTGGGTGGACGAGTTGCCCGTGGCGCGGCAGCGGCAACGCCCGCGCGCTTGGCAGCTGTGGTTCGCAGTACCGGCGACCGGCCCGAACGACGACGAGCCGGATCCGTTCCGCCGCATCCGGCCGCCCGCGCCGCCGTGGTGGGCGCGCCGGGCGTTGTCGGCGACCGCGGTGTTCCTGGTGGTCGTGCTGGCCGTGGCGGCGGCCGGATTCGCGACCTGGCGACCGTGGCGCGCGGGCACAACCGCGTGCGGCACGAGCGTGGCGGACCGATGGGTGCGCGTGGTTTCCGTCGCGGACGGCAATTGCGTCGGATTCAGCGCCTACGACCCCGACGACCCCGCTGCCGGGGGCCGCGGCTTCCTGTTCGCGAGCGACGAACCGGGCAGCCGTCGTCTGGTGGAAGTCCAGCGGCGGGTGTACAAGCAGAATCTGCTCGCCGAACAATTGGCCGCGCGGCAGCCGACCCGGCCGCTGTTCACGCTGGTCTATTTCGGCCAGCTCACCGGCGTTCCCGGCGACTACCCGGCGCAGAGCGAGGACATCGAGGGCTTGGCGCTGGCGCAGTACAGTGCGCTGGAATCGGTCGCCCCCGACGACGCCGTCACGCCCGACACGGTCCCGCTGATCCGGCTGCTGCTGGCGAACACCGGTCCGGCCAACCTGCAGGGGCCGCAGGTCGTCGAGCTGCTGACGCCGCTGATCCGCGCCGAACCCGGCGTCGTCGGTGCCATCGGCCTCGATCAGAGCCGCACCGCGACGCTGAGCATGATCAACGCGCTGACCGGCCTCGGCCTTCCGATGGTGGCGCCGAGCCTGTCGGCCGACGAGATGGTGCGATCCTCGCCGCTGTACTTCCAGATCGCCCCGCCGAACCACGCGATCGCCGACATGATCGAGCAGTACCTGAACTCCGTGCCCGGGTTGGCCGGGCGCGGCGTGCGGATCTACCACCGCCCCGACCCGACCGACCTCTACACCGAGAACATGGCCGAGGACCTGCACATCCTGGGTCGCAGCGGGCGCGACATCTGGGAGGGTTCCTGGGATCTGCGCGAGGCCTTCGCCGCGCAGGGCCACGGCGACGCGTGCGACGAGGTCCTGTTCTTCGCCGGACGCGACTCGGAATTCCCCGACTTCCTGCAGAGCCTGAACAAGGCGTGCGGCGACAAGCGGGTGCTGTTGATCGCCGACGACTCGGTCAACCGGTTCATGGCCAGCGCGGATCGCCGCAGGGCGGCCAACAGCGCTCGCCCGCTGGTCTACGTGGCCAAGGCGAGCCTGGTGACCTGCCGGAACAAGGGCCAGGGATTGCGCAGCCGCGTCGAGTTCTACAACCTCGCCACGACCGTCGATCCGGACATCCCCAGCTGGAATGCCTGCGCCGAGACGGACAAACCGCTAGGCGAGCGCGTGCAGTTGCACCCACTGGGGGAGCGGGTGGCGCTGACCTACGACGCGGTCGGATTGTTCGTGCGCGCCGTGCAAGCGCTCGCCCCGACCGCCTCCGGCGTGTGGACCGAGCCGATCCCGATCAGCGCGGCGGCGGTGTGGGCGGCGCTGCGCGACCTGCCGCGGCAGCCGGTGATCGAATCCAGCAGCGGCGTATTGGACTTCTCGGTCAGCGAGGGCGCCCATGTGGGCCGGGTGGCGCACGAGAAGTGGGTCGGCCTGCTGAGTGTGGACCAGATCTGGGATCCGTCGGCCGACACCGAGCCCGTGATGATCTACGGCTGCGGCCGGGCCACCGCGAACGACGATCCGCGGTGTCGTCCCTATCCGCTCGGCGGCGGCTGAGCGGCTTCGGCGCGCGCCCGCTCCGGCGTCGCGCTCAGCGGCTCGGCCAAGTCCTCCAGTGACCGCCCTTCTGCGCGCACTCCGTAGGCCAGTTCCACCAGACCGGCCGCGAACATGGCGAGCGCGCCGATGGTGAACGCCAGGGCGGTCTTTCCCGGCTCGCCGTCCGCGGTCAGCCCGGCGAACACCAACGGTCCCGCGACGCCGCCCGCGACGGTCCCGATCGCGTAGAAGAAGGCGATCGCCAAGGCGCGGGTCTCCATCGGGAAGATCTCGCTGACGGTCAGATACGCCGCGCTGGCGCCGCACGACGCCACGAACAGCACCGCGGTCCAGCAGGCGGTGAGCGTGGTCGCGGTCAGGTGGCCCGCCGCGAAAAGCCATGCCGTGCCGAGCAACAGCACGGCCGAACCGAGATAGCTGCCCGCGATCATCGGCTTGCGCCCGATCGTGTCGAACAGCTTGCCCAGCAGGAGCGGACCGAGGAAGTTGCCGAAACACAGGACCGCGAAGTAGTAGCCGACCCGGTCGTCCGGAACGCCGAACGATCTGGACAGGATGAGCGCGTAGTTGAACGTGATGGCGTTGTAGAGGAACGCTTGCCCGATGAACAGCGACAACCCGAGCACCGCACGCCGTGGATAGCGCCGCACCAGCACCGCCGCGATCTCCCGGAACGAGATGCTGCGCCGCTGCCGGATCCGGATTCGCTGATCGGAGACGTCGGCGAGCGCCGCGCCCGTGTCGTCCCGCACGCGCGTTTCGATGGCGGTGACCGTGCGTTCCGCGTCGTCCTCGTGACCGTGGATGAACTGCCATCGCGGGCTCTCCGGCACATGCCTGCGCACCAGCAGGATGATCAGGCCGAACACGGCGCCGAGCGCGAAGGTCAAGCGCCAGCCCACATTCGGCGGGAACAGCGCCGTGTTCAGCGCGACGATGGAAAGCAGCGCGCCGCCGACAGCGCCGAGCCAATAGGTGCCGTTGATGACGATATCGATGCGTCCGCGGTACTGCTTGGGGATCAGCTCGTCGATCGCGGAGTTGATCGCCGCGTATTCGCCGCCGATGCCGAAGCCGGTGAGGAAGCGGAACAGCACGAACCACCACATCGAGAACGACAGCGCCGTCATGGCCGTCGCGAAGAGGTAGACCGCGAGCGTGATCAAGAAGAGTTTCTTGCGGCCGAATCTGTCGGTCAGCCAACCGAAGAAGAGGGCGCCCGCGCCTGCGCCCGCCACGTACATCGCCGCCGCGACACCGGAAACCTGTGCGGCGGTGATGGTCAGGCCGCTGTCCGGTTCCGACAGCCTGGCGGCCACGCTGCCGACGACGGTCACTTCCAGCCCGTCGAGGATCCACACGGACCCGAGTCCGATCACGATCATCCAATGCCACCGCGACCAGGGCAGACGATCCAGCCTGGCCGGGATGTCGGTCGATATGGTCCGCACGGATCACCCACCTTCGCCGAGTCTGACGGTCGGATACCCCGAGCCCCGGCGGCCAACCGTGCCGGTGGGCTAGGCTCGGACCTGAGTGAAACGTGTTCTAGAAAGTGACCTGCCGATGAAAAGCGTCTTCGCGCTGTGGGGTGTTGGCGACCTGCTCGCGGCGGACTTCGCGCCGCTGTCGGCCGTGGCCGCCGCGGTGCAGGCGAACATCTCCGACGCGGCGGTCGAGACGGCCATGCTGCGCATCACCACGTTCGACGCGCCCGTGCAGGCCGTCGTCAGCGTCTGGTGGGCGGATGCGCCGCGGGAAGAGGTCGCGGTGCGGGTGCTGGGCAGCGTCGCCGAAAAGGTGGAAGGGTGGCACGTCGAAGAGGCGACGCCGATTCCGCCGCCGGTCACCGCCGCGCTCGAGCGTGCCCCCGGCCTGTCGAACATCGCCTTCCTGCGCAAGCCGGACGAGTTGTCGCGGGCCGAGTGGCTGGACCGCTGGCGCAACCACCACACGGCCGTCGCCATCGAGACCCAGGCGACCTTCGGCTACGTGCAGAACGTCGTGACCGGACCCGCGACGGCCGCCGCGCCGGACATCGCCGGCATCGTGGAGGAGCTGTTCCCTCTCGAGGCGCTCACCGATCCGCACGCCTTCTACGGCAGCGGCGGTGACGGGGCGGAACTCACCCGCCGCATCCAGCGGCTGATGAGCAGCGTCGCAACCTTCGGCGGTGATCGCAACCTGGACGTGGTGCCCACCAGCCGGTACCGGTTGCGCTGAGGGGTCAGTGGCCGCAGCGTCCCGCCGATTCGCGCAGCGCGTGGCGTGCGGCGCGCACGGCCGGATGCTCGCCCGCGCCGCGCCGGTAGGCGAGGTGCGTGCGCCGTCGCATCGGCAGCGCACCGAGCGTGACGCCCGGCGGACAATCCCGCGTCCCGAATTCCGGGACCAGCGCGACGCCCTGACCCGCGGCCACCAGCGCGAGGACCGTGCCGAAATCGTCGGCGTGATGCCGGATCCGGGGCGTGAATCCCGCCGCCTCGCAGGCGCGCACGGTCATCGTGTGGCACAGCGTGCCTGGAGTGCTTGCGATCCAGGGGCTTTCGCGGTGTGCCGCGAGCGGCTGCGCGGTACGCGCGGCCAGATGGACGATCTCATCGAACAGCGGCTCGCTGTCCAAGGCGGGATCGGCGGGGACCGGCGCGTAGTCGTATTCCTGGATCAGCGCGACGTCCAGGGTCTCGGCACGCAGCGCGTCGGGCGCCAGCGCCGGATCCAGCTCCGTCACGCGCAATTCCAGCCGGGGATGCGCACTGCTCAGCGCGACGAGCGCGGGGGAGAGGATGGTCCGCACCGCGGTGGGAAACGCGCCGATGCGCAGGATTCCGGTGAGTTCGGCGCGGATCGCGGCGAGTTCGGCGGTGGCCTGCTCGAGCTGAGCGAGTATCCGTTCGGTGTGCTCGACGAGGGCGACGGCCGCCGGGGTCAGCGTCACCCGCCTGCCGGTTCGCGTCAACAGGGGCACGCCCGCTTCGCGTTCCAGCGCGGCGAGTTGCTGGGAGACCGCCGAGGGGGTGTATGCCAGGGCATCGGCGACCGCGGCGATGGTTTCGCGGTGCGCCAGTTCCCGCAGCAGGCGGAGCCGTCGGACGTCGAGCATAAGTCGAGCTTATGGTGTGCGTCAGAAATGTGAACTGGATCTGATGGTTTCCAGCGCCCAGGCTAATTGTCATGACGCTCGCAGGTCTCTTCGTTCCCCTGGTCAGCCCGTTCACGGCCGACGGCGCACTCGCCGCCGACGCGCTCGAGCGGCTCGCGCACGAGGTGCTCGACGACGGCGCGACCGGCATCGTCGCGCTCGGTACCACCGGGGAACCGGCCACCCTGACCGCCGCCGAGCGTGCGGAGGTGATCGCCGTCTGCGCGCGTGTGTGCCGCGAACGCGACGCGCCGCTGATCGTCGGCGCCGGATCGAACGCGACGGCCGCTTCCGTGGCGGCCCTCGCCGGTCTCGATCCGGGCAGCACCGCGGCGCTGACCGTGGTCCCGTATTACACGCGCCCCTCCGAGGCGGGCGTGCTCGCGCATTTCCGCGCCCTCGCGGCCGCCTCTCCGGTGCCGCTGATCGTCTACCACATCCCCTACCGGACCGGGCTTCCCCTGAGCGCCGACGCCCTCTTGGCGCTGGCCGATCTGCCCGGCGTCATCGGCCTGAAGCATGCCGTCGGCGCCGTCGACGACGCCACGGTCGCGCTGATGGCCGCCCGGCCCGCCGACTTCGCCGTGCTGGCCGGTGACGACCTGTTCGCCGCGCCGCTGCTGGCCCTCGGCGCGTCCGGCGCGATCGCGGCATCGGCCGCGGTGGGCACCTCCTCGTTCGCGGCGATGGTCGAGGCGTGGCGCTGCGGTCCGGTCGACGCGGCGCGGTCGCTCGGGCACCGGCTGGCGGTATTGTCGGCCGCGCTGTTCGCCGAACCCAATCCCGTGGTGATCAAAGCGGTGCTCGCGGCGCAGGGCCGTATTCCGAGCCCTGCGGTACGGTTGCCCTTGCTGCCCGCGAGCGAGGCCGCGACGCGGGCCGCGTTGTCCGCGCTGGCGGAATTTCCGGCATCGGGAACCCGTAATCACTGGTATTGCGGCCGCGAAGGTGCCACGCTTAAGCGGTGACACAACCTCCGGATACCCAGGCGGCTGGGCCCGACCCGGCGACCGACAAACTCGACGCGGCCGTTTTCAAGGTCGCGGGCGTCGTGGTGCTCGGCGCGATCATGTCGATTCTCGACATCACCGTCGTCAGCGTCGCGATACCGACCTTCCAGCGCGAGTTCGACACGAGCTACGCCATCGCGGCGTGGACGATGACCGGGTACACGCTGGCGCTGGCCACCGTGATCCCGCTGACCGGATGGGCGGCCGACCGCTTCGGCACCAAGCGGCTGTACATCATGGCGCTGACCTTCTTCGTACTCGGCTCCCTGCTGTGCAGCACGGCGTGGAACATCGAGTCGCTGATCGCCTTCCGCGTGATCCAGGGCCTCGGCGGCGGCATGCTGATGCCGCTGGGCATGACGATCATGACCCACGCGGCCGGTCCGCAGCGGGTCGGCCGGGTGATGGCGGTGCTCGGCGTGCCGATGCTGCTCGGCCCGATCGGCGGACCGATCCTGGGTGGCTGGCTGATCGAGAACTTCAGCTGGCACTGGATCTTCCTGATCAACCTGCCGATCGGCGTGATCGCCCTGACGCTGGCGTTCATCGTGCTGCCCGGCGACAAACCGGAGCCGTCGGAGTCGTTCGACTTCATCGGCATGCTGCTGGCCTCGCCCGGCCTGGCGCTGTTCCTGTTCGGCGTCTCCTCCATCCCGGAGCAGGGCACGGTACTCGCGGCGCGGGTGCTGATCCCGGCCGCCATCGGCGCACTGCTGATGGCCGCGTTCGTGTTCCACGCGCTGCGCACCGAGCACCCGCTGATCGATCTGCACCTGTTCCGCAACCGCGCGCTCACCTTCGCGGTGCTCACGATGGTGTTGTTCGCCGTGGCGTTCTTCGGAGCGGGTCTGCTGCTGCCGACCTATCTGCAACAGGTGCGCGGTGAGTCGGCGCTGCAAGCCGGTCTGCTGATCGCGCCGCAGGGCATCGGCGCGATGCTCAGCATGCCGATCGCGGGCCGCTTCGTGGACAAGATCGGCCCTGGCAAGATCGTCATGATCGGCATCACGCTGATCTCGATCGGGACGGCCTACTTCGTCCAACTCGACGCGGACAGCTCGTATCTCCCCATGATCGGCGCCCTGTTCGTGATGGGCCTCGGCATGGGCTGCACCATGATGCCGATCATGACCGCGGCGATCCAGACCCTGACCCACCAGCAGGTGGCGCGCGGGTCGACGCTGATGAACATCGTCAACCAGACCGCTGGCTCCATCGGCACGGCGACGATGTCGGTGGTGCTGACCAACCTGCTGAACAACCAGCCGCTGGCTCGCCCGGCGATCGCGGCGAACTTCGATCCGAATCTGGCGGGCCAGCTTCCGCCCGGAGCCGTCGAAACCGGTTTGCAGCAGGCCGCGGAAGCCTTCAGCCACACCTACGTGGTCGCGCTGGTGCTGATCGTGCTCACCTTGATCCCGGCGTCGTTCCTGCCGCGCACGAAGCCGAAGAACCCGCAGGCGGCCGACCCGGCGACGGTGGTGCACGCCTAGGGGTACCGGCCCCGGGGTCGCCTGCCGATCCCGGGGCCGGTACCGCGACAGGGGCCGGGCGTATCGCCGCGGCCCCTATTTTCTTGCGGCGGGACCGAAGCGGTCCTCGGTGCCGTGCGTCGTGCTTGTTGCTCGCGTGCAGATGCCTTCGCTTCGCGTAGGCGGTCATGGCCGAGCCGCCGAGCGGAATGTAGTTCAGCGATCGCTGCGAAGCCCGTCGAAGACGATCTCCAGGCCGCGCCGCCACGACGGCGAGCCGGTGGTCTCGCCGAGCAGCGACAGCGCCCACACCAAGTTGACGACATCCTCGTCGGTCGCGTCGGCACGCAATGCGCCGGCCTCCCGGACGCGCGCGAGCACCGCCGACAGGTGCGACATCCCGCGCTGACAGGCCTGCGCCAGCTGAGCCGCCGCTGGATGATCCCCGGTGAACGCCTCGAGCAGCCCGCGATCGGCGGTGAGCCTGCCGAGCAGGTCTTCCACGAATCCGGTGAACGCCGTCCACGCGTCGGGTTCGGCCGCCGCGCGGGCGGCGATCTCGTCCACCGCGGCCAGCCGGGGCGGCAGAAGGGCATCGATCAGGGTGTCGCGGGTGGGGAAATGGTTGTACAGCGTCCCGATGCTGACGCCTGCGCGCCGCGCGATCTCCTCCAGCGAGCCGTCGAGGCCCTGTTCGGTGAACACCTCGGCCGCTGCCCGCAGCAGATTGTCGCGATTGCGAGCGGCGTCCCGGCGCAGCGGTTTGGTCACGCGATCATCCTACCGAACCTGAGGGCCGCCTCGATTTTCGTGCTACGGTGATAAATCGAGGGGGGCCTCAAGTAAGGAGAATCCATGGTGGATCAGGGAACAGCGGTGATCGTCGGTGTCGGGCCCGGCCTCGGGATGTCGATGGCCCGGCGCTTCGGACGGGAAGGTTTCCGCGTCGCGCTGATCTCGCGCAGCGACGCACGGCACGCCGCGTACGTCGCGGACTTGGCCGAGCGCGGGATCGACGCCACCGCCCACGTCGCGGACGTCACCGACCGGTCGCGGCTCGGCGCGGTACTCGGCGACATCCACGGGGCGGGGCCGATCGGAATGCTCTATTACGGACCGGGGCCGACGCAGCAGCCCGTGCCGATCACCGACATCGACGCGGTAACGGCGCGATCGGCGTTCGAGTGGGTGTGGCCCGCGGTCGACGTGGTGAGCGACGTGCTGCCGGGCATGCTCGATCGTGGGAAGGGAGCGTTGTTCTTCGCGGGCGGGCTTTCCAGCGTTCGTCCCATGCCCATGCTCGGCCACCTCGCCCTCGCGGCCGCCGCGCTGCGGAATTACGCGCTCACTCTCAACGCGGCGCTGGCCGAACGCGGGCTCTACGCGGGCACGCTCACCATCGGCGGCCTCGTCGAGCGCGGGGACATCCACGCGATGGTCTCCGCCGACCCGGCGCGCTTCGGCAGCACGGAAGGCCACACTCTCGATCCGGACGACTTGGCCGAGACCGCGTGGGGCATGTACCGCGCCCGCGACCGTGCCGAAGCGATCTTCGACGTCTTCGGTGGGTGACGAGGTCAGCCGTACAGGGCGATGAAGCGGTCCAGGGAACGTTCGATATCGCCCTTGACGGCGCGGGCCACACCGGATCCGATCGGCCCGAACAGCGGTGCGCCGCCGAGCTCGATGTCAACGGTGACCTCCGAACCGGAGCCCTTCGGGGCGACGAGCAGCTGCAATCCCAGTTTGGTTCCGCCCTTGCCCGCGCCGGTCAGTTGCAGGCGGCGCGGCGGCTCGGCGGCGCGCACGGTCCAGGTGACCCGGTTGCGCAGGCCCTTCACCGAGGCGATGCCGACCAGTTGAGTGCCGACGGTCAGTTCGGCGGGAACCTCGCCGCGCCACGCTTCGTGCATGGTCAGCCATTTGTCGAGTTCGGCGAGGTTGGAGGTGTGCGTCCAGGCCTGCTCGGGCGAGATCGGAACGTCGACCGAGACCTTCAGCTTTGCCATGGGCGCATGGTATCCGGCCCCGGTGGCCCGGTTCGTCGCGAGGGCGGCCGAGCCCGGCGGTCGCCCGGGCGCCGAGGTGGACGCAACTTTGCGAACCCGAATTCGAACAGCCGCCAATGCATTTGTTGATACGTCAGCGAACGCGCATTCTCGCTGTTCGGCCGCGGATGCGGTCGGTGTCCCTGTCTTCGCGCAGCCACGGCCTCCCCGGTGCCCGTCCGGCGCGCGGGCCCGTACGCAGGACGAATGGTGCGCGGGTTGCACGACAGCCCAACATTATTGCCCGGCTATGTCGCGATCCGCGGCACCTATCGTCCCAGTTCCGGGAATCCGGAAAGTGTCGATGGGATCGGCAGAGACTTCGTTGGAATGCTGCTAATGTGCGAATGGTCGGGTTCTGGTTACCGTTCGGATACGATCCGGGCGGTCGGCGATTGACGTGTAATCGCCTGTCCTGCGGGCACTGTGCGGTAGGCGCTCTCGGTGAGCGCCGGTGCCGTCGCGGGTTCCGGTACTCCGACGCGGACTCCACCGACCGGTCCGTTCATGGTCGGCAGGCGAGGGAAGGCGAGCGAAGCAGGATGGCAGTGGGCCGATTCCTCGAGACCAGTCAACGACGAAAGAACTGATGAATCAAGATATCGCCGTGGTGCTTTCATGGATCCTCGCCGCCGCTTTGGTGATCGCCGTAGCGGGGGCGTTGTACGCAGTGCAGTATGCCAGGGCTCAACGGGCCAAGGTCGAGGCTCTGGCCAGGGAACAGCGCGCGACCGAGGACACGCTCGAGCGGTTCGCCGCCACCACGTTACCCGCGGTGGCCGATTCGATCCGCCGGTTCGAGTCGCAGGTGCCTCCGGTCGAAGTGCAGGCAGGCATGGAGAATTCGCGGCTCGCGCAGATCCTGCGGTGGATCTCCGAGCGGTACGCCGACGACCTGAGCCTGATGCGCTCGGAGACCAGGGACCTGACCAACAACGAGGCGCAGCAGGCGATCAAGGCGGCGGAGGAGGCCGCGCGCAACGAGGTCGCCGCCGCGTCGCGCCAGGCGACCAGCGCCGCGGTCCGCTCCTTCGGCACCTCCGTGGTCAGTCTCGGCGCCGACGTCAGCCAGGTGGTGAGCGCCGCGCTGCGCGAGCACCGCGACGACGCGGTGTACGAAACCCTCACCCGCATCGACCACACCGTGCAGCAGATGATCCGTCAGGCGCAGTCCTACGTGATCGTCTGTGGTGGTCTGCCCGGCCGCCGCTGGCCCGCGCAGACGCTGACCGACGTGGTCGGCGGAGCCATCGGCCGCGTCAGGGAGTACCTGCGGGTGCGGCCCAACCAGCTCGACCGTGTCGTGATCAGCCGCGCGGTGGAACCGCTCGTGCACACGCTGGCGACCTTGCTGGACAACGCGTTGCGGTATTCGCCGCCGACTTCCTATGTGGACGTCAACTTCCAGGAGGGCCACCACGGCGTCACCGTCATCATCGATGACGCGGGCGTGCGGATGAACGCCGAGCAGATGGAGGAGGCCCGCCAGGTGCTCGCGCACGAGCGGCCCGTCGACATCCACCAGCTCGGCCCGTCGCCGAAGGTCGGCTTCCCGGGCATCGCCGCGCTGGCTCGCCGCTACGGTTTCACCGTCTACATCGACGGCCCGAACGTCTACGGCGGCATGCGCGCGATGGTCTACATCCCGGAGTCGCTGCTGGTCGCCCCGCAGAACGTCCAGGAGGTCGCGCCCGTGACCGAGGCAAAACCGGAGCCGGTCACGGTTCCCGCGCAGGACGCGCCGAGCGAACAGCCCGGCGAGAACGAGCCGTCGCTGTCGGTGAGCGAGATCACCAGCGGCGGGCTACCCAAGCGGCGACGCAGAACGGTCGCGCTCGCCCCGGTCGGGCCGCGCACCGAACCCGGCCTCGCGCGCCCAGAGGTCGCCGCAGCTTGGCATACCGGCTCCAAGAGCGGCCGTGCCGCCGCATCTGATGACACGGAAGGGATGACATCCTGATGGCCACACCCGTGACCGACAGCAGCAACAAACTGGGCTGGCTACTCGAAGATCTCAGCATCACGGGTGTGCGGTTCTCGGTGTTGCTGTCCGACGACGGCCTGCGGATCGCGCACTCCACGGGGATCGCCCGCGACGAGGCGGAACGCTTCGCCGCCGCGGCCTCCGGCCTGCGTTCGCTCGGTAAGGCGCTCGGCGAATTCTGCGGTGACGCCACCAACGGCGTGCGGCAGAACATGACCGAGTACGACCAGGGGATGATCCTCATCACCGCCGCGGGCGAGGGCGCGCTGCTCGGCGTCGCCACCACCAACGACATCGACGTGGGCCTCGTCGCCCACCGGATGAACGAGCTGGCGGGCCGGGTCGGACGCGAGCTCGGCAGTCAGCCGCGCAGGCGCGTAGACGGCAGCGAAATGCCATGATCGAGCGCAGCGAGCGAGTCAGAGGTACTGCGCCGCTGGGCAGCACGGAGCCGAGCGAGAGCGAGGTGCCGTCATGAGCAAGCCGCGGCGCGATCCGGACCTGGTCCGGGCTTATGTGCGCACCGGAGGGCGTACGCGCCCCACTCGCGAGCTGGACCTGGTCACTTTGGTCCTGACCGCCAAAGATCCACTCCCCGGCGCGTCGCCCGATGCGCGCCGGGTCATGGCCCTGTGCAGCCGTCGGGGTGCGCTGTCGATCGCGGAGATCGCGGCGTACCTCGACCTTCCGCCGTCCGTCGTGAAGATCGTCGCGTCCGATCTCATGGACGGCGGACACCTGGTCACACCCACCCCGGCCGAGTCCCTGCCGGAGATCGCTCTGCTGGAGGAGGTACTCAATGGGCTCCGTGCTCTCGCCGTCTGATCGCGCCGTCGATTACGTGCCGGAGACCGTGACCCGCTCGGTGAAACTGCTGGTGGCCGGCAACTTCGGTGTCGGCAAAACCACGTTCGTGAGCAGCGTCTCGGAGATCAAACCGCTGCGCACCGAGGAGACCATCACCGAAGCCAGCGTCGGCGTCGACGACATGGCGGGGCTGCCCGGCAAGTCGCAGACCACGGTCGCGATGGACTTCGGCCGCATCACCCTCAGTCCCAAACTGGCGCTCTACCTGTTCGGCACTCCGGGCCAGCAGCGGTTCGTCCCCCTGTGGGAGGAACTTGCCCGCGGTGCGCTCGGCGCGCTGGTGCTGGTGGACACCCGCCGCATCGAGAAGTCCGACGAGGTGCTCTCGGTGCTGGAGGAACGCGGCGTGCCGTATTCGGTGGCCGTCAACCAATTCGAAGGCGCGAGGCACTATCCGCTCGACGAAGTGCGCGATGCCCTCGACCTGGAACCCGGCACCCCCCTGACGTCGCTGGACGCCAGGGACCGCGGCACCTGCCTGCGTTCGCTGATCACGCTTGTCGAATTCTTGTTCCACCGTTTGGAGTCGCGCATTTGACCACGCCACAGTCCTCGAACAACCTCGCGCACCTATCCAGCGGCGCCTGCCCGGTCGCACACGGATCGCCGATCGACACCGACGGTCCCAGAATCCCGCTCTACACCGACGGATTCGCGGCCGACCCCCACGGGATCTACCGGGAAATGCGCAGGCGCCATGGTTCGTTGGTCCCGATCGAACTCTCGCCGGGGGTGCCCGCCACTCTGGTGATCGGCTATCAGGAAGCCGTGCGGATCCTCAACGATCCCGAGCACTTCCCCGCCGATCCGCGCGTCTGGCAGAAGAACATCCCCGAGGACTCGCCCATCCGTCCGATGATGGAGTGGTACCCGAACGCGCTGCGCAACAGCGGCGCGGCGCACGCCCGCTACCGGAGTGCGTACGTCGCGAGCATCGACGCCATCGACCTGCACGAGGTGCACTCGATGGTGGAGCGCATCGCCATTCCGCTGATCAACAGCTTCTGCACCACCGGATCCGCCGATCTGGTCACGCAATACGCGTTCCCGCTCGTGTTCGAGGTGCTCAACCGGATCGTCGGCTGTTCAGCGGAACTGGGACAGCGGGTGGCCACCGGCATGGCGATGCTGTTCGACACCGTCGAGGCGGCCAAGGGCATGCAGATGCTCTCCGAGGCGTTGATGGAGCTGATCCAGCAGCGCCGCGCGGAGCCGGGCGACGATGTGACCTCCCGGTTGGTCCATCACTCGTCCGGTCTCAACGACGAAGAACTGCTGTACAACCTGATCAGCCTCTACGGCGCCGGCATCGAGCCGCAGCAGAACCTGATCACCAACACCCTGCTGCTGATGCTCACCGACGACCGTTTCGGCGGCGACATGCTCGGCGGCGCCCTCTCGACGCGGGACGCGCTGGACGAGGTGTTGTTCAACGACCCGCCGATGGCGAACTTCTGCATCACCTACCCGCGCCAGCCCATCCTGATCGACAACGTCTGGTTGCCCGCGCACCAGCCGGTGCTGGTCAGCCTGGCCGCGTGCAACAACGATCCGGCGATCCGCGGCGGTGACCGCACCGGCAACCGCTCGCATCTGGCGTGGGCGGTCGGACCGCACGCCTGCCCCGCGAAGTCCGTCGCGTCCGTGGTCGTCCAAGAAGCCATCGACCAACTCCTCGATGCGCTACCGGAAATGCAGCTGGCCGTGCCCGCGGACGACGTGGTCTGGCGGCCCGGCCCCTTCCACCGGGCGTTGGCGGCCCTGCCGGTCGTCTTCCCCGAGTCCCCTCCGTTGAACATGGTGTAAGGAGAAGCGTCCGATGTCGCAAGAGCCGATAGTCTTGGATCTGACCGGTTCCGATATCCAAGGCGAGGCGGCGCGGCTGCGCGAGCGTGGGCCGGTGGCCCTGGTGGAACTGCCCGGCGGGGTGCCGGCGTGGTCGATCACCGATGCCGTCGTGCTCAAGAGCCTTCTGGCCGACCCGCGCGTGTCGAAAGATCCCAGGCAGCACTGGGCCGCGTTCATGAACGGCGAGATCACCGAGGAATGGCCGCTGCTCCCGTGGGTGGCGGTCGACAATATGTTCACCGCCTACGGCGCCGAGCATCGGCGGCTGCGCAAGCTGGTCGCCCCCGCGTTCACGCACCGTCGCACGGTGGCGCTTCGACCGCGCATCGAAGCGATCACCGCCGAGTTGCTCGACGGGCTGGCGGCGACCCCGCGCGGTACCGCCGTCGATCTGCGTGAGGGCTATGCCTATCCGGTGCCGATCCAGGTCATCACCGAGTTGATGGGCGTGCCCGAGCATCTCGGCCCCGGCGTGCGGAAATGCGTCGACGGGTTCTTCGACACGTCGTTCGGGCCGGAGCAGGCCCAGGCCAACTACCTGGAGATGTACCGGCTCATCAGCGAGCTCGTGGCCTACCGGCGGGAGACCCCCGGCGACGACATCACCAGCGTGCTGATCGCCAGCCGCGACGAGGAGGACGGCTCGCAGCTGACCGAGAAGGAACTCGTCGACACCCTGATGCTGGTCATCAACGCCGGGCACGAGACCACGGTGAACCTGCTCGATCAGGCCATCTTCGCGCTGCTCACCCGCCAGGATCAGCGTGCCGACGTGGTCTCCGGCCGGATCCCCTGGTCGGACGTGGTGGAGGAATCGCTGCGTTTCGAGGCGCCGGTCGCGCACCTGCCGCTGCGCTACGCGGTGGAGGACATCGACATCGCCGACGTCCGCATCCCCAAGGGCGAAGCCATCCTGGCCTCCTATGTGGCGGCCAACCGGGATCCGAAGGTGCACGGTACGAACGCCGACGAGTTCGATCCGCGCCGGACGGTCAAGGATCACCTGGCCTTCGGTTACGGGGCGCATCACTGCCTGGGCGCGCCACTGGCCCGGCTGGAAGCCGAGATCGCTCTGCCCGCCATCTTCCGGCGCTTCCCGGACATGCGCCTCGCGGTCGATCCGTCGGAGCTGGGCACCGTGCTCAGCTTCATCTCCAACGGCCATTCCGAGCTGCCGGTGTTCCTGGAGGCCACGGAGTAGCAGGCCGCGAGGACATCTCGAGCACATCCCGGCATGGGTGCTCGCCGCTGCCGTGCCGGGTTGGACCGCCCGCGTATCCCTCGCGGATACGCGGGTACAGGTGTTTCCACCGCGCGGGGGCCACGCGGAACCTGCCCCATCGCGTCGCTGCGAAGTACGAGATATGCTCTGCCGCAGTGGAATTCGATCAATCACTGGAATTCGCTACGCTCGCACGGCGGATTCGGTTCCCGAGACCCGGGGCCGCGTGTCGTCCGGCAACCCTGCTCGTCGAACGTTCCGACTTTGGAGTCACGTTTTGACCCACCCACAGTCCTCGACATCGTCCTCCCTCGGCGGCTGCCCGATCCCGCACGGGTCCCCGGTCGGCGCCGATGGCCCGCGGATAGCGCTCTACACGGACGATTTCGCGGCGGACCCACACCATGTCTATCGAGAAGCACGCGCGCGGTACGGTTCGCTGGTGCCGGTGGAACTGTCACCGGGCGTGCCCGCGACGCTGGTGATCGGTTATCACACCGCGTTGCGCATCCTGAACGATCCCGATCATTTCCCCTCCGATTCGCGGACCTGGCAGCAGACCGTGCCCAGCGACTGCCCGGTCCTGCCCCTGCTCGAGTGGCGTCCGGCCGCGATCCGCAACTCCGGCCAAGAGCATGCCAGGTACCGGCAGGCCACGGTCGCGGGCATCGAGGAGATCGACCAGTTCGCGCTGCACAACACCGTGGAGCAGATCGCCGTTCCGCTGATCAACTCCTTCTGCGGGGACGGCTCGGCGGACCTGATCGCGCAGTACGCCTTCCCGCTGGCGTTCGCGGTGATCAACGCGATGCTCGGCTGCCCGCCGGACATCGGGCAGCGGGCCGCGATGGGACTGGCGGCGATGTTCGAAGGCGTTGACGCCGAGCAGGGCAACGCGATGTTCAACGACGCGATGTCGGACCTGGTGGCGCTCAAGCGATCTCATCCCGGCGACGACATCGTCTCCCGGATCGTGCGCCACCCCGTCGACTTCGACGACGAGGAGATGGTCCAGCAGGTGCTGATGCTCTACGGCGCGGGCATCGAGCCGCAGCAGAACCTGATCGTCAACACGCTGCGGCTGATGCTCACCGACCAGCGGTTCGCCGGCGGCATCCTCGGCGGCAGCCTGTCGACGCGGGACGCGCTGGACGAGGTGCTGTTCACCGACCCGCCGCTGTCGAACTACTGCGTCACCTTCCCGCGGCAGCCGATGCTCGTCGACGGCGTCTGGCTGCCCGCCCACCAGCCGGTGGTGATCAGCATGGCCGGATGCAACAACGATCCGGCCATCAACACCGGCGCCTACACCGACAACCGCGCTCATCTGGCCTGGAGCGTCGGGCCGCACACCTGTCCGGCTCGGTCGGTGGCCTATCTGATCGCCCAGGACGCCATCGATCAGCTGCTCGACGCGTTGCCCGAGCTGCGGCTGGCCGTCCCCGCCGAGGAGCTGAGCTGGCGGCCCGGTCCGTTCCATCGGTCGCTGACCGCACTGCCGGTGCTCTTCCCGGCATCCCCGCCCCTGCCGGGCTATGCGTCGCAGCCGGAGGGCAGCGCGGCGAGGTAGCCGCGCTCTGCTCCGGCGAGCCGACATCGCCGCGTTCCGATCCGGAAGGAGGTTGCCGCTCAGAGGTCGTCGTGCACACAGCTGATGAGGGTGTGCGCCGGCCTGTCACCGATCCCACGCATCACGCCGGCCTACGCCGTCGCGGCGCGCCAGCGCCCGGTCGATCGCGTTCGTCGCATGTTCGTTCCTCTGGAGTTTCGTCTTTTGACCACGCCACACTTCCCGCCGTCCACTTCCGCGAACGGGTGCCCCGTCGCGCACGGCTCGCCGATCGACACCAGCGGCCCCCGCTACCCGCTGTATTCGCAGGAATACGCCCAAGATCCGCACGGGGCATACCGTGAAATGCGCCGCAGGTACGGTTCCCTCGTCCCGGTCGAGCTGTCGCCCGGCGTGCCCGCCACCTTGGTGATCGGCTACCACACCGCGCTGCGCATCCTGAACGATCCCGATCATTTTCCGGCCGATCCGCGGATCTGGCAGAAGGACATCCCGGGCGAGTGCCCGGTCCTGCCGATGCTGGAGTGGCGGAAGAACGCGCTGCGCAGTTCGGGCCTCGAGCATCTGCGCTACCGGCAGGCGAATGTCGCCAGCATCGCCGGGGTCGATCTGCACGCGCTGCACGGAACGGTCGAGCAGATCGCCGTCCCGCTGATCAACGCCTTCTGCGAGGACGGCGCGGCGGATCTGATCAGCCAGTACGCGTTTCCGCTCAGCTTCGCTGTGCTCAACGCCATGATCGGCTGCCCGCCCGACATCGGCCAGCAGGTCGCGACCGGTATGGCCGCCATCTTCGAAGGCGTCAACGCGGACAAGGGCAACGCGATGCTCAGCGACGCGCTGTTCGAACTGGTGCAGCTCAAGCGCAAGGAATCCGGCGACGACATCACCTCCCGGCTGCTGCGGCACGAAGCCGGGCTGGACGACGTCGAGATGATCCATCAGCTCATCACCCTCTACGGCGCGGGCATCGAACCGATGCAGAACCTGATCGTCAACACGGTGCTGCTGATGCTCACCGACGAACGTTTCGCGGGGGATTTCCTCGGCGGCAGCCTTTCCACCCGCGACGCCCTCGACGAGGTGCTGTTCAACGATCCGCCGATGGCCAACTACTGCGTCAGCTTTCCGCGCCAGCCCATCCTCATCGATGACGTCTGGCTACCCGCGCACCAGCCGGTATTGATCAGCATGGCCGGATGCAACAACGATCCGGCGATCGGCGTCGGGCAGCGCACCGACAGCCGTGCCCATCTGGCCTGGAGCGTCGGCCCGCACGCCTGCCCCGCCCGGTCGGCCGCGTACCTGGTGGTGCAGGACGCGATCGATCAGATTCTCGACGCGCTGCCCGAGATGCGGTTGGCCGTGCAACCCGATCAATTGAGCTGGCGGCCAGGGCCGTTCCACCGTGCGCTGGTGTCGCTGCCGGTCGTCTTCCCCGAATCCCCTCCGCTGACCGTCTTCTAAGGAGTCCCCGATGACCACACAGCCCCTGGTCCTAGACCCGACGGGCGCCGACATCCAGGGCGAGTCCGCCCGCATTCGCGCGCGCGGGCCGGTGACGCTCGTCGAATTGCCTGGCGGCGTGCGTGCGTGGTCGGTCACCGACGCCGACGTGCTCAAGCGGTTGCTGGCCGATCCCAGGGTGTCGAAGGACGCCAAGCAGCACTGGCCCGCGTTGATCAACGGCGACATACCGCAGGACTGGCCGCTGCTGCCGTGGGTCGCCGTGAACAACATGTTCACCGCCTACGGCGCCGATCACCGCAGGCTGCGCAAACTCGTCGCGCCCGCCTTCACGCACCGCCGCACCCAGGCGATGCGACCGCTGGTCGAACAGATCACCGCGGACCTGCTCGACGCGCTCGCGGCGACACCGGCGGGCGAGGCGGTAGATCTCAGGGAAGGTTTCGCCTACCCGCTGCCGATCCAGGTCATCAGCGCGCTGATGGGCGTTCCCGAAGCCCTCAACGCGGGTCTGCGCACCTGCGTCGACGGCATCTTCGACACGTCGCTCGGACCCGAGGAGTCCCAGGCGAACTATATGGAGATGTACCGGATCCTGGGCGAGCTCGTCGCGTACCGGCGGGAGACGCCCGGCGACGACATGACCAGCCTGCTGATCTCGCACCGGGACGAAGAGGACGGCTCGCAGCTGACCGAGCAGGAGCTGATCGATACGCTGCTGCTCGTGATCAGCGCCGGGCACGAGACCACGGTGAACCTGATCGATCAGGCCGTCTTCGCGCTGCTGACCCACCCCGACCAGCGTGCCGAGATTTCCGAGGGCCGTGCGGCCTGGACCGATCTGATCGAGGAGGCGCTGCGGTACGAGTCGCCGGTGGCGCACCTGCCGCTGCGCTTCGCCGCCGACGACATCGAGATCGCCGGTCTGCGCATCACCAAGGGTGAACCGATTCTCGCCTCCTACGCCGGGGCCAACCGCGATCCGAATCTGCACGGTCCCACCGCGAGCGAGTTCGACGTGCGGCGAGCGAGCAAGGAACATCTGGCCTTCGGCTACGGAGCGCACCACTGCCTGGGTGCGCCGCTGGCCCGGCTGGAGGCCGAAGTCGCACTGCCGGCCCTCTTCCAGCGGTTCCCGAACCTGCGCTTGGCAGCCGATCCCGCCGAACTGGGCACCGTGTCCAGCTTCATCTCCAACGGGCACGCCAGGCTGCCGGTGTACCTGGCGGACTAGCGGCCCGATCCGCGCCTCCGGTCGCGGCCGGAGGCGCGGATCCGCGCGATGCCTCGATCGTGCCGGATGCGCTCGCAATGTGGCGACCGCCACCATGCGTTTTCGGTGTCGGCGCGGAAGTCGTTGTGGTGGACTATCATCCACGGCAACGTAGATCGGAAAGAGCCGATCTACCGGCCGTCGCTCGGGCGCCCCACCCTTGCCGGCATCAGCGTCTCAGACGCCTTGCCGCCACGGTTGTAGGGTGAGCGCTGCTCGTCCCGGCATGTTTGCGCGACGATCGCGCGGGCATCCGGGGAAGACGTCGTATCACGCTGGGAGGACCGATGGCTACCGAAGACCGGACCGCAGTGTTCGACGCGGTGGTCGCGGCGGCGGACTATCCCGTGCTGCTGGTCACCGTGCAGGCGGCCGGCCGGCGCGCCGGTTGTCTCGTCGGCTTCGCCACACAGGTCAGCATCGAGCCGCGCCGGTTCCTGGTCGGCCTGTCCAAGAAGAACTACACCTACCGGGTCGCGCAGCACGCCGACCGGCTCGCGGTGCATTTGCTGGGCAGCGAACAACTGTCCCTCGCGCGGCTTTTCGGCGGTGAGACCGGCGACGACATCGACAAGTTCGTGCATTGCGACTGGCACGCGGGCCCCGGCGGCATCCCGGTGCTCAGCACGGTGCCCAGCTGGTTCGTCGCTCGCATCCGCGACCGGTACGACCTCGGCGATCACGTCGGAATGCTGCTGGAGCCCGAGGACGCGGCGGTGTTGCGGCCCGCCGCGGAAACAATGCACTATCACTCGGTCGCGGATCTGGTTGCGGGACATACCGTCTGAGTAGGTTAGGGGCCGCCCCCTCGGCGTGAACGCTACTTCAGTGCGTTCGCAAGATCGAATCGCGCGGCGAAGGCGGACAACTCGTCGCGGGCGCGCTGCGGGTCACCCGTGCTCGCGCTCACCACGATGCGCGTGACACCCTGATCGGCCAGTCCCCGGACCCGCTCCACCGGCATGTCGATCGATCCCCACCGCGTGTATTCGAACGCGCCGGGATCGCGGCCCGCCGCGCTCCTCGCGGCGCGGGCTGTCTCCAGCTGGGCAGCGCGTTCGGCCGGCGCGAGCATCCCGCCCGGGAAGTAACCGTCGCCGCGGGATCCCGCGCGCCGCGCCGCGGCGCGGCTCGATCCGCCGACATGGATCGGCAACGGCTCGCCGCCCACGGGTTTCGGGTAGCTGCACAGGTTCTCGAACCGGAAGAACTCGCCGTCGAAGCTCACCCCCTCCGCGTCACCGGACCACAGCAGCCGCAGCACGTCGATGGCCTCGTCGGCGCGACGGCCGCGGGAGGCGAAATCGACGCCGACGGCTCGCGCCTCACCGGGGAGGGTGCCGAGCCCGACCGTGAGCAGGCGCATGCGGCCCTTGGACAGCACGTCGATCGTCGCCAGGCGCTTGGCCAGCACCACCGGATGGTGATAGGGCAGCAGCAGCACCGCCGTGCCGAGCAGGATCCGCTCGGTGGCGGCGGCCACGAAACCGAGCGCGTCGAGCGGATCGGCGAACGGCACCGTCGGCGTGATCTCCATCGGCCCGACCGTCGCCCCCGGGTACAACGCGATGTGCTCGGGCAGGTAGATCGCTTCGAATCCGCAGCGCTCGGCATGCTGGGCGTAGCCGATCAACCGGTCCGGGTCGACGCCGAAGAAGGGGGTGCTGTAGCTGACCGCGAACTTCACCTCGGCTCATCGATCCGGTCGAACTCGCAGGCCGCCGCGAGCCGCGCGCGCAGATGGGTCCGTACGTGCTCCAGCCGCGTCAGGTAGGAATCGACCTCGGCCAGCTTGCGCCGCAACGTGGACACCGAATCGGGGCAGACGTCCCCGGAGCCGTTGCCCGCCCGCAGGCAGGCGACGAACGGGCGGATGTCGTCGAGATCGAAGCCCGCACCGAGCAGTTCGCGAATCTGCGCCACGATCAGCACCTCCCCGTCGTCGTAGGAGCGGTACCCGTTGGCGGCGCGGCGCGGCCGCACCAACCCGTGCTCCTCGTAATAACGCAGGGCGCGCGTGCTGGTGCCCGCCCGCTGCGCCAGTTCGCCGATGCGCATCCGTCCTCCTTCGCCTCCGCTGCCGCCACGCTAAACCTTCTCGTCGGCGTCAAGGCAAGCCGCCGCGCTGCCTGCCCGGGGGAGACCTCATGCGCTGGTGGCACGTCGGCATTCGTGCGGCGCTAGCGCGGCGCAGGCCTGTCGCGCCCAGACGCGGTGGTGTCGAGCAGGAACGCCGACATCGCCTCGGCCACCGCGGCGGGCTGATCGAGCATGGACAGCACGTACGCGTCGTCGATCTCGACCAGCCGCGCCGCGGGAATGAGGTCCGCGAGCCGACGGCCGTGCTCGCGCGGCATCACCTTGCCCGCCGACGACCACAGGATCAGCGCGTCTCCCCGGAAGTTGCGCAGTGCTTCGGTGTTGGCGATCAATTCCTCCCGGGGGAACCCGGACCTGGTGTAGGCGAGCAGGTCCCGGCGGATTCTGGCGTCGCGCAGCCCCGGCTCGGTCCAGCCGCGCACCAGCGCGTCGGGCAACGGTCGCCGCGCCATCCAGCCGAACAGCAATGGCGATCGGCGCAGCCACCGAATGCGCAACTGCCGCAGGGCGAGTGAGATGCCGCCCGGCAGATAGGCGGCGACGGTGGCCATCTTGCCGGGCAGGCCGGGCGGGAAGTTGTCGAACGCCTCGCACGGCAGCACGATGAGCCTGCCGACGCGTTCGTCCAACCCGTAGGCGGTGAGGAACAGCGCACCGCCCCAATCGCTGTGCACGAGCGTGACCTCGTGCAGATCCAGCGCGGCGAGGAAGTCGGCGATCAGGTGATTCAAACCGCGCAAGCTCAGGTCGACGCCGGGACGCAGTGGCAGGGGATGGGCGCCGAGCGGCAGGTCCGGCAGCACGTACCGGAATCCGTCGGGCAAGGCGTCGAGCACCTCGTCCCAGACCGTGTGGTTCATCAGCAGGCCGTGCAGCAGGACCACCGGGGGCCCCTCGCCGCGCTCGACATAGTGCACCCGGCCCGCGGGCAGTTCGATCTCAGGCATGTCCGCCTCCGTTCGAGCGATCGCTCTAGAGTATTTGCTCTAGTCTGGGAGGGTGACCGAGAAGATGTCAACCAGCACCCGGGAACGCCTCGTCACCGCGATGGCCGAGCTGATGCGGACGCAGGGCTACGCGGGCACCAGCGTCAAGCAGCTCACCGTCGCCGCTCGGGCCCCGATGGGCTCGCTCTATCACCACTTTCCCGAGGGCAAACCGCAGGTCGCCGCCGCGGCGCTGCGCACGTCCGGCGCCGCGTACATCCAGTTGCTCCCGCTGCTGCTCGACGCCGACGACGACCTGCGCGAAGCGATACCAGCGGCCTTCGCCGCGGCCGCCGAACAGATCGAGCAGACCGGCTGGATCAACATGTGCCCGGTCGGCACCGTCGCTGGTGAGGTCGCCGACAGCGAACCCGCGCTGCGCGAGGTCGCCGCCGAAGTCATCGCCTCCTGGATCGGCGACGGCACCGACTACTTCGTCCGTCGCGGCCTGTCCGCCACGGACGCCCGCGAACTCATCCTCGCCGTTCTCACCAGCCTCGAGGGTGCGTTCGTCCTCAGCCGCACACTGCGTTCGACGGAACCGCTGCGCGCGGCGGGCCGGTCGGTGCGCGCCCGCATCGAACAGATGCTGGCCGGGGTGCGCCACTAGTGCTTCCCGGATTCATTCGCCGGTCGAGCCGTACGGAAACGGACGAAATCGGACCAGAACAGACCAAAACGGATCGCGATATATATTGCCGGGCAACGTTTCCGGAGCGTTAATGGTTACAGCCGGGCTTCCTGAAGGTCGAGCACCCCCCGGTACAGGAAATCAACGCTGAAAAGGGGGCAGAGTCATGCCTACTGTAACTTCTGTATCTCCGACCACCGGCCCGGCTTCGGGAGGAAATAGCGTGGTCATCACCGGAACCGGATTCACGGCGCAGCCGACCACCGTGCGATTCGGCGGCACGGCAACGACTTTCACACTGGATTCCACTACGCAGATCACCGCGATCGCTCCGCCCGGAACCGGGACGGTACAGGTCACCGTCGCCAACGCGGACGGAACCAGTAATGGCGTTCCCTACACCTATGTCGTTCCTGTTCCCGCGGTGGCATCGGTCATTCCGAATTTCGGGCCCGCGAGCGGTGGAACACTGGTTTCGATCGTCGGTACCGGATTCACCGGAGTTACTTCCGTCAACTTCGGCGCCACACCGGCCACGTTCTTCGTCGCGATTTCCAGCACGCTGATAATCGCCATCGCCCCGCCGGGAACGGGCACCGTTCCGGTCACCGTCACCAATTCGGCCGGGACGAGTCCGGGCGTGCCGTTCACGTATGTGTCCGTTCCCACGCTGGTATCGATCACACCGAATACGGGTCCGGTGACGGGCGGCACCGCGGTCACGATTTCCGGCAGCGGGTTCACCGGCGCCACCGGTGTGTTCTTCGGTTTCCTTCCGGCGGTGTCGTTCACGGTGAATTCCGATACGCAGATCACCGCGATCACCCCGGTGGGGCTGGGTCCGGTACCGGTCACCGTCACCGGACCGGGTGGTATCGCCACCGGCGTCTTCTTCACCTACGTCTGACACAGCCGCAGTCCGGGCTCGGGATACGAGCCATCCGAATCCGAAGGGGCCGTTCATGACGGTGGACGGTCCCTTCGGTCGGCCCGTGCGCGGATCGTCGGATTCGTGGCGATCGGTCGCGCCGCGCCCGGCCGAGGGGTCAGCCGACGCCGACTTCTCGGCCACCGACTCCGGAGGCGAACTCCTTCCAGCGCCAGGGTCCGCCCGCGTCCGCGGCCAGCGGCGGGGTGTCATCGCCCGCGCCCGCGCGCAACCCGGAGAGCAGGTGGCGCAGAGCGTCGACGGCGGTGAACCGCGGCGTCCAGCCCAGCTCGGCCCGTGCGCGGCCGGTGTCCATGATCGGCAGATGCAGCACCCCGTCCAGCAGGTCCGGCGTCGCGGGCAGCGTGCGAGCGTGCCAGCCCATCGCGAGCGCGGCGCGCGCCAGCGAGGGCGGCACGGACACCACCCTGGCGTCGAAGACCTCGGCCAGCCGGGAGCGATCGATCACCGGTTCGGCGGCCAGGTTGAACGGTCCGCGGGCGTCGGTCGCGATGGCGAGGGCATAGGCGCGGCCGACGTCGGCGCTGTGCACCGCCTGGAAGCGCAGACCACGGGGAATCGGCAGAATCGGCGGGAGGCCCGGCCGGATCAGGCGATTCGGCAGCAGCGGTCCGGCGAACAGACGACGCTGCTGGCTGGCGGTGTGCCTGCGGAAGATGAACGCCGGGCGCATGCGAACCACGCGGCGATCCGGATTCTCGGCCTCGAACCGGTCCAGCAGCCGTTCGACGTAGGCCTTCTCCCGCATGTACGCGGCAGGCGGCCAGCCATCGGTCGGCCAGCTCTCCGGCACCGGTTCGTCGCTCTGGCACGGGGAGTAGGCCCCGACCGAGGAGGCGTAGACCAACGCGGGTACCTGGGCCGCGGCGACCGCGCGCAGCACGCGTTCGGTGCCGCCGACGTTCGCGCGCCAGGTGACCATGGGCTGATGGGTGGGCTGGAACAACCAGGCCAGGTGCACGACCACGTCGGCTCCGTGGAAGTGGGCTTCCAGGTCGTCGGTGCGCACATCCGCGCGCACCCACTCCACGCCCGCGCGAGGTTTGCCCGGCACGCGCCGGGCGATCCCCACGATCGAACCGACTCCCGCTTCTGCCGACAGTGTCTCCAGCACGCTCGTTCCGACGTTTCCGGTGGCACCGACCACGACGACGCGCATATCCGCTCCTTGGCTCGGCGACGAGGTTCGTCAGCGACTTACCCAGGATCGCCGCGACGACACCGGCCACCGGATTTCTCCCGGCTCGGCCGCGCGGAACCTGCGCACAGCGCGGCGGGCCGGAGCCCATTCGGCTCCGGCCCGCAGGCTCATCGGAAAACGTCACATATTCGATTGCGCGAGACGGTTGGCCAGGAGTTCCTTACCCATCCGGCCGCCCTTGCGGCTGTCGGCCTGCGCCTTGCGGAAGAACTCCACCAGCTCGGTGTCCCCGGCACGTTCCGCGTCCTGGATGAACGTGTCCAGACGCAGCGCGTTCTCGAGGGACGCCTCGACGAACCAGATCAGGTTGTAGTCCTTGTCCCTGGTGCCGGTGATGGTGCCCGTTTCTTCCTGCTGCTTGGTCATCTCCACTCCTTTCGCTTCTTCGTCGCCGAGCTGCGCGCCGGGCTCAGTCCCGTCCGAGCGCGTGCGCCAGCTCCTTCTTCGTCATCTTCGAGCGGCCTTCGACATTGCGCTTCTTGGCCTCGTTGTACAGCTGGTCCCGCGTCGGGCCCTGGGCGCCGCTGTGCGAACGCTGCCCGCCGCGCTGCTGCGGAGACTTGTCGTCGGTCGACGTCTTGCTCGCGGTCTTGGACTGCCCGGACTGCGCACGGTTCTTGTTGACCGTGCGTGCGGCCATCTCCTTCGCGCGTCCGGTGCTCGCGCCCCGGGATTTCGCCGAATCCTTGATGTGCTCGTACTGGCGTTCCTGCTTGTCGGTCCAAGCCTTCGGCATGTCATCACCTCCTGTATCTGCGGTCTACCCCGGGAATCTGCGCGCAATCCGGATCGGGCCCGGCTCGCGCGCCGGGCCCGTCACCCGCGACCACCGCCCCGGAGGCGGCGAACCGACGGCAGGCTCGCGTCAGCAGGTGCTGGGCGCGGGCTCGCCGCGCACCCGGCTCTGCAGCCACGGCAGCACCGAGGGCGCGCCGAGGACCGCCGCGGTCAGATGCTCCGCGTCGGGCACGCGCAGTGTCTGCACGGGCACCCCGGCCGAGCACCAATGGCGGTTGGTGTTGTCGATGGCATCGATCGGAATCAGCGGGTCGCTCGGCGAATGCCATTCGAAGATCGGTGTTTGCGGGGCGTTCGGGTAGAGCTCCACGCTGTTCTCCTCGACCACCGACCACGCGCCGGGCGTGGTGTCGAAGACCGACGCGGAGGTCACGTAGTCGCGCGCGTTGCCGTTCATGCCCGCGGCGAGAATTTCGTTGGTGCAGCTGTTGGCCATCTCGTCACGCAGCGCGAGGCCGCGCTCGTTCAGCGACTGGCTGGTCGGCACGCGGTCCGGGTATTCCCGTTCCAGCCCGATCGCCGTCGCCATGGCCAGGCCGAACGCCGGATGCGGTTCGAATCCCAGCGCCTTGGCCATCGTCACCAGGTTCATCGGGGCGCCGCCGATGGCCGCGCCCGCGAGCCGCAGTTCCGGCGCGTAGGTCGGCTGCAGCGCGGCCGCCCATGCCGTGGCGAGGCCACCGCCGGAGTAACCGGTCAGCGCGATCGGGCTGTTCTGCAGGCCGAGTTCGGGGAGCCGCTTCGCCGCGCGGATTCCGTCCAGCGTGATCTGGCCGCCCAGACGTCCGGCGCCGAGCGCGAACTGCGGACCGAGATGATCCGGCAGCGCGATACTCCAGCCCTGCGCCAGCAGGACGTTCAACATCCCTGTCGAAGCCGACAGGTTCAGATCGTTGGAGTAGAGCAGGTGCGATACCGCGCAGTGCGTGCCGAGCGAGTTGATGAAGTGCTGATACGACAGCAGCGGCATGTCGGGACGATGGCCCAGCGGGGTGAGGATCGTCGTCGTCGCCGAGATCGGCGCGCCATGCGAGTTCGTGGAGCGGAACTCGACGAGCCGGACGGTGGTGCCGGGGAAGAGCGCGAGCGGGGGCAGCATCCGCGTGTCGAGCACATCGCCGGGCTGGTGTGCGCCCACGTCCGCCGGGGGGGCGTAGAACGGGTCCGGGTCGGGATACGGATACAGCGGTTCCGCGGCCGCCGCCGTCCCGATCAGGAGAGTGAGTGCCATTCCGCCGCACGCGCCGATGGCGCGGACGGAACCGATGGTTTTTCTGCCGAGGAATCGAAGAAACGGACGAGTCACGACCTTGACCTCCAGGGGTAGTTCGCCGTATTCGCCGAACAGTGGTCTGCCTCAAAGTGCCTTCGTCGGCAAACTATCAGCAACACGCCGGGCTGAGTCATGAATGCGCGAAAAACCTTTTGGCATCAGTTAAAACTGAGGGTTTTCATCGCGCTCGCGCAATGTATCGTGATGGCTGGCAACCAACCCGCACAGCTCTTCCTCCGCGGCGGAGCCCGCACACCCGCGCCGGACCCGTTCGTTTGTCACTTCGCGATGAAAAGCATGCCTACCAGGGGTTGCGGTGCGGGGCGAGCACGGCTTGGCTGGATCACATACACAGCGACGAGGCGCAGGGCGAGGAAGGAGCGGTCATGTCCAAGACAGCCACCGAGAAGGTCCGCCAGTCCGGTTCCGAAGCACCGGAGACGGCACGTTCCGCGCCGTCCACCGAGACCGGATCGCCGGCCGGCTCCGACGCCGCGACCACCGAGCGCGGCGGGTTGCGCGTCCCGATCCCGACGCTCGGGATGCGGATGGCGCGAGTGCCGCTGCTACCAGGGCCGCGCACCGTGGCCACCGGAGTCTCCTCGGCCACCACGGCGGTGCGCGACCGGGTGCCGGACCGTGAGTCGTTGCTCTATTTCGGCGGGCTCGGCGCGGCGGCGGTCACCGGATTGGTGTCGTGGCCGGTCGCCGGAGCGATCGGCGTGGGCGTCTGGGTGGCCGAGCACGCCCGCCGCTCGCCCGCGGCGGCGGGAGACGGGGCCGAAGGATGACCTGATCACGGCGACTCGGGAACGGCAACGATATTGCAACGTCTTCCGTCGCGCCAGCTGTCGAGGACGCGGTCGACGGTGGGCCGGATACGGGTTCTGGCCTCCGGGCGAGGGACGCCGGTCATGAGCAGGTTGTCGTAATCGGTGTCGCGGTGGCGGATGGAGGCTATGACGGCCAGGGTGAGGGCTTCGGGGGACAGGAGTTTGGCGGCGGCGGTGCGGCCTACGCGGCCGCTGCCCCGGGCGGCGGCGTGTTCGGCGATCTCGGCGGCACGGTCGGCGGGGCAGCCGGGGAACAGCCGCCGGATCTCGGCGGACATGCGGGCGCGGTATTCGTCGTCCTCCACGGCGCGGCGGACGCGGTCGCGATCGCGGCGGCGCGCGCGGGCCTCTTCGTCGGCGAGGCATTGCTCTTCCGCGCGGGCGAGGGCGGCCTCTTCCACGAGGATGCCCAGCCGCTCGTAGCGCTTGCGCCGCCGGTTGAAGCGGACCACCACGGCGGCGAGGGTGCTCTCCTTCTTGGCTCGCCGGCTCAGCGCCGCGTTCCCGGCGGGCAGGAACTCCAGATGGTCGAGGTCCGAGCAGGTAAGACATAGAGGCCCGGCCGCGGAGGTGATCAGATACGGGCCGGTCTCGGCGCATTCGGCGCACGTCCACGACTCCGCGGCCTCGATCACGGTGAGATCAGGGGCGCGGTTCTGGCGTTGGACGACCTGTTCGCGCCGCGCCGGGCTGAGGTCCGCCGAGAGCCAGTGCACTCGGAACACCTCGTCTTCGCCGTGGTCGACGAAACGCAGCGCCTCGCGATCGCGCCCACCCGACAGATACGCCGCGGTGCTCGCGCTGAGCCCGTGTTCGCGGGCCCACTCGCCCAGTAGGTCCGCCGCCTCCCGCAACCGCCGCCCATCGACTGCCGTGAGCTGCTCCAGCGACCGCACCTGCCCTTGCCGCCAGCGATCGACCTGACCGGACCGCACCCAGCCCAGCACGGTGAACACATCGACCGCCGACACGTATTTGCGTTGCACGAGCGACGCTTCCGCAGCTTCGACTACTCGCCGCTTCAGCTTGGACACGGGTTCGCACCTTAGCGCACGCCGGGGAATCCACTCGAAAGCCGAAGAGTCGGAACAAGCGGCGACCGCGCTCGGTCCGGAAATCGCCGAGCAGGTGGGCCGGCGCGCAACGGCGGGCTCGCACGCCGCCTACCAGTCGACCGCGCCGAGTTCGTGCAGTCGGCGGAAGACCATCATCGAGCCGGGGGCCACGTGGTCCATGGCGGCGTACTCGCTCACCGTGAAGTAGCGCAACTCGGCGATCTCGCTGGTGGGACGCGGCTCGCCGTCGAGTTCCGCGGTGAAGCAGGTCATGTGCAACCGGGTGCCGGGGGAGTGCCCGTACGCCTCCGCCTGGAACACCCCGAGTTCGTCGTAGGCGACGACGCCGACGCCGAGTTCTTCGCGCACCTCGCGGTGCAGCGCCGCTTCGGGTGTCTCACCGGGGTCGATCTTGCCGCCTGCCATGTAGAAGACGTCCTTGCCCACCGAGCGCGCCTGCAGCAGGCGGCGATCCCGGACGTGGGCCAGCGCGGCGGTGCGAATCACCGGCCCACTGTACTGAGCGGCGCGAACCCGACGCCAACCGGAATCGGGCGGCTCAGCGCTCCGGCACGGCGCGGTGCAGCAGTTCGCCGATGCGCCGGTGGATCTGCGCGGTGTCGTCGCCGTCGGCGACGAATTCCAGGAACAGCGCCGCACCGGCCGCCAGCGCGATGACGGCCCTGGCGTCCAGCTCGGACCGCGCACGCGATTCGGTGTCGCCCGCGGCGAACAGCGCGGCGGCCGGGGTGCTGAATCCCGCCCACAGCCGGTCGCGCAATTGCCGATCGCGGTCGAGTGCGGTCAACAGCCCCGGGACGGCGGCGCGAACGTCGTCGCGGGCGAACAGTTCCCGGCTGCCGCGCAGCACCCACTCGATCCACCCCTGCTGGTCGGCGCCCTCGAACGGGCCCAGATCCGGTGTCTCACCCAGCACGGCGTGCAGCACCAATTCGGCCTTCGATTGCCAGCGGCGAGCGATCGACGCCCGGCCGACGCCGGCGCGCGCGGCCACCGCCCGCACGCTCAACTCGTCCCACCCCACTTCGACCAGCATCTCCCGGACGGTCGCCAGCACCCGCTGTTCGACCGACTCGTCCCTGGGCCTGCCCGCGCTCCTGCTCGCCGCAGGCGGGTCCTGCGCCGTTTCGCCCATGCCGCTCCCTGACTTCCATTACGATGCCACTGGCATCGAATTTGTGCCGATGCTTCCGATGTGCGGCCATTCTCGCGTGTGCGGCGGGCATGGGCGGTGGATCGGACGGCGGAACCATGCTGACGAAGGATAGAAATGGGTGGACACATACCGGCTGAGACCGGCACGGCGGCGAGCGCCTGGACGCCGACGACCGGACGCGACGAGGGATAGCCGGTATGCGAATCGCGGTCACCGGCGGCACCGGCTATCTCGGCGCGCACACCGTCTCCGCGCTGTTGCGGGACGGGCATCAGGTCGTCCTGCTCGTTCATCCGAGCGAGTCCGTCGCGGAGGTCGTCGGCATGTTCGACGCCACGCCCGAGGCGCTGTCGGTGCTGCCGGGCGACATCAGGGACCCGCGGACGGTGGAGAAGTTGCTCGTCGGATGCGACGCCGTCCTGCACGCGGCGGGCGTCGTCGGCACCGACAACCGCCGCGAGCAGTTGATGTGGGAGGTCAACGCGGACGCCACGGCGACCGTGCTCGCCCGCGCGACGGCGCTCGGACTCGACCCGATCGTGCACGTCGCCAGCTACAGCGCGCTGTTTCCCAGCCCCGATCCGGTCATCACGCCGGACAGCCCGACCGCGCCGGGGCGCAGCGCCTACGGCCGCACCAAGTCCGCCGCCGACCGGATCGCGCGTGCGTTGCAGGCCACCGGTGCCCCGGTCGTGATCACCTATCCCTCCAGTGTCGTCGGGCCCGGTCTCGGGACGCAGGCAGGCATCACCTCCGACGGCTGGGGCGCCATCCTGCGGGCCCGCGTCGCTCCGCGAATCCGGGGCGGGATGCAGATGATCGACGTCCGGGACGTGGCCGCCGTGCACGCCGCCGTCATGCGCCCCGGTCTCGGCCCGAGGCGCTATTTGTGCGGCGGTCACCTGGTGGCGTTCGACGAAATCGTGGACATCTTGGAAAGCGCTGCCGGACAGCGCATCCGCCGGATCCCGGTGCCGAAGGCCGCGCTGCTCGGACTCGGACGGCTCACCGACGCCGCCGCCCGCTTCCTCCCGATCAGCGCGGGCCTCAGCTACGAGGCCGCCTGGTTGCTGACCACCGCCACACCGACCGACGACTCCCGCACACTGGCCGAACTCGGTGTGCGTTGGCGGCCCATCGGCGAAGCGATCATCGAATCCGTGCGCCGGGAAACGGGTTCCCGCGCATGACGCGGTACGCGCCGGTCAGATCATCTCCCGGGAAATGGCCGCGACCAAACCGCCGTCGATGATCAGGTCCTGCCCGTTGACGTAGGACGCCTCGGCGGACGCGAGGAACGCCACGGCGTCGGCCACGTCCTCGGCGGTGCCGAGCCGGCGGCTGGCCACTTCGGCGAGCACGGCGGTGTGCGCGTCGGGGCTGACGTTGTCGTGGAACATCGGAGTCTCGATATAACCGGGGCTCACCGAGTTCACCCGGATCCCCTTGGGCCCCAATTCCGCGGCGAGGCTGCGCGCCAGGTTGTGCACGGCCGCCTTGGTGGCCGCGTACAGCGACGCGCCGGGCAGGCCGCGGTGCAGGGTCCACGACGCGTTGATGACGATCGCCGCGTGCTCGGACAGCAGCGGCAGCGCCTTCTGGACGGTGAAGAACACACCCTTGAAGTTGATGTCCACGACGCGCGCGAACTCGTCCTCGGTGATCTCGGCGTTCGGCTGGAAGGACGCGACGCCCGCGTTGGCGAACACGACGTCCAATCGGCCGTGCCGGTCGCGGACGGCGGCGGTGAGCGCGTCGAGATCGGCGAGGCGCGCCGCGTCGGCCTGGATCGCGAGCACCCGTTCCCCTCCGTGCAGCGCGTCGACCGCGGCGTCCAGCCGGGCCCTGTCCCGGCCGGTGATGACCACCTGTGCGCCTTCGGCGAGCAGCCGTCGCGCGGTGGCCAGCCCCATGCCGCTGGAGCCGCCGGTGACGAGTGCGACCTTGCCGTCGAATCGGGAGTTGTTGTGCGTCATGAGAGTCAGCGTGCCGAAGGTCGGCGCGGGCGAACAGTGTCCAGTCGACCTAGGTCTGGCGCCACCAGGCTGCGGTCACGCCGGGGCGGTGAGCGCGACGCGCATCAGGTCCTCCACCCGCTCCGCGCTTTCCGGCTGCGGGTTGTAGAGCACCAGGAACCAGCCGGGGTGGCCGGCCACCGCGAGGGTGGTCGTGTCGAACACCAGGTCGCCGGCGTCGGGATGGCGTACCGCCTTCACGGCTTGGACGGCGGCGTCCACGTCGTGGCGGGCCCACAAGCCGGCGAATTCGGGGCTGGCGGCACTGAGTTCGCCGACCACCCGGCCGAATTCGGGATCGTCGGGAGCGTAGGCGGCGTCGGCGCGGAAGGCGGCCACGACGGCGGGCGCGATCGCGGCCCACGCCACGTGCATACCGCGATACCGGGGGTTGCGGAAGAAGGAGACCAGGCAGTTGTGGTCGGCGGCGGTGAATCCGAAGACGGTGCGCGCCATGTCGTTGACCGCGAGCAGATTCCAGTAACGGTCACGCAGCACGGCGGGCCGCGCTCCCCACGCGTCGAGCAGTCGGCGCAACTGCGGGGTGACCTCGGCGTCACGGCCGGGGCCCAGGGGCGGCGGGTTGAGACCGGCGAGCAGATAGAGATGCCGTCGTTCCGGGCCGGACAGGCGCAGCGCCGCGCCGACCGCGTCCAGCACCTCCGCCGACACCGTGATGTCGCGTCCCTGCTCCAGCCAGGTGTACCAGGAGACGCCGACTCCGGCGAGCAGCGCGACCTCCTCCCGCCGCAGGCCGGGTGTCCGCCGTTTGCCCACGGTCGGCAGGCCGACGTCTCGCGGTGTGAGCCGGGCTCTGCGGGTGCGGAGGAAGTCGCGCAGCTGCGCGCGCCGGTGCGGCGCCGGGGAATCACTGGCCATGGGCACGGTAACAACCGATGCGCCGGATCAGTTCCCCAGATACACCGGGAACGCCTCGAGATCGTTCTGGGTGAGCACCGGCAGGTTGCGGATCTGTTCGACCGGCACGGCGAAGCGCAGGCCGGGGAAGCGGGCGAACAAGGCGGGCAGCGCGATGCCCGCTTCCAGCCGGGCCAGCGCCGCGCCGGGGCAGATGTGCGGGCCGTAGCCGAAAGCCAAGTGCCGGTTGGCCGTCGGGCGGGAGACGTCGAAGTCGTCGGCGTCCTCACCGTGCACGGCGAGATCCCGGCCGATCGCGCGGTAGGACATGACCACGCCTTCGCCTTTCTCGATGACGGTGTCGCCGACGGCGATGTCCTCGGTGGCGAAACGCATCAGCAGATGGGTCACCGGGCTGTCCCAGCGCAGGGTCTCCTCCACCGCGTCCGCCCAGGTGCGGTCCCCGGCGCGGACGGCGTGCAACTGCTGCGGCCGCTGGAGCAGGGCGCGCACGGCGTTGAGGATGAGACCGATCGTGGTTTCGTGCCCGGCGGCCACCAGCGCCTTCAGGTTGCCGACCACTTCCTCTTCGGTCAGCGGCTCGATGTCGTCGCCGCCGACGATGAAGGCGCTGGTCAAGTCGTCGGTCGGGTCAGCGGTCTTCTTGCGCACCAGGTCGGTGAAGTACACGTCCAGCTCGTCGATCACCCGCAATCGCTCGTCCTGCGGTGTCAGCAGTGAGAAGAACGCCTTGTACCAGTCGAGCAGCATCGGGTGGTCGGCACGGTCCACGCCCATGAGCTCACTGATGACCCGCATCGGCAGCGGATAGGCGAACACCGACTTGAGGTCGACCGCCGCCCCGTCGCGCCCGGCCGCGGCGAGGTCGTCGAGCAGTTCGGCGGTCATGCGCTCGATCGCCGGACGCAGCGCGTCGAGCCTGCGCTTGGTCAGCGCCTGGGTGGTCTTGATCCGCAGCCTGCGGTGCTCGGGACCGTCGACGGTGAACATGGAGCGGCCCGCGTCGATCATGCCGATCAGCGGCCACTGCCTGGTCACCGCGCCGGACCGCCACAGCGCCCACGCGTCGATGTTCTTGACCAGCCTGGTGTCCACGAGCAGCTGCCTGGCCAGCGCGTGGTGGGTGACGGTCCAGGCGGGCACGCCGAGCAGCTCGATCCGGGTGAGCGGGCCTGCGGCGCGCAGCCTGCTGGTCTCTCCGGCGAGGTCACCGACCATCGGATCGATGACAAGGGCTGCTGCGTGCGGGCATTCTCTGGTCACGGGGTACCTCCGACGGCGCGAACGGGTGTGAAGCGGACGGGCAGGGACGTCATGCCGCGCAGGAAGGCCGACGGCCGCCGGACCAGGTTCTGGGCCGGCACCGCCAGATCGAGGTCGGGCAGCCGGTCGAGCAGGACCTCGATGCCGGTGCGCGCGATGACCTCGGCGATCTCCTGCGCGGGAAACGGGCAGCGGTATTCGCCGTAGCTGAACGCGAAGTGCGCGCTGTTGCCGGTGTGCGCGGGGTCCGCGCCGTCGGAGACATGCTGTCGCACATGGGGATCGGCGTTGGCCGCGGCCAGGCCGAGTAGCAGCATGTCTCCGGCCCGGATGACCTTGTCACCGAGCCGGGTGTCCCGCGCGGCCCATCGCCCGGCGAGGATCTGGGTCGGCGTGTCCTCCCACAGCACTTCGTTCATCGCCTGGCCCACGCTGTGGCGCCCGCCGCCGAGCGCGGCGGCGAACCGGTCGTCGGTGAGCATCAGCCGCACCGAGTTCCCGATCCAGTCGGCCGTGGGCAGATATCCGGCTGCGGTGATCGCCATCAGATCCAGGACGTATTCCTCGTCGGTGAACGGACCGGGATGCGCCAGCATCCAGGACACCAGGTCCGCGCCCCGCGCGACCTTCTTGGTCGCGAGCAGGCGCCCCATGTGCTCGCCGAACTGCTGATGCGCGGCCTGGGCGTCGGCGCCGCCGTCGGCGAGGGTCTTCATCGTCCACGCCAGCCGCGGGCCGTCCTCGTCGGGGAAGCCGAGGACGCGCGCCAGGGCCAGCACCGGCAGCGGCTCGGCGAAATCGGCGACCAGCTCGGCTTCCCCCCGCCCACAGAACGCGTCGATCAGGCGGTCGGCCAGCTCCTCGCACGCACGGCGCAATGCGAAGGTGTCGATCCTCTCCAGCGCGGGTTCCACCATCGCCAGGTGCCTGCGGTGCTCCGCGCCCGCGGTGAAATAGATCGACGGCGTCGGCTGCCCGACCATCGGCAGCAAGGGCCAGTCCGGAGGGATGTTCGGCCACTGGTTCCACCGCCCCACATCGCGGGGGAACAACTCGGGATCGCTGGTCACCTGATGCAGTTCGCGGTAGCCGATGACCAGCCACGCGGGAACGCCGCCCGGCAACTCCACGGCGACCACCGCGCCGTGCTCCCGGCGCATCTCGTGATAGAGCTGATGCGGGTCGGTGTGAAAACGCGGACCGCTCAACGTGACCGGCGCGGTGTGGACAGGGCAGCTGTCGGTGGAGCTCGGCGCGGGCGTGGTCATGACGCGGCCTCCGGAGTGGGGAGCAGGGCGGCCGGGGACGGCGCGCGGGAATAGAGGTGTTCGACCAGGGCGATCAGCACGCCCTTGCCGGACTCGCGCGAGCGGGCGTCGCAGTCGATCACCGGCACGTGCGGATCCAGGTCGAGCGCGTCGCGGACCGCGTCGGGGCGGTGGCCGTCGCCGAAGTCGTTGCAGGCGACGACGAACGGCGTCCGCTGGTGTTCCAGCCGGTCCACCGCGTACCAGGAGTCCGCGATCCGGTCCGGGTCGACCAGCACGATCGCGCCGAGCGCGCCGGTGAACAGCCGATCCCAGAGAAACCGGAACCGCTCCTGCCCCGGCGCGCCGAACAGGTAGAGCACGTGCTCGTCATCGATGGTGATGCGCCCGAAGTCGAAGGCGACGGTCGTGGTCGATTTGCCGGGCGCGCCACTGGGATCGTCGATCCCGAGCCCCTCGTCGGTCATGATCGCCTCGGTGTCCAGCGGCCGGATCTCGCTGACCGCGCGGACCATCGTCGTCTTGCCGACGCCGAAACCCCCGACGATCACGATCTTCAGCCCCCGCGTCGCCGCAGGGTGCAGGGGCGCGTCCGCGCGGGCGGGACGCGGATCAGAGTTTGCGAAGTCCAACGAGCACCTTCTCGAGCGTCGTGGTGTCGGGCAGGCAGTGCCACGGCGAACCGGGCGGACCGGCTTGGGGCGGGCGAACGGTGATCTTGCCCGCGAGCAGCAGGTCCGACAGCAGGATGGTCGTGATGCCGACCGGAATCCGCAGCTCGGCGGCGATTTCGACGACGGAGGTAGGGGCCTGGCACAGCTCGAGGATCGCGACGTGCTCGGACTGCATGCCGGACGCCGGCGCGCATTCGCTGACCACCAGAGTGACCAGATCGAAGGTGTCGGAGTCCGGTTTGCTCCGCCCGCCGGTCAGCGTGTACAGCCGATCGGGGTCGTCGTCGCGGCCTGGTCTGCTCACGACACGCCCGCTCCAGGGAAGCGCGGCGTGGCCGCCAAATGTTCGCCGAGTTGTTCCACCAGCTCCCGCATGTTGTGGCCGACCAGCCCGGCGTCCGCGTCCTCGGCGGCGACGACCGCGATGTGCGCGCCCAGCCCGGCTTCGACGATGAACAGGATGCCGCCGTAGAACTCGGTCATCGATTGGCGCACCCCGGCCCGGCCGTCGCCGAATTCCACCGACGCGCCGTGCGAGAGGCTCTGGATACCGGCCGCGATGGCGGCGAGCTGGTCGGCGCCGTCCACGGTGAGTTCGGGTGTGTGACAGATCTTCAGCCCGTCGCTGGACAGCAGCAGGGCATGCCTGCTGCGCGGCGTGCGGGTGAGCAGCTGTTCCAACAGCCAGCTCAGCTGGGCGGTCTCGGAGGTCGTCATCGTTCGTGCTCCACGGAGACGGAAGGGACGGGGGGAGTGGCGGCGGCGCTGCCGCTCGCGGACCCGGTCACCGCGCGCTGGAACGCGCCGAGCGAGTCCGGTCGTGCGGCGGGAGGGGTCGGTGCGGCGGGCTCCGGCGCGGCGAGGCCATCGGGGTGCACGGCGGCCAGCGTGCTGCCTCGACGCCGCTTGGGAAGTGTCCGGGTGGCGGCGGGAGCGTCTTCCGCAGTGGACGGACGCACAGGCCGCGGCTCGGCGGACGCGTGCTCCGGCGCGGCGGTGCGGGCGGGCTCTCGCGCGACCGGCAGCGTGCCGGTGGTGGTGGACGGGTGAGGGCGCTCGGCGCGGGTGGTGAGGTCGCGCGGGATCACCACGACCACGGCGGTGCCGCCGATGGCGGAAGGCCGGAACGAGACGGTGAGCCCGTGCTTGCGCGCCAGGTTGCCCACGACGGCCAGGCCAAGTCTGGTTCCGGTCAGCGAGGACAGGTCGGCTCCGGCCCCGCGGGCGTCCGGCCCGGTGGCCGAGACCGCCGCCTCGGCCCGGCGCAGCGCCGACTCGCTCATCACCAATCCGCTGTCCTCGATGGTGATGATCACGCCCGCGGGCACCTCGGCGGCGTACACGTGCACCTCGGTGGTGGGCGGGGAGAAGTTGCAGGCGTTGTCGAGCAGCTCCGCGAGCGCGTGCATGACGCCTTCCGCGGCGTGACCGGAGACCGCGATGTCGGCGATCGCGCGCAACCGGACCCGTTGGTAGCCCGCGACGCGGCCCATCGCGCCACGCAGAATCGATTCCATCGCAATGGGTTTGGCCCAGCGGCGGCCCGATCGCGCGCCGCTGAGCACAGCGATGCTGTCGGCGAGCCTGCCCGCCTGGGCGGTGCGGTGATCCAGGTGCAGCAGGTCGGCGAGCACGGTGGGATCACCGTGGCGATGCTCCATCTCGCGCAGCTCGGCGAGCATGCTGGTGGTCATCGCCTGCATGCGGCCCGCCGCGCCCGCGAAAGCCGCCATGGCCGCGGCGCGACCGCTCTCGCTGTCCTTGGCGCGCGCCTCGTATTCGGCGACCGCCGCGGCCGCGGCGGCGATCTCGGCTTCCGCGCCGCCGGCGACGCGCGCTCGGTCCTGGACGGCCTGCCCCGCGTCCCGCTGGGCGTGCCGCGTTTGCCGTCGGAAGTGGACCGCCGCCGTCGTGGCGGCGCACAGGGCGATGGCCGCGGCGGTGGCGCCCGCCGCGAGTGGGATCCGGAATTCGGCGGGCGCGTAGTACACCGCCGCCGTCACGATGGCGGCGCTCGCGATCAGGCAGGCCGACAATATCGCGTACGGCGGTTTCGGGTGTCCGACGACGTCCTCGCCGCGGCCGCTCGCCGACGCATTCAACAACTCTGACAAAATCCGTACTTCCGCACTCGCGCTTGCCGCAGGAAACGGCACAACTGCCCTCGTCCGCGTGCCTCGGCACCCCAAATACGCAGACCGACAAGCAGTTTCGAAATATCGCGGCCCGAGCATAGCGGCGTGCGCGATGCGGCGCCACTCGGGCGGATTTCACGGGAAGGCGGCGCGGGGGATTTTTTCGCTGCCGTGCCGATGCTCGGATTACGCTGACTACGGCCGAAAAATGTGGCGCGACCGCGCGCTCAGCGCGAAATGAGTGAATTCTCGTTTGCCTGTAATTCACTATCGGTGTGCTGGGGGCGCTCACGTGCGGCCGTATCACCGAAGCGGTATGTGAATCTCGAATTATCGACGCGTCATGTGTTCGCGTCCGTGAGCGGCGGTGGCGCCGCGTGGGCGGAGTGGCCGGCCCGCCGGGCTTCCCGGGGGCCGAAGCCGAGCCGCTGTCGTTCGATCAGAGTTGCGCGGTTTGCTCGCACGGGGGCAGGCCGTCGGCCTGGCGGAGTACTTCGGCGACGGACTCCAGATACAGCAGGGTGCGCAGCGACACGCCGTTCACGGCTTGCCCGAGGCGGCGCAGGGCCGAATTGTCCAGGTGCGCGATGACTTCCGCGTCGTCGGCCCGGTCGGGGCCGGGATCGAAGCCGAAATAGCTGGGGTCGAGCCCGAACACGTGGGCCAGCCCGGCGCGGGCCTGTTCGGGAAGCGTGGCGAGATGTCCGCGCCGAACTTTGGTCAGGTGACCTGGTTCCAGGTCGTACCCGGCTGCGGTCACCCATGTCTCGACCGTATCGTCGGCGAGCGGGCGCCCGTGCGCGCGCTCCCACATCTCGAACGCTAGGTTCAGCCGGGTAGTGATATCGATTTCCACGACCGCCTCCACCTTCTGGCGACTTAGCCTGTTGACGGGTCACACATTGCCTCGACCGTAGCGTGGGAGTAGTCGATCGCCGCGATTTCACGGCAAATGTCCGGTTGCATAGGGGGCGGAACATACTCGATCCCCGATTCGCGGGGACAACGATCTCGAGGAGGCGGATTTGCTGCTGCGTTCCGAGGAAGCGCGCAAACGATTCGCGACCAGTCCGGTCGGGCGGTTGGCAACCGTTTCGCCGCAACTGCGCCCGCATGTGGTGCCCATCGTCTTCGCCGTGGCGGGGGAGGTGGTCTACACCAGCGTGGACGCGAAACCGAAGACCACCACGGCGTTGCGCAGGCTGGCCAACATCGCGGCCAACCCCGCCGTCGCGGTGCTCGTGGACCGCTACGACGACGACTGGACGCAGCTGTGGTGGGTCCGTGCCGACGGAACGGCTCGCATCGCGGAAGGCGCCGAGGCGCAAGCGGCGATCCGCCACTTGACCGTGCGCTACTCCCAGTACGAGCGGCAGCCGCCGCCGGGCCCGGTGATCGCCATCGATGTCGCGCGCTGGTCGGGATGGTCCGCCCGCTGAGCGAGCCGCGCCGCTTCGGGTACAGTCCGATTCACGGTCTCCCACTGCGGGAGTCGTCGAGCCGAACCACCCGTCGAGCCGATCGTGAGGATCGTATGCCCTCGAATTTCGCGCTGAAGGCCATGAATACGGCGCATCGCGCGCTGTTGAAGATCAGCTTCGGGAAGCTGGGCAACGATTTCTCCGGCATGCCGTCGCTCGAGCTCACCACCACCGGCCGCAAATCGGGTCGGCCGCACGCGGTGATGCTCACGGCGCCGATCGTCGACGGCGACACCTACGTCGTGGTCGCCTCCCGTGGCGGCGACCCTGTCCATCCGGCGTGGTTCCTGAATCTGCGCGACAACCCCGATGTGCTCGTCTCGGTGCGCAACGGCCCGAAGCTGCCGATGACGGCGCGGGTGGCCACCGCCGAGGAGCGGGCGGCGCTGTGGCCGCGGGTCACCGCCGCGCAGCCGGTCTACGCCGGTTATCAGACGAAGACCACGCGCGAGATCCCGCTCGTACTGCTGACCCCGAAGGGCTGACCGCTGCCGTTCAGGCGCGATAGTTGCGCAGCACCGCAGCGAGGCACCCGGCCGCGGCGAGTGCGCCAGCGGTGAACATCGCCGGATAACCGAGACCGAACGTGTCGTGCAGGAACGAAAGCAGGGCCGGGGCGCCGAATCCCAAGTAGCTCGCCGAATAGAACACGGCGGTCAGCCCGGCCAGATCGTCCGGGCGGGCGATGCGTTCGATCTCCTGCAGCCCGGCCACCAAGCCGATGCCGTATCCGGCTCCCAGCACCACGGCGGCGGCCACCGTCGCCCACAGGGTCAGCAGCCCGGAAGCCGTCGCGGCCAGCGCCATCCCGACCGTGACCGCGATCAGCGCGGCGGCGACCGCCCGCGCGGTGCCCGGCCGGTCGATCCGGCGCGCGACGGACTGGACGGCGAATCCGCAGCCGAGGGTGATCACGCAGATCATGGCGGAGAAGGCGATCGGCGCCGCGCCGACCCGGGGCGCCATCAGCGCGGGCAGCACCGCGTACGCCGCCGCGGCGGAGGTGAACAGCCACAACGCCGCAGGCAGCGCCACCGCGCGGAAGCGGCGGTGGCCTGCGGCGGGAATGCGCAGGTCGTCGCGGAGACTGCCCGGATTCCGTCGCCGGGGCACGGTTTCGGGCGCACGCCGCACCCACACGGCGGCGACCAGGCACAGCGCGACGTTGATCAGGTACGCCAAGGTGTTCGGCCACGGCGCCCACTGCGCGAGCACACCGGCGCAGCAAGCGCCGATGGCGAAGCCCGCGGTGAGGCTCATCGCGGAGCGACGCGCGCCCGTGCCCGCGGCAAGCCGCGGGCCGTGGGGAGGTTGCGCCAGCTCTTTGAGCCAGCTGCCGCCGACCGCCATCGCCAGCCCGAGCGCGACGCCGCACAGCACCCGTGCCATCGACATCAGCGGCACCGACGCGGACCCGAACGCGAGCAGCAGTGATCCGGTCGCGGCGATGAGCGGTGCAGGCCGCAGCAGGGCGCGGCGGCCGTAGCGATCCGACAGCGGGCCGCCGATCAGCAGCGCGGGCACGATGCCGAGCACGTAATAGAACAGCAGCAGGTCGACCGTCGTGGCCGCCAGTCCGTTGTGCTTGTACATCACCAGCAACGGCGTGAATTCGTTGCCGCCCCAGGCGATCGCGAACATCGCGGCGGCGACGCCGCGCCATCGGCTCGGGACGGCCAGGTCTCGGGGCGCGGTGACGGTGAGTGTCGCCATCACCGGCCTCGTAGTTCCAGTTGGTGCACGCCGGAAAGATGCTCGACCAGCGCGGCGGCGAACCCGTCCACGTCGGAAGCCGCGACCAGGTCGGCCAGTCGCGCGTGCTGCTCGATGATCCGGGTGATGTCGACCGGGCCGCGGCGCAGGGCGACGCTGTTCATCCGGCGCTGGCGTTCCCGCAGCGAGTCGTAGAAGCCCGACAGCAGCGGATTGCCGCCGGCCAGGACGTAGGTGCGGTGGAAGTCGGTGTCGGCGAGCGCGAAGCCGTCCAGATCGCCCGCGGCGGCCAGTTCGCGCTGCCGCAGGATCGAGGAACGCAACGCTTCGACCAGCATGCCGGTGTCTTTCGCGGTGGCGCCGCGGACCGCGGCCGTCTCCACCACGTACCTCGCGTGCGCGACGTGCTCGGCCTCGTCGGGCGGGATCGGAACCACCAGAGCGCCGCGCTTCGGGTACAGCTTCATCCACCCTTCGGTCTCCAACCGCAGGAACGCCTCGCGCACCGGCGTGCGGGAGGTGCCCAGGTCGGCGGCGATCTCGCCCTCGCTGATCAGCTCTCCGCCCGCGAGCGCGCCGGACAGGATGCGCTCCTTCACGGCGCGATAGGCCTGTTCAGCGGATGAATACGTCTTAGACACAAGTTGTATCTTACGCCCGGGTGCGCGGTGGATATATCGAGGGCCGGCTCCTCGGGCTGGCAGGTCTTCGACGGAAACGGCCATGTCGTCCTCGGCGGCGACCGCCGAGCCCTGACCACCGGAGGCCTGTTCGTAGTGTCCTGGTGGTCCAGTGGTCCGACTGCGGGCATGCGCCCGTGGCGAACACACCGCAACCGCCGATCCAGAGCAACATCAGGCAGTAGCAGGCCTTGTGGGTGTCGGTTCTCGCAGGTGCGCACTACGGGCCCCGTGGGCTCTGGTCGGTCCCACCAAACGTTTCTCACTGCCGCGGCCGGGCCGAGACAAAGCAACTGCGGCACGGCTGTGGGCCGAAGCCGAAAACCTGACCGGCGTCTCCGCCGAAACCATCGAATAAGCACCCGGCCCGGCACATTCAGGTGCTGTCGGCCTGCACCCGCCGAGGACCCCACATCAGCCCCGGCCGCGCCGTAATCGAATCATCGGGCCGCCCAGTACAGAGAACGATCAATACGCGGCGCGGAGGACCGATCATGATGCGGCGGGGACGGCCGACCAAGACGCGGGTACGGACCGCCGATCGGGACGCGGCATGCGGCAGCGCGTACCAGTCGGGACGGTGCGACGCGACGCCGAGCGCGAACCGGGCCGCGTATTCGGGCACGCTCGCGAGGCTTTTCGCCGGAGCCGGTGCTTCCGATTCCGGCGCGATGTCGTGCAGGTCGGACTAGCGGTTCGAAAGGGCCGCCGGTCGCGGATGCGGGCGCGCCTGCTCGAGCTGCGCGGCGACCGGAAGAATCGCCGTCTCGCCGTTGGTGGGGCCGACCAGCTGCACCGACAACGGGAGGCCGTCGTCGCCGACGCCCGCGGGCAGCGAAGCTGCGGGGTGGCCGGTGACGTTCCACAGCTCGGTGTAGGCGACCATCGGGATCGATGCGAGCTGAGCGCGTACCGTGTTCGCGCCGTCGAGCACGCCGAGCAGCGGCGGGCGGATCGCGATGGTGGGCGTCAGCAGCAGATCGCATTCGGCGAAGACGCGGTCCATCTTCCGCGTCAACGCCGCTCCGCGCCGGATCGCCCACTCGACGACCGGCCTGCGCGCCCACGCGCCGACCGCGACCGTCTGCTTGGTGCGGCGTTCGAGTAGTTCCGGATGATCTATTTCGGCCAGTTCGGCGCGCACCCCGCCGAAGAACTGTGGGAAGAACGCGTGCATGGAATCCGGGTAGCGCACATCGATCTCGGCCACCGTATGCCCCAGTTCGGTGAGCAGTTTCGCGGTGTCGCGGATGGCGCGCACGTGCTGCGGATCGAGTTTCACCATCAGGGCGTGCGGTTTGGTGCTGTAGCCGATGCGCAACGGCCGGGCCGGCTCGCGTGCCGCCGCCTCGAAGGAGGTCGCCGGTTCCGGCGCGCGGAAGCGGTCGGTGGGAGTGCTGCCGCGGATGACGTCGTAGACGACGGCGGAGTCCAGCACGCCGCGAGTCAGCGGCCCGGCGGCACCCAGCGCCCACCACAGGTGCTCGTTCGGGGCGATCGGCACGCGCCCGCGCTGCGGTTTGAGACCGAACAATCCGCAGCACGCCGCCGGGATCCGGATCGACCCGCCGCCGTCGCCGCCGAGCGCGACCGGCACCAGCCCGGCCGCCACCGCGGCGGCGGACCCGCCGCTCGATCCACCCGCGGAGCGGCTCGGGTCCCACGGGTTGCGGGTCACGCCGAAGGTGCTGGATTCGGTGTACGGCCACTGCCCGAATTCCGGCATGGCGGTCTTGCCGACGATGATCGCCCCTGCCGCGCGCAGTCTGCGCACCACCTCCGCGTCCGCCACGGCGGGCGTGGCGTTCGCCCTGGTGCCGAAGGTGGTCACCACGCCGGCGACATCGAACTCGTCCTTCACCGCGACCGGAATTCCGTGCAGCGGGCCGACCGCCTCGCCCGCCGCCCGCTCGCGGTCCCGCTCGACGGCCGCTGCCCTGGCCTCTTCGCGCAGGACATGGGTGAAGGCGCCGAGATCCGCCGCCGCGTCGATTTCGTCGAGTGTCGCCTCGACCAGTTGCTCCGCCGAGAGGGCGCCCTGAGCCAGCAACTCGCGCTGTTCGAGCACACCCGCCGACACGACCTCCCGCAGATCCATCCGCCACCGCTCCTTCCGAGCCGCGCGACGACGCGGCTGTCGCCGATGCCGACGTTCTCGACCGTATGCACTCGAGCGGCCGTTCCGCAATGGGGTACCCGGCCGACGACGGATCAGGAAGCCGCTGAGCCTTCCGCAGCGGCGGGCCGGGCGCGCTCGAGCCTGGAATGGGTGCGCGAGTAGGTGAAGTAGACGATCAGACCGACGACCAGCCAGATCACGAAACGCGCCCAGGTCTCCCACGGCAGCGACCAGATCAGGTACACCGAGAACCCGATGCCGATCAGCGGCACCACCGGCATGAACGGCAGACGGAACTCGCGCGGCTCGTCGGGGCGGGTGCGCCGCAGCACGATCACAGCCACCGACACCACGATGAACGCCATCAGGATGCCGATATTGGTCAGCTCGGCCACCACGGTGATGTCCAGCAGCCCCGCCATCAGGGCCGATCCGATGCCGACGATCCAGGTCACCCGGGTCGGCACCTTCCGGACCGGATGGGTCTTGGCGAACCACTCCGGCAGCAGCCCGTCGCGGCTCATGGCGAACCACACGCGGGTGACGCCGAGCATGAAGGTGAGCACCACGGTGACGATGCCGATGATGGCCCCGATCGCGATGACGTTCGCGACGCCAGGCTGCCCGACCGACTCGAACGCGGTGGAGAACCCGCTGGTCGGGCTGATCTCGGTGTATTTCTGCATGCCGGTGAGCACCAGGGTGGCCAGCACGTACAGGACCATCGCGATGGCCAGCGAGTAGAGGATCGCCTTCGGCAGATGCTTCTTGCCCTCGGTGGACTCCTCCGCGGCGGTGCTCATCGCGTCGTAGCCGAACACGGCGAAGAAGACGGTGGCCGCGCCGGTCCACACCGCGCCCGTGCCGAACGGGAAATACGGGGTGTAGTTGGCGCTGTCGATGTGGAACACGCCGAGCACGATGATCAGCACGACGAGGGCGACCTTGATGCCGACGGCGACGGTCTCGAACCGTCCGACGCTGCGGATGCCGCGCGAGAGCAGCCAGGCCGTGCCGAGGCAGAACAGCACGGCGAACACGTCGACGACGTGTCCTTCGCCGGTGCCCGCCGCGCCGAGCATCCAATCCGGCAGTGCGATATCGACCTGTTCCAGCAGGAATTTGAAGTAGCCGGAGACGCCGATGGCCACCACCGCCGCGACCGCGACGTACTCCAGCAGCAGATCCCAGCCGATGAACCAGCCCGCGATCTCGCCGAGCGACACGTATCCGTAGGTGTAGGCGGACCCGGCCTTGGGCACCATCCCGGCGAACTCGGCGTAACACAGCGCGGCGGCGGCGCTGGCCACGCCCGCGATGAGGAACGAGATCAGCACCGAAGGCCCGGTGACCGAGTGCGCCACCGCGCCGGCCAACGTGAAGATGCCCGCGCCGATGATGCCGCCGACACCGATCGCGGTGAGCTGCCACAGGCCCAGCGATCGCGACAGCTGCTCGTCGGCCGCGGCGGCTTCGTCCTCGACCTCGCCGAGCGGCTTGCGGCGCGTCATCTGGGCTCGTAACTGCGCGAGCGACATACGACTCCTGTGTTGAATTCGCCGCGAACGGCGGATGCTCGGTCTCGCTTCGCTCGAAACCGTAGGTTCCGCCAGTATGGTCGCGTGGCGTCGCACGTGGCGGCGAAAAGCACGCCAATCCTGGTTACTCGGTTCGGGTGGGCGGCCGACCGACCACAAGTCTTCCTCCGGCCGCTGATCGCTCCAAGCGCTGCCTCGTTACCCGCGTTGCGCCCGCGTCACCCGCGTCGCGCCGCGCCATCGGTGCTGCTGCCGGTGTCGCGCGCGTCATCCCCGTTGCGGCTGCGCCACCTTGCCCGCGTCACCCGCGTTGCGCCGCGCCACCGCACCGTCCCCCCTCAGCGGTCGCGGCCGAGGGAGCGCAGGAAGAACGCGATGTTGGCCGGACGCTCGGCCAGCCTGCGCATGAAGTAGCCGTACCACTGGTCTCCGTAGGGCACGTAGACGCGCAGCGTGTGGCCCGCTCCGGCGAGGCGGCGCTGTTCGGTGTCGCGGATGCCGTGCAGCATCTGGAATTCGAAGTCGCCGGATTTGCGGCCGCTTTCCCGCACGTGGCGCAGCGCCGCGTCGATCAGCGCGGGGTCGTGCGTGGCGATCATGGGGTACCCGTTGCCCTCCATCAGCACCCGCAGGCATCGCAGGTAGGACTCGTCCACCGCGGAGCGGCTCTGATAGGCCACCGAGGCGGGTTCGCGATAGGCGCCCTTGCACAAGCGGATCCGCGAACCCGGGCCCGCGATGGTGCGGCAGTCCTCCTCGGTGCGTTTGAGATAGGCCTGCAGGACCGTGCCGAGCCACGGGAAGTCCACCCGCAGTTCGCGCACGATCGCCAGCGTCGCGTCGGTGGTGGTGTGGTCTTCGGCGTCCACGGTCACCCAGACCCCGGCGGCCTTGGCCGCCGTGCAGATCTCGTAGGCGTGCTCCCTGGCGATGGCGTACCCGTTCTGGGGGAGCGACTGCCCGAGCGCGGAGAGTTTCAGCGACACTTCCAGTCGCGGCACCGGCGGGTTGTCCACGGCGCGCAGTTCGGCCAGCGCCGACAGCAGTCGCAGGTAGTGCGCGACGGTTCCGCGGGCGCGGTCGAGGTCGGTGGTGTCCTCGCCGAGATAGTCGATGGTCACCGAGCGGCCGGAGCCCAGCAGCGCGGAGGCCGCGGCGACCGCGTCGCTCTCGGTCTCGCCCGCGATGAAACGGTCGACCAGCTTCTTGGTGGCCGGCATGCGGGTGATCGCGCGCTCCATGCGCGGGGAACGGGAGGCCGCCAGCACGGCGGGCCGCAGCAGTCCGGAGAAGGCCATCACAACTCCTGGTGCGGGTAGCGGTGGTCGGTCGCGGGAACGAAGGTTTCCTTGATCGTGCGAGCGGAGGTCCAGCGCAGCAGGTTCTGTGCCGAGCCTGCCTTGTCGTTGGTGCCGGAGGCGCGCGACCCGCCGAACGGTTGCTGGCCGACGACCGCGCCGGTGGGTTTGTCGTTGATGTAGAAGTTGCCCGCCGCGAAGCGCAAGCGCTCGGTGGCCGTAGCGATCGCCGCGCGGTCCCGGGCGATGACCGAGCCGGTCAAGCCGTAGGGCGAACCACGGTCGATCAGGTCGAGCACGGACTCGAACGCGCCGCGCACCGAATCGTCGTAGACGTGCACGGCCAGGATCGGGCCGAAGTACTCGGTGCCGAACGCCTCGTCGGCCGGGTCGTCGCCGAGCAGGACGGTCGGCTCGACGAAATAGCCGACGCTGTCGTCGGCGTGGCCGCCCGTGGCGATGGTCAGGCCCGGCGTCGCTTTGGCGCGCGCGATGGCGTCGGCGTTTTTGTCGAAAGCCCGCCGATCGATGAGGGCTCCACCGAAGTTGGCGAAGTCGGTCACGTCGCCGTAGCTGAGCGCGGACACCCGGTCGATGAACTCGCGGCCCATCCGGTCCCACAGCGATCGCGGCAGGAAAGCGCGCGAGGCCGCCGAGCACTTCTGGCCCTGGTAGTCGAACGCGCCGCGGATCAGGGCCGTGCTCAGCACGTCCGGATCGGCGGAACTGTGCGCGACGACGAAGTCCTTGCCGCCGGTCTCGCCGACCAGGCGCGGGTAGGAGTCGTACCGGTCGAGATTGGCCGCGACGGTGCGCCACAGGTGGCGGAAGGTGGCGGTCGATCCGGTGAAATGGATGCCCGCGAGCCGGTGGTCGGCCAGCGCGACCTCCGACACCTCCTGGCCCGCGCCGTGCACCATGTTGATCACCCCTGGCGGCAGGCCCGCCGCCTCGAGCAACGCCATCGTCCAGTACGCCGCCACCGATTGGGTGACGGCCGGCTTCCACACCACGGTGTTGCCCATCAGCGCGGGCGCGGTGGGCAGGTTGCCCGCGATGGCGGAGAAGTTGAACGGCGTGATCGCGTAGACGAATCCCTCCAGCGGCCGGTAGTCCATCCGATTCCACATCCCGGGCGCAGAGATCGGCTGATCCGCGAGGATCCGGCGAGCGAAGTGCACATTGAACCGCCAGAAGTCGACCAGTTCGCACGGGGTGTCGATCTCGGCCTGGTAGGCGGTCTTGGACTGGCCGAGCATCGTTGCGGCGGCGATGGTTTCGCGCCACGGCCCGGCCAGCAGGTCGGCGGCCCGCAGGAAGATCGCGGCGCGATCGGCGAAGGACAGCGCGCGCCACTCCGGGGCCGCCGCGGCCGCCGCCGCGATGGCGTCGTCGACATCGCCCGGTCCGGCCGTGGTGAGCGTGCCCAGCACGGCGGCGTGCCGGTGCGGCTGCACCACCGTGACGCGCTCGCCCGAGCCGTGCCGGTGCGCACCGCCGATGACGTGGGTGACCTCCGTCGGGGTCGCGGCGAGTTCGGTCAGCTTCGCGCGCAGGCGCTCGCGTTCCGGCGTGCCCGGCGCGAAGCTGCCCACGGGTTCGTTGACCGGCGGGGGCGGGGACACGACGGCATCCATGGGACCTCCCAGATGACAGATGAATTTTCGGTAGTGAGAAGTCAACGCCGGAAAACTGCCCGGATAATGAGCCGATTGGACAAAGATGAGGCAAGTGCGTTGTCGAGTTGGCCGAAGGACGGAAACGTGGGCCGGGATGGGGACGAGGTCGCCGCGGACATCGACCTGTTCGCGCTGGCGCAGATGATCGCGGACAACGCGGGCGCGATGGTATCCATTGAGGATTCGGGGTCGCACGTGCTCGCGTACTCGGCGTCCGACGAGACCGCCGACGAGTTGCGGGTGCGATCGATCCTGGGCCGGGAGGGGCCGCGGGAATACCTGACCCTGCTGCGGCAGTGGGGCGTGTTCGATCGGCTGCGCGACACCGACGAGGTCGTCGACGTGCCAGCGCACGACGAACTGAACATCAAGCGCAGGCTGGTGATCGGCATCCGCGAGCCGGCGGACGCGCACGCGCGCGCCCCGCGCATGCTCGGCACGATCTGGCTGCAGCAGGGCGATCGGCCGTTCCACCCGGACGCGGCGGAGATCCTGCGCGGCGCAGCGGCCATCGCCGGACGACTGATCTCCCGCAACCTGGACGCGCCGACCACCGAAGCGCTGCTGGCCCGTCGGCTGTTCGGCGCGGGCGGGGCTGCGGTCGACGCCGCGGCGGTGGCGAACGCGCTGCACCTGCCGCCGACCGGTCCTGCCGCGGTGATCGGCTTCGCGCTCACGACGGGCGAGCAGGCCCCCGGCGTCGAGCGGTCGGCGCTGGGCGGCGTTCTTCGATTGCGCGCCAGTGCTTTTCGCGCCGACTCGGTGACCGCCGCGATCGGTGACCGTGTCTACGTGCTGCTGCCCGGCTATCGATCGGCGCAGGCCGTGACCGCCTGGACGCGGCAGCTGATCGAGCAACTCGAAGCGAAGCGGTCGCTGTCGCTGCGGGCCGCGATCGCCTGTCCTGTACCCGATCCGGGGCGGGTGGCCGACGCGCGCGCCGAGGTCGATCGGGTTCTGGACCGCACGGCCGGATCGCCCGCGAGCCGGGTGACCACCCTCGCCGAGGCGCGTACCGCGGTGCTTCTCGGCGAAGTGCTCGATCTGGTCGGAGCACGGGCGCAGCTGCGCGATCCGCGGCTGACCGCACTCTTCGACTACGACCGCAAGCACGCCGCGAGCCTGCGCGAGAGCGTCGAGACCTACCTGCGCGAACACGGCGACGTGCGCGCCGCCGCCGCGGCCCTGTGCGTGCATCCGAACACGCTGCGCTACCGGCTGCGCCGGGTCGAGGACATCCTCGGTATGGACCTCGACGACCCCGCCGACCGACTGCTGCTGGAGATCCAGCTCGCCCTGCACCGCCGCCCGGGCTGACGACGGCTTCTGCGCGGTCGCGACCCACCGAGTCGTCTCGGCCTCGACCGTCGCGAGCAGCGGGGCGGTTTCGAACCGGCACCGGCGAGTCGGCCGGAGCGAATCGGCGGCCGACCGGGATACGTCTGCCGGGCGGGTCGCCGCGCTCTACAGTTGAGCGCAGGAACCCGGGTCACGGCCCTGGGAAGGCGTTCGGCTCGGTCCGCGCCGGACACCCTCCGGGTCCCCGTCACGGAGGACGAGATGACGACGCGACGTCAGATGCTCGAGGTGGGGTCGCGATTCGGGCCGTATCGCCTGGATCGCCTGATCGGTCGTGGCGGCATGGGGGAAGTGTTCGAGGCCTACGACACCGTCAAGGACCGCGTCATCGCGCTGAAGGTGCTGCCCGAGCGGTTGCACGACGACCCGGTGTTCCGGGAACGGTTCCGGCGCGAATCGCACGTCGCGGCGCGGCTGCAGGAGCCGCACATCATCCCGATCCATGACTACGGCGAGATCGACGGCAGGCTCTACATCGATATGCGTTTGGTCCGCGGCGACAGCTTGCGCGCGTTGCTGAAGGCGCAGGGGCCGCTGGAGCCGGAACGGGCGGTCGCGGTCGTGCGGCAGGTCGCCGCTGCGCTGGACGCCGCGCACGCCGACGGCCTGGTGCACCGCGACATCAAGCCGGACAACATCCTGCTCACCCCCGACGGCTTCGCCTATCTGGTGGACTTCGGTATCGCGCAATCGGCCACCGGGGACAGTCTCACCGGAACCGGCTCGGCGATCGGGTCGTTCCACTACATGGCGCCGGAGCGGTTCCATTCCCGCACGGTCACCCCCGCCGCCGACATCTACGCCCTGACCTGTGTGCTGTACGAATGCCTGACCGGTTCGCGGCCCTACCCCCGGGACACCGAAGCGCAGATCATCTCCGCGCACCTGTTCGAGCCGCCGCCGCAGCCGCACGCGCACCGCCCCGGACTGCCCGCCCGGCTGGACGACGTCGTCGCGCGCGGCATGGCCAAAGATCCGCAGACGCGCTACGGCACCGCGGGCGAACTCGGCGCGGCCGCGCAGGCGGCGGTGGTGGCGGGCCGGGCCACGGGGCCGTCGGAGCCGCCCCCGGCCGTAGAGGCTTCGGCCGGTGCGGATGGCCGCGACGACGGGCCGACGGCGCCGGGACTGCACCGCTCGGGGCGGCCACACCGCCGTCGGCTGCTGCGCATGCTCGCCCTGCTGTGCGTCGTCCTGCTCGCCGCCGCGATCGGCTTCCTGGGCTGGGAGCTGATCCGGCCGACCACCGGCACCGCCGTGCCGGACGCGAGCGCGCCCAACGGCCAGGACATCGAGTTGCTGTCGCTGGTCGGCCCCTCTGGTTACAAACGCGCGAACTGCGTGCACGAGAACCCCGACGCACCCAGCGTCGCCGTCGTCTTCTGCGCGGCGAATCCGGCGGCGAGCGATCCGGTGGCTCGGTTCCTGCGCTTCCGCACCCCCGACCAGATGCGCGGCTACACGCAGTCGTTGCTGGCCGGCCTGCAAGGACACAGCTGTCCGGGAGACCCGCCGGGGTCGGACGGGCCGATGCTGCGCGACGGCGTGGAAGTCGGCCGCAAGGCGTGCTTCGAGAGCAAGATGGACGATCCCGCCGCGCCGCGGCCCGCATTGCTGCTCACCGACGAGCGGATACCGGCCGCCGCGGTGTACATCTGGAATTCCGACGAGCAGCCTTACCGCGACTATGCCGCCGTGCGCAACCGCCTCGGGTTCCGCACCGCCGACCTCGCCCGGGATCCGGACTATTTCACGCCGGCCGATCGCGCCGTGCTGAACCATCTGGCCGGTGATTTCGGTGCTGCCAATTGCCGCCACGCCGACCCGCCGCCCGGTCCGGTGGCCGCGGCGCTGGCCTGCGGCACGAAGGCCGGGTTTCCGTCCGCGGAGTTCTACGGCTTCGCGAGCCAGGAGTCCGCGACGTACCTGTACGAGGCGGATCGAGGGCAGTTCTCCGGCCATGTCTGTGGTCGCGGCGACCAAGGCGACGATGTCTGGCGACAGAACGGCAACGTGCTCGGCCGCTACTTCTGCTATCCGAACACCGACCCGGCGCTCGGGCCGAGCTGCCTGATGCTGATCCACCAGAAGTTCGCGATCATCGGTCATTTCTGCACATTGCGCGCCGATCATCCGGAACCGGGTCCGAAGACCGAAGCCGACCTGACGGCATGGTTCCACCGGTATTTCGGCTAGTGCCTCGCCCCTCGGTCTGTGCGGTGCTCGGGCCGATGCCTAGGCGAGGAACCCGATGTATCTTCGGACGGGGAATGCGCGACCCCGTCCGGCCGCATCGCCGGGCGGGGTCTTGCCATGCGCTCTCTCGCGGACCAGCAGCCGAGCGCGGCCGCCCGCCACGCGGGGTCGGTGGTCGCGCGTGAACTGCGCGACCACCGGGGCCGCGGCTATGCGGCACCCGCCGTCGGTGGCCATGCGCACGCTATCGGCGGACGAATTCCGACTGTGCGGGCCTATCCCGGTGCGCCGGAGCGGATGCGTCTCTGGGTATTCACCTCGGTGTGGCGCACGGACTGGGAAGTGCCGACCCGGTGGCCAGATCGCAGACGGCGCCGGTGAATATCTGCAAGGGCGCGGTGACCAGGAGTACGAGAATCCCGATGACGTCACCGCGCTGGAGGAAGTACACGGCCGATTGCGCCGCCGCCGCGCCGGAATCCACCGCGGACGAGCCGGTTCCGGCTGCGACCGCGGTCGCCGGGGTGGAGCTGGTCGGTTCGGCGGTCGCACCGGCTGCGGTGGCGACGAGAGCCGCCGCCGCGACCGAGGCGGCGGCGAGGCGAAGGGGCGTACGCATCATTGCGCTCCTCTGTTGAAGAATTGTCGTTGACATAGTAGCGAGAGTTTCGTCCGGGTGTGCGCGAGATCGCGGAGCAAGTCTCGCCGCTTGCGGTCAGGATCTTCCGGTGGATTGCTGGCCTCTGCTGCGCAATCAGGACCAATCCGCACTCTGAAGCCCTACATGCGGCGGAAGGGAAGTCGCCCGACGGCATATCGCATGTCAAGTGAAGGCGCACTTCTGATAGAGGAATGAGTCATCACTTGATGGAGCTGCTCGCCCAGCGCGTGAGCCTGCGCGCGCAGAACGAGAAGCCGCCGAGCTACCGAGCGCCTGAGTCGCGTCGCGGGTGTTCGATGACGTTCGTCGAGCTCGGTAAGGGGGTCGTCGGTGATCCTCGCACTCAGGCCTGGCCTGCCGGCTGCTTCGGAAGCAGGAAGACGACGATGCCCGCGATGACAGCGATGACGAACGTCGCGAAAGATGCGACGGCGAAGGCGTGGCCTGCGGCGGCAACCCTGCCGACTTCCGTGGGATGGAACGAGCTGAAGTAGACCGCTCCGATAACGGCGACGCCCAGCGCCCCGCCGCACTGCTGGGCCGTGGACAAAGCTCCCGACGCCACACCGGCGGACTCCGGCTTCACGCGACTCAGCACCGTGTTCAGCGCCGGTGTGATGACGAGTCCGCCGCCGACGCTTTGCAGTACGAGGGTGGGGATCACGAGCAGCGGGGTGATCCGCGGGCCGGACACCAGCAGCAGGCCGGTCGCCAGATAACCGCTCGCCAATATGAGCGCCCCGATCTCGAGGACACGTCGGCCGTATCTCGGGATGATCCGGCTCGCCACCATGCTGAACACGAAGAATGCGATGGCTGCCGGCGTGTAGACCAGGCCCGCGCCGAGCGCCGACATATCCAGGCCTTCTTGCATCGTCACCGACAAGGCCAGGTAATAGGAGTAGATCAACGCGTACAGCGCGAGGACGAGAACGATACCGAGCGAGAACGAGCGCTGTCCGAACAGCGTCAGCGGTACCAGCGGATCCCCGCCCCGCTGTTCCAGACGTCGCTCGAGCGCGACGAACGAGCCGAACGCGACCGCGCTGCCCGCGAAACACGCCCAGACCCACCCCGGCCAGCCTGCCTCCTGCCCTTGGATGAGCGGGAGTGCCAGGAGGAAGAGTGCCGCGCTGAGCGCCAGCACCCCGGGCATGTCCAGCTTGCGGGTGACGGCCGAGCCTGTCTCCGGCACGTATCGCACGGCGAGCAGGAGCATGGCGATTCCGATCGGCGCGTTCACCCAGAACACCAGGCGCCAGCCGGAGTCGAACAGGTCGGCGCCGATCAGCAACCCGCCGATGACCTGCCCGCCGATGGTGGCCATCCCCATGACGATGCCGAGCACGCCATATACGCTGTGCCGCTTCGCTGCCGGTACCAGCACCGTGACGTACGCGAACACCTGGGGAACCATCAGTGCGGCTCCCAGGCCCTGGACGACACGCGCCGCGATGAGGCTGCCCGCGTTGGGTGACAGCGCGCAAGCGACTGACGACAGCGTGAACAGAGCCACCCCGAGAAGGAAGATCCGCTTGCGGCCGTACATGTCGGCCAGGCGAGTTGCCGTGATGATGAAGACCGCGTAACTCAGTTGATAGCCCGCCAGCACCCACTGGACATCGCCGTCGGACGCGTGCAGGTCCACCGCGATCGATGGGCCCGCGACCACGACGATGAACGAGTCGAGGACCGCCATGAACAGGGCGGTCAAAAGGATGGATACCGTCATCCACGCAATCGCGTCCGCTTCCGCGGCCACTACCGGCCGACTGGCCGTTTGCCGACTACTCGCCACGATGAGAGACCTCTTCATTTGCCGGTGCCCAGGGAATCAGCCAGCTTCTTGACCACCTCGGCCGCCATGACGGCCTGACCCGAGGTCGAGAAGTGGATGCGATCCGCACTGAGCAGGTTGTCGCGGTCGTTGACCGGGTGGTCCCACATGTCCACCACGATGGCGTCGTATTCCGAAGCCAGCCCGCGCACGATCTCGTTCACCGCGGCCACCCGCTCCGCCCAGTCGGAGAAGACCGGGACGACATACGCCCTGCCGAGCGTGAAAGTTGTCAGCAGCGCGCCGGTCCCCTTCGCCAGGTCGTACATCTGCCGAAGCGTTCGCTCTATCTCGCCGAAATCCGGCCTGCGCCGCACGATGTCGTTGGCCCCGCAGGGCAGGTGGAGCAGGTCGGGGGAGAACTCGACCATGCGGGCCGCCTGCTTCTCGAGCGTCTGGGCGGTGGTCGCTGCGTTCTCGGAGACGTTGAGGTAATCCAGATCCGGCCGGACGGATCGCAGGACACCGGCAACCCGATCCGACCAGCCCTGATCCTGGTAGCCCGGGGTGGGATCGCCGATTCCCGCCGAAAGACTGTCGCCGACAACGGCGTACCTGCCCCACGGGGCCTCGGCCAGCATTGCCACGGCATCCGCCTGATCCAGGCAGAACGGGTCGGTCTCCTCGGTGAAGACGCTGTGCTCCATGGGGAAAAATATACGGTCGGCCGTATGCATTTAGCAAGATGTCGTGTCGGCGCTCGGTCACGGTTGGAGATACAGGCGCTCGTGGGGCATGCGCGGATAGGTAGATGTAGCGCGCAGATCGACGGTCGCATCATCGGCGTAGCGATGGCTTCGGTTCAGACACCGCCGACGCGCTGGCCGATGAGCGCGGGGGTATCAGCAGATCCAACGGGGTGATCTCGTCAGCGGCGGAGGTATTTCGATGATCGGGTCGAGCACCGCGGCGGCATAGAGCCGCCCGGCGTGGGGCGCTGCGGCGGTGCGGGCGCTGGTGATCAGGACATAGATCACCTTCGCCATCACATTGGCGCGGGCGGCCTCGGTCATCCCGTCGCGTACCGCATCCCCGGTAATGGTCACCAGCGTGCCGATAACCTCGGTGAGAACATCGAGTTCGGCGGCGGAACGCTCGGCCTCTCGATCGCCGCTCACCGGGAGAGCCGCAGTGGTCGATCCGGCACGGGAACCCTCGACTACATGTCGCTCGGTGCGGCGGATATCCAGCGGCGCTTGGCCGTTGACCTGGCGGTCCTGCAACAGCAGTTGGACAGTCCGCAGATGTGGGGAGCTGCTGCCCGGCTCATGCTTCCGGCCGAGTTGCCGCGCTTCGCAACGCATCTGGAGATGCATCGCGGTCTGATGCTGGTCAGAGCGGGTGATCGAGCCGAAGGAATTCGGACCGCACGCAGCGCGATGGACGCCCTTCCGCTCGAGAAACATTCCGTGACCCTGCGGATGCTGATGGACGAGATCGCCGGTTCCGGCGATGGCGCAACCCGAGCGCTTCGCAGGTCAGTGTACTCGAGACTTTCGGGCTATACCGAGGTGTCGCGCCCCGATTCGCTCGTCCAGCGAGCGCGCAGTCTTGCCCCCGCATTCCGACCTGGTCGCCGCACCGCGGTTCGCGGGACTATTCGGTCGAATGTCCGGCGTCACCGCCGCCGTCGAGGTGTCGACGTGCTCGCGCCGTATTGCCCCACCAGCGCGATACCTACGCCGATCATGAAAATCACGAATCCGTTGGTGGCATCGTTCATGTGGCCCGGAGTGTGCTGGGCGATCGCGATCGCGCCGATTCCCCAGCCGATCACGCCGATTGTCGTGCCGATCCAGAGCAGGACCTTGCTCCACAGCGGCGCACCCGACAGATCGCCCGGCGCCGGGGAATCATAGGTGGTGTTGTAGACATCGTCGCCTGCGGTCAGGCCGTCGCCGCCGGTGACGATCCGGCTGCCGTGGGTGGCGGTGTTGATGACGGTCGGGCCGTTCATCCGATCGAGTCGGTCGCGAAGTTCGGTGAGTTCGCGAGCGAATTCGGCGTCGGCGGCCGCCGCGCGTTCGATCTCGTCGGCGAGTTGGCGGCGTGCTGCCATGCTGCGCGGGTTCCGGTCGAGGTCGTCGAGTGCGCGTCGGCCCAGTCTTCGTGTGACCGCGCCGGTGAGAGCGGTCAGTCCTTGATCCAGCGACCGGTCGACGAACCGTCCGCCCGCTGCGCCCAGTGCCGCGGCCACGTATGCGGCAACGACCATTCCGTCGATCATGTCAGCCTCCTGCAAAGCCGCCCCGGCAGCATAATCATCTCATCGAACGAACCGCCGGTGTCGTTTCAGGTATTTCGACCCGAAAACCAGTTCACCGGGTTCCGGTAGGTCTACGCGGTAGCGGGCCGCGTGCCAGAAGTCGAATTCGATCGCAAACCGCAGATATCGACGATCCATACCCGCAGCTATGCGTCCATCTGATTCGTGAGAATGTTTGGCTCAGCGGTCCTCCAGCTGAACTGCCGCATTTATTACCGCATCGAACTTCTCTACTGCCGATCGCACTCCTCGCACGGGCGTTCCGCCGGCCGCAGGGAGCGTCCGAGTCGCGAACTACCGGCGGCGTCTCGGTGCCGATGTCCTCGCGCCGAGCTCGGCGAAGGTCATGAGCACACCGCCGATGAGAAAGCATGGCGCCAAGCTGAATTGCTCGGACACCGAAGCGCCCTGGGACATACCGATCAGCCCGCCCACGAAGCCGATGCCGATGAACGCCAAGCCGATCCACAACAGCACTTTGGTCCACATCGGAGCACGGGACAGATCTTCGTCCGAGGCGATGTCGTAAACCGTGTTGTGAATGCTTCCTCCCGCCGTGATGCCTCTGCTGCCGGTGACGATCCGGCTGCTGTGGGTCGCGGTGTTGATCACGGTCGCCCCGTTCATCCGGTCGAGCGTCGCTTGCAGGGCCGCGAGGTCGCGGGCGAATTCCGTGTCGCCGACGGCCGCCCGTTCGATCTGATCGGCGAGATGGCGGCGTGCCGCCATGCTGCGCGGGTTCCGGTCGAGGTCGTCGAGTGCGCGTCGTCCGAGCCTGCGTGTGACCGTGCCGGTGAGCGCGGTCAGTTCTCGATCGAGCGGCCGGTCGATGACCTGTCCGCCGGTTGCCCTGAGCGCCGCGGATACATAAGTGGCAATGGCCATTCCGTCGATCATGTCAGCTTCCTCCGCAGCCGCCCCGGCAACTCGATCGTCTCATCGAACGAACCCCGTGCGGCGTTTCAAGAATTCTCGTCGTCGGGCGCGTCGCTGTCGCCAGGCGCCGCTTCGTGCTATCGAGAACAGATGACACCGACGCGGTCCTTCTACGATGTCGTGATCGTCGGTGGCGGGCACAACGGTTTGGTGGCCGCCGCGTATCTGGCGCGGGCCGGGCGGTCGGTGCTGGTGCTCGAGCGCCAGCCGCACACCGGCGGGGCCGCGGTGTCCGAGCGGGTGTTCGCGGGCGTCGACGCCAGGCTGTCGCGGTACTCGTATCTGGTGAGCCTGTTACCGCGGTCGATCGTGACGGATCTGGGCCTGCGGTTCCAGACGCGGCGGCGGGCGGTCTCGTCCTACACGCCGATGCGGGAAGGGGGTTTGCTGGTCTCGTCGGCGCACGCGCGCACAGCGGCGAGTTTCGCGCGGCTGACCGGGTCGGACCGGGAATTCCGGGCATGGCAGCGCTTCTACGCGACCACGGGGCAATTGGCCCGGCGGATCTTTCCGACGCTGACCCTGCCGCTCCCGTCGAAGGAGGCATTGCGGCACATCGTGGACGATGCCGCCACCTGGGAAGCGCTGTTCGAGCGCCCCTTGGGCGAGACGATCGAGTCGGCCTTCGCCGACGACACGGTGCGCGGCGTGGTGCTCACCGACGCGTTGATCGGCACGTTCACCCACGCGCACGATCCGTCGCTGCGGCAGAATCGCTGCTTCCTGTATCACGTGATCGGCGGCGGGACCGGAGACTGGGATGTGCCGATCGGCGGCATGGGCGCGCTCACCGGCGCGCTGGACGCCGCCGCCCGCGCGGCGGGTGCGGAGATCGTCACCGGCCGCGAGGTGGCGAGCATCGAAACCGACGGCGCCACAGCGGAAGTGGGATACCAGGACGGGAAGATCGCGGCGCGACACGTCTTGGCGAACGTCGCGCCGTATACGCTCGCCGGGTTGCTCGGCGAATCTCTGCCGCCGAAGCCGGAAGGCGCGCAGTTGAAGATCAATATGCTGCTGAGCCGCCTCCCGCGATTGCGCGACGCCGAAGCCGATCCTCGCGAAGCGTTCGCCGGGACGTTCCACATCGGTGAGTCGTACGCCCAACTCGACCGGGCCTACGGCGAGGCCGCGATCGGCCGGATTCCGTCCGCGCCACCCGCCGAAATCTACTGCCACACCTTGTCCGATCCGACGATTCTGTCGCCGGAGCTCGCCGCCCGAGGCGCGCACACCCTCACCCTGTTCGGACTGCACGCTCGTGCGAAGCTGTTCGCCGCCGACCACGCTTCAGCGAAAGCCGAGTTCGTGAAAGCCACCCTGGTACAGCTGGATTCGGTACTGGCCGAGCCAATCGCCGACTGCTTGGCGAGAGACGAGAACGGAGTGCCGTGCCTGGAGGCGAAGACGCCCGTCGAACTCGAGCGCGAAGTCGGCCTGCCCGGTGGGCACATCTTCCACCGGGATCTGGCCTTCCCTTACCTCCCGGACGACGCCGACCCGGCCGACCCAGCCGCCCGGTGGGGCGTGGCGACCGGTCACCGCAATGTGTTCCTGTGCGGTGCGGGCGCCATCCGGGGCGGCGGCGTGAGCGGGATTCCCGGGCACAACGCCGCGATGGCCGTGCTCGACGCCGGTCAGGCGGGCTGACCGCGCAGCGCGATCTTGGCGGCGCGCCCCGGCGTCTCGGTGGCGACGGCGGCGTCCGCCGCGGCGTCCAGCGGGTAGGCGGCTTCGACATCGAGCCGCAGCTCACCGCGGGCGGCGAGATCGATCAGTTCGCTGATCAGCCGTCCGCGCTGGTCGGCGCCGATCTCCTCGATCCGCTTGGCGCCCCAGAAGCCCTTGACCACGGCTTGGCCGAAGATCAGGTTGCCCGTATCCAGCGTCAGCGGCTTGCCCGAGAGCGCGCCGAAGGAGATCAGTTGACCGCCCGGCGCGAGCAGTGCCAGCTCGTCGGCCGCGGCGCGACCGCCCACCTGATCGACGGCCCGGAGGATGGGCGCACCGGAGGTGGCCGCTTCGACCTGGTCGCGCCAGCCCTCGCTCTCGGTGTCGAGCACCGGTTCGTAGCCGAGTTCGCGCAGCGCCGCGACAGAACTCGGACCGCGCACGAGGTTCAGCACGCGCAGACCGCGTTGCCGGGCGAAGACATTGACCAGCCTGCCGACCGCGCCGTTGGCGGCATTGATCGCCAGCCATTCGCCGGCGCGCAGTTCGAGGTCCTCGATGAGCATCAGCGCGCTCAACGGCATGGCCAGCAGCTGGGCCGCGGTCTCGTCGGAGACCGTGTCGGGCAACGGGACCACCTGGCGGGCCGGGACCACGAAGTACTCGGCCCACACGTTGATCGCGCCGGACACCGTCACCCGCCGTCCGACCGACATATCGGTGACGCCGGGGCCCACCGCGTCGACGCGCGCGACCGCCTCGCTGCCCGGGATGGCGGGCAGCTCGGGCCGGTAGCCGTACACGCCGCGCACGATGGCCAGATCGTGATTGTGGATCGGCGACAGGATCAGCGCCAGTCGCACCTCGCCAGGACCTGGCTCGGGTACCGGGCGTTCGGCGACGGTCAGTACATCCTTCGGTTCGCCGAACCGTTCGATGACTACGGCACGCATATCCGCTCCTTCTCGATCAGTCGTCGGCGATGAGAACCTGGACGTCGATGTTGCCGCGGGTCGCGTTGGAATACGGGCAGACCTGGTGTGCTTTGTCGGCGAGCGCTTGCGCGTCCTCCCTGGACAGGTGGGGGAGTGACACCTCAAGGGTAACCGCCAAGCCGAAGCCGCCCGCGTCGTTCGGCCCGATCCCCACCTTGGCGCCGACCGCGGAGTCGTCGATGTTCGCCTTGGCCTGCTTGCCGACCAGCCGCAGCGCCGAATGGAAGCACGCGGCGTAGCCGGCCGCGAACAGCTGCTCGGGATTGGTGCCCTCGCCGTCCCCGCCCATCTCCTTGGGCGCCGACAGGTTCAGGTCGAGCTTGCCGTCGGTGGTGCGTGCGCGGCCGTTGCGGCCGTCGCCACTGGCCAGGGCCTCGGCGGTGTAGAGGATCGGCATGTCATTCTCCTTCGTTCAGCTGGGACTTCAGCGAATCGGTCAGTCGGTGCAGGATGTCGCGCAGTGTGGCGATGTCGTCCATGGACAGGCCGCTGGCCTCGGCCATCCTGGCCGGGATGTCGCCCGCCTCGGCACGCAGCGCGCGCCCGCGGTCGGTGAGCCGGATATCGACGCGGCGTTCGTCGGCCGCCGAGCGCCGCCGCTCGACCAGGCCCGTCGCCTCCAGCCGCTTGAGCAGCGGCGAGAGCGTGCCGGAGTCCAGGTCGAGCGCGTGGCAGACGTCGCCGACGCTGCGTTCGTCGCGTTCCCAGAGCGCGAGCATCACCAGGTACTGCGGGTAGGTGAGCCCGAGCCGTTCCAGCTTCGGGCGGTAGACCGCGGTCATCGCCCGGGACGCCGCGTACAGCGGGAAGCAGAGCTGCTCGTCGAGGCTCAGGTGATCGGTCATGAGCAATAATGTAGTGAGCAATTGAGTTGTGCACAACCAAATTGATGGTCGTGCTCGTCACATCAGGACTGCCGACGGCGAAGCTCAGCGGGCCGGGAAGCGAAGGACGCGGTCGTCACCGCGGGCGGGGTCGCCACGGCCGTCGGTGTTGGAGGTCGTGAGCCACAGCGCTCCGTCCGGCGCCACCGTCACGGTGCGCAACCGGCCGTAGCGGTCGCGCAGTGCGGCGCTTGGCGCACCCACCCGGCCGTTCACCAGCGGCACTGTCCACAGTCGGCGGCCGCGCAGCGCGGCGACGTACAAGGTGTCTCCGGCGATGGCGATGCCAGAGGGTGAGGCTTCCGCGGTGGTCCAGGTCAGCGACGGATCGGTGAAGCCGCGCTCGGCCCCGCCCGAACCCTCGACAGCGGGCCAGCCGTAGTTGCGACCCGGCTCGATCAGATTGATCTCGTCGAACCGGTCCTGCCCGAAGTCCGCCGCGAACAATCGGCCGCCGGAGTCCCACGCCAGGCCCTGCACGTTGCGGTGGCCGAGGCTGTAGACCGGTGAGCCGGGATACGGATTGCCCGGAGCGGGGCGGCCCTCGGGAGTCAGCCGGAGGATCTTCCCGTTCGGGCTCGCCGGATCCTGCGAACGTCCGGATTGCCCCGCGTCGCCGGTGCCGGCGTAGAGCATGCCGTCCGGGCCGAACGCGATCCGTCCTCCGTTGTGGTCACCGGCCTTCGCGATCCCGTCGACCAGCACCTCCGGTGGGCCGTCGAGCCGGAACCGGACGATCCGGTTGTCCGTATCGGCGGTGAGATAGGCGTAGACATAACGACTTTCGGCGTAGTCCGGCGCGACCGCGAGCCCGAGCAGTCCGCCCTCGCCGCGGGCGGAGACGCCCGGCACCTGGTACACCTGTTGCGGCGCACCGCCCGGCGCGACGCGCAGGATCCGTCCGGAGTCCCGCTCTGCGACCAGTGCCGCGCCGTCGGGCAGGAAGGCCAGCCCCCAGGGCACGTCGAGGTTGCCGGCGACTTCCTCGGCGGCATCGAGGTCGGGCCGACCGGCGGGATCGCTCGGCGCGGCGGTGGTTTCCGCCGCCGCGGGTGTGCTGGTGCGCGCGGTCGACGCGTCTTCGCCGCACGCCGTCAGCGCCGTCGCGAGCAGGAGTGCGGCGATCGCCGTGCACGAGCGGCGCGCATGAAGCCGTTCCGGTGCCGGCAGCCTGCCCTCGCGAGCGTGCGCGCGCCGAACTGCCCGGTTGGGGTCGGAGCTCATGGAAGGGCTCCGGACAACGGGGAAACGTCCCGACCCGGTGCGCATCAGCCGAGATACGTTCCGTACCAGTCCAATACGCGACGCCAAACCTCGGTGGCGGCCGTGGCGTTGTACCGCTGACCGGTGTCGTTGAAGAAGGCGTGGTCGGCGTCGGGCGCGGTGAAGATCTGGTGCGGGTTGCCCGATCGGGCCAGTGCCGCTTCCGCGGCGGGCCGCGAGGCGTTGACGCGGGCATCGGCCGCCGCGTAGACGCCGAGCACCGCCGCTTTCGAAGCCGACAGATCGCCGTTGTCCGGGAACGGTCCGTAGAACGGTGTGGCCGCGGCCAGCGGCGACGGGCCGGAGGCCAGCAGCAACCAGGTCAAACCGCCGCCGAAGCAGAAACCCGTGGTCCCGAGCTTCTTTCCCTCGACCCGCCGTCCGAGTTCGTCCAGCCCGGCACGCAGGTCGGCGACGAGTTGGTCCTGCGGGATCCGGCTCAGCTCGGCGGTCGCCTCGGCGGGATCGGTGAACGTCGCGGTGCCGCCTCGCGCCGACAGCAGATCGACCGCGAGCGCGGAGTACCCCGCCCCCGCGAAACGACCTGCCACCGAACGGATGTGGTCGGTGAGGCCTTTGTTCTCGTGGATCACCAGCACCCCGCCCCGCGGTTGCGGCGCCGCTGCCCAGGCGGCTTGCAGCGTGCCACGGGGACCGGCGAAAGTGACGGCGCTCGTCGGAAGAGCGGCGGCGGACCCCGGTGGTGTCGATGGCGACGTCGGCGTGGAGTCGGTGATCGGGGTATCGGAGTTCGCGCAGGCGGCGAGCAGGGCGGCGGCGGCCGTTGCGCCGAGCCCGAGCAGCCCCAGCCTGCGCAGTGCCTCCCGCCGGGGGAGCAGGCCGTCCGCGTGATCGGCCGCGATCTCCTCCGCGATGTAGCGCTGCAGCGGCGTCATGTGCTCCACCCTAAGAGCATGTCTCACGTGGCTGATTTGGCGAGTTTCTTGTAGCAGGTCAGGGCCGCAGCGAGGGTGAGGAAGGCGAGGAAGTGGGTGGCCTTGCGG
>NZ_JBSFNF010000016.1:0-175248 GCF_053586955.1 Nocardia sp. NPDC003726 | reverse complement strand
GCGGGGGTGACGGTGTCGTGCCACCACAGGTCGCGGCCTTCGGTCCAGGGGACTTCGATGCCGGTGCGGCGCACCACCAGCACATGCTCGACGCTCGACGTCCCCTCACCCAGCGCCTCGTCCACCCCGGCTTTGAGCGGCGCCGCCGCCCCGCGCCGCCACTGCCCGTCGGTCGTGATCACCAGACGCGCGCCGGCGTCGTCCACCCGTTGGCGCAGCGCGGTGGGGGAGAATCCGGCGAAGACGACCGAGTGGGTGAGTCCGAGGCGGGCGCAGGCGAGCATGGACACGATGGCCTCGGGCACCATCGGCATGTAGATCGCCACCCGGTCGCCGGTCTCCAAGCCGAGTTCGGTGAGGTAGTTCGCGGCGCGGGAGACCTCGTCGAGCAGTTCGCGGTAGGTGATGGCGCGCGAGTCGCCGGGTTCGCCTTCCCAGTGGATGGCGACCTGGTCGCCGTGTCCGTCCAGGACGTGGCGGTCCACGCAGTTGTAGGCGACGTTGAGCTTGCCGCCGACGAACCACTTCGCCACCGGCGCTTCGCTCCAATCCAGCACCTGGGTCCACGGCTGCTCCCAGTGCAGCCTGCGGGCCTGTTCGGCCCAGAACTCCAGCCGATCCGACCGCGCCCGGTCGTACAGCGCCGCGCTCGCGTTCGCCTGGGCGGCGAACTCCGCGGCGGGCGGGTAGGCGGTGGTGTCGCGGTCATCGGTGGTTGCGCTGGTCACGCGAGATCTCCTAACGAAAGAACAGGGGGGACGAGGAATGCCGGGCAGTGCTCAGTGCACCACCGCCTTCTCGGCGCCGACGCCGGTGAGCGAGCGGACCTCCATCTCCGCGGCCTTGGCCGGATCCTCGGACCTGCCGCCGACGAAGGTGCCGATGATGCCGAGCGCGAACGCCAGGGGGATGGAGACGATGCCCGGGTTGGACAGCGGGAACCAGTCGAAATCCGAGCCGGGCAGCATGGCGGTCTTGCTGCCGGACACCGCGGGGGAGAACACGATCAGCACGATCGTCGAGATCAGGCCGCCGTACATGCTCCACAGTGCGCCGGTGGTGTTGAACCGCCGCCAGAACAGCGAGTACAGGATGGTCGGCAGGTTCGCCGACGCCGCGACGGCGAACGCCAGCGCCACCAGGAAGGCGACGTTCTGGCCGTTGGCCAGGATGCCCAGCGCGATGGCCAGCACGCCGATCACCACCGCGGTGATCCGGGAGACCCGGACCTGTTCGCGCTCACCGGCTTTCCCGCGCTTGATGACGTTGGCGTAGATGTCGTGGGCGAACGACGCCGACGCCGTGATGGTCAGGCCTGCGACCACCGCGAGGATGGTGGCGAAGGCGACCGCGGAGATCACGCCGAGCAGCACCACGCCGCCGAGTTCGAAGGCCAGCAGCGGCGCGGCCGAGTTCTGCCCGCCGGCGGCCGCGAGGATGCGATCCGGCCCGACGATCGCCGCCGCGCCGTAGCCGAGGACCAGGGTGAACAGGTAGAACGCGCCGATCAGGCCGATCGCCCAGACCACCGAGCGCCGCGCCTCTTTGGCGGTGGGCACGGTGTAGAAGCGCATCAGCACGTGCGGCAGGCCCGCGGTGCCGAGCACCAAGGCCAAGCCGAGCGACAGGAAGTTGAGCTTCGAGGTCTCGCTGCCGCCGTACTGCGCGCCGGGGGCGAGCACGTCACGCGCGGCGACGGCCTTGTTCGCCGAACCGGAAACCGCTTCCTGCGCGGAAGCGAGGATCTCGGAGAAGTCGAAACCGAACTTGGCGAACACCATGACGGTCATCAGCGCCGCGCCGACGATCAGCAGCACCGCCTTGATGATCTGCACCCACGTGGTGCCCTTCATGCCGCCGACCAGCACGTACACGATCATCAGCACGCCGACGACGGCGATGACGACGGATTGGCCGGTCTTGTCGGTGACGTCGAGCAGCAGCGCCACCAGACCGCCCGCGCCCGCCATCTGCGCGAGCAGGTAGAACAGCGACACCGTCAGCGTGGACAGCGCCGCGGCGGTGCGTACCGGGCCTTCTTTCAATCGGAAGCTCAGCACGTCGGCCATGGTGAATTTGCCGGTGTTGCGCAGCATCTCGGCGACCAGCAGCAGCGCCACCAGCCAGGCGACCAGGAATCCGATGGAGTAGAGGAATCCGTCGTAGCCGTAGACCGCGATGGCGCCCGCGATGCCGAGGAAACTCGCGGCCGAGAGGTAGTCGCCCGCGATGGCGACGCCGTTCTGCGGGCCGGAGAAGCCGCGCCCGCCGGTGAAGTAGTCGGCGGCGGTGGCGTTGTTCCGGCTGGCCCGGATCACCACGATCATCGTGAAGACGACGAAGACGCCGAAGATGGCGATGTTGGCGACCGGGTTGCCGACCGTCGCCGCCGCGGCGTAGGTGTGCACGGTGTTCACGCTCGGTCTCCCTCGAGGTAGCCGCGGATGGCCGCCGCGCGCGGATCCAGCTCCCGGTTGGCGAACCGGACGTAGAGCGCGGTGATGGCGAAGGTGGATACGAATTGGCCGAGGCCGAGCAGCAATCCGACGTTGATCTCGCCGAACACCGGGCGGCTCATGAAGTCGTGGGCGTACGCGCCGAGCAGCACATAACCGAGGTACCAGAGCAGGAACAGCGCGGTCATCGGAAACACGAAGCGGCGCAGGCGCGTTCGCAGTTCCTGGAATTGGGGGCTCGCCTGGACTTCGGCGAATTCTGCTGCGCTCGGCGCTCGCCGCGGTGCGGTGTCGTCGAGTTCGGTACTGGTCATGATGGTCCTACCAAGTGACGTGGCTTACTTCTCGTGGACGGTAAGTCAGACCACAGGGGCGTCAGTAGGCTGTGGTGTGGGTCACTCCGTGAAGGTGTCCGAATCTGCGGTGAGCGGTCGATCCGGCGCGACGAACGGTCGGAGGGTGCGAGAGCCGTCGTTCAGTCCGAGCGGAGACTGCGCTCCCGGTCCGCGCCCATGCCCAAGCGCTCCGGCGCGTGCATCCGGACGAAGATCCGGCTCACCGTCCTTGCGCCGAGGCCGCGGGTGCGCGAGCTCACCAGCACCATGGTGGCGAACGCCAGCGGCACGCTGATCGCCGCCGGATAGCTCAGCAGCGCGGCGGGCCAGCCGCCCGCCACTTCGTCGGAGAAACCGCCGGTGACCGAGACGGCGGTCGCCGCGCCCGCCGCGAGCCCGCCCGCGATCAGTCCGGCCGCCGCGCCCGCCGCGGTCAGTCCGCGCCACCAGATGCCGAGCACCAGCAGCGGGCACAGCGTGGAGGCGGCCACCGCGAAGGCCAGGCCGACGGTGCGCGACAGGTCCAGCGACACCACCGTCAGCGACAACGCCAGCGGGACGGACCCCGCGACCAGCGCGGCCGTGCGGAAGTCCCGGATGCGCCCGCGCAGCATGTCGGTGCTGAGCACGCCCGCGATGCTCACCAGCAGCCCCGACGAGGTGGACAGGAACGCGGCGATCGCGCCCGCCGCGGCCAGCGCCGCGAGCAGCTGACCCGGCAGGCCCGCTACCACCGCCCCCGGCAGCAGCACCACCGCGGCGTCGGAGGTTCCGGTGATCAGCAATTGCGGCACGTACAGCCGGGCGAAGACGCCCAGCAGGACGGGGAACAGGTAGAACAACCCGACCAGGCCGATCACCGCGAGCGCCGTCGTGCGCGCGGCGCGCCCGTCGGGGTTGGTGTAGAAGCGCACCAGTACGTGCGGCAGGCCCATCGTGCCGAGGAAGGTCGCCAGGATCAGCGAATAGACCTGGTAGGCCGGATGCGGTCCGCCCAGGCCGCCGCCCGGCGCCAGCCAGCCCGCGCCGTCGGCGGGGGCGCCCGCCACCACCGGCACCGCGGACCCTGCCTCGAGCACCAACCGCGTCCCGGCCGCCAGCTCGTGCGTGCCGGGTGACAGCGGCACCGGGCCGTCGACGGCGCGCTCGTCGAGCGTTCCCGTGATCGAGACCTGCTGTGGCGCGTTGACCCGGACCACCACGTCGGTGGTCACGTCGACGGTCGTGCGTTCGGACACCACCGGCGGGGCCGGCGCGCCCAGTTCCCGCTCGTCGGCGAGGAAGTGCCCGAGCAGCACCAGCGCGGGGAGGGCGACCGCCGTCAGCTTCAACCAGTACTGGAACGCTTGGACCAGCGTGATCGAGCGCATCCCGCCGCCGACCACGTTGGCGATCACGATCGCGCCCACCGCCACCGCGCCCACCCAGTCCGGCACTCCGAGCAGGATGTGCAGCGTGAGGCCCGCGCCCTGGAATTGCGGGATCAGGTACACCGCGCAGATGAGCACCACGACGGTGGCCGCGAGCCTGCGCAAACGCACCGAGCCCAAACGGAATTCGGCGAAGTCGGGCACCGTGTACGCGCCGGAGCGGCGCAGCGGGGCGGCGACGAACAGCAGCAGCGCCAGGTATCCGGCGGTGAACCCGACCGGGTACCACAGCGCGTCCGCGCCGTACTTGGCGATCAACCCGGCGACGCCGAGAAACGAAGCGGCCGAGAGGTATTCACCGGAGATCGCGGCGGCGTTCCAGCGCGGCCCCACACTGCGCGATGCGACGAGGAAGTCGGAGGTGGTGCGCGCGAGCCGCACACCGTAAGCGCCGATCGCGACGGTCGCCAGCGCGGCGAGGATCAGCGCGGCCACCGTCAGCGTGGTCGCCGTGCCGGAGGTCATGGCGTGCCTCGGGACCGGGCGCGGTATCCGGCCCCCGCGCCTCGGCCGGCTGGCGTGCGAAACGGTGCGAGGAGCGACGCGTCCCGCACCGTCGGTGTGGTCGGACCGCGCGTGCCCGGTCGGCGCGGGCGCAAGATCCGCCAGTCGCCGCTTGGCGTCCGGCATTCGCGCGCGCGGGCCACGGCGGTCGCTCGGCCGGTGGCGGGGAGTCGGACCGGTCGCACGTTCGGTCCCCGGCCGATCCGAGGAAGACCCGTTCGTCGCGTTCGGCCAGGCCACCGCATGTTCCGGACGGGAAGCGCCACCGGGGTCAGCGTGGGGTCGGAGGTCACCGCGCGGCCGTAGGAAGGTCGGCCGCATGCGCGCGGTATGGCGGTCCACGCGGCCCCCCGGCGGATGGGCGTGCCGAACGGTGCGGGGAACGAAGCGCCAGACGATGTTCGCCGCGCCGGCCAGCTCCCGCCGGGCGTCCGGGACGGGCGGGGGCCGCTCGCGGGGTGCGGAGGCGCATGCGTCATGTCTGTGCTGGTGAAGCCGGTCTCACGGCGGCACGCGGATCGCTCCTGTCGAATCCCGGCCGCGGACGCGCCGCGTGTGTTCCCGGCGCAGGTTCGCGGACGCGCCGAGTGGCGTACCCGGCTCGTCCCGCTGCTGCCGCAGGGCATCGACACGGACGGGATTCGGGTGGGGTGCACGATCAGTCCTCGGCCAGTTCGAGGAAATCCTGTTCGTTGCGTTCGGCCAGGCGCACGTAGGTGCGGCCGATCAGGAACAGCAGCGGGTAGACGGCGCCGCCGAGCAGCAGCCAGGGCAGCCGGATGCCCAGCACCGTGACCGAGCCGATCGAACCGGCGCGGAACAGCACGGGCAGCGCGCACAGCAGCGCGATGGTCACCAGGCCCACGCGCAGCGCGAGCCCGAGTTGCGCGCGGATCAGACCGCCGATGAGCGCCTCGCCGAACTCGGTCTGCTCGGCGACCTCGACCCGCGTGCGGATCCGCCGCGCGCCGCGTCGCTCGGACAGCACCACGCGCTCGCGCACCGGACGCGGCGGCGTGGTCACTGATTGCCCCAGTGTTGCCGGGGCCGGTGCACCAGCCGCTGCTTCAGCTCGCGCACCTGTCTTCGGCTGACCGGCAGTTCGACCGCCTGCGCGTCGCCCTCGGCCCGCAGGCACACCACGGTGCCGGAACCCACCGCGCGCAGTCCGGTGACCATCCGCAGCGCCACCAGATACGAGCGGTGCACCCGCAGGAAACCCGCGTCGTGCCAGCGAGCCTCCAAGGCGGACAACGGGATCCGCACCAGATGCGATCCGCGGCTGGTGTGCAGCCGCGCGTAGTCACCGTCGGCTTCCACCCAGCTCACGCTCGTCCTCGGCACCAGCGTCGTCACCCCGCCCAGTTCCACCGGAATGACCTCGCTCGGGTCGGCGCGCTCGTCGGCGGCGGCCTGGTGCGGCGCGCTGCGAGCGGCGGCGATCCGCCGCACCGCCTCGGCGAGCCGCGCCTCGCGCAGCGGCTTGAGCAGATAGTCGACCGCGCCCAGGTCGAATGCCGCGATCGCCCGATCGTCGTGGGCGGTCACGAAGACCACGGCGGGCGGGTTGGCGAACTCGGACAGGATGCCCGCCAGCTCCATACCGTCCAGGCCGGGCATGTTGATGTCCAGGAAGACCGCGTCGACCGGGTGGGCGCGCAGCACCCGCAGCGCGCTGGTGGCGTCGCCCGCCGCGTGGATCTCCCCGATCTCGGCCCGCGCGCGCAGCAGATACACCAGCTCGTCCAGAGCGGGCTTCTCGTCGTCCACGGCGAGCACGCGCAGCGCGCCCGCCGGTTTGCCGGTAACGCGGGTCACAGTCGCTCCATCGTAAAGCTCTCCCGCCGGGCCGCCGACCGGGCGTCGTCAGCGTGCCCCGGCCTGCTCCGGGTACCGCTGGCTGTCCCTCGACCGGATGCGGTCGTGGTTCCCGCTCGCGTGGGTCGGCCTGCTGGTCGGGTGCTCGTCGTGGGCGTGAGCCGGGCATCGCGTGGGCTGGTCTGCCGGCCGGTGTGAGTCGTGCTTTCGGCGTGCGTGGGCTGAGCGGTGCTTGGTTGGCCGCCGCCGGGTGGGGCCGGGCACGCCGATCTCACGGCCGGATGCCCGCGCGGAACTTGGGGACGCGCAGGCTGACTTTCGTGCCCGCGCCCGGCGCGGTTTCCACGACCAGGCCGTAGTCGTCGCCGAAGGCCGCGCGCAACCGGTCGTCGACGTTCGCCAGGCCGACGTGCGCGGCCTCCCCGGAGCCCGCCGGGCCGGCGCCGGTGTCGACGGCGTCCAGCGCGCCGGAGCGCAGGAGGTCGGGGTCCATGCCGACGCCGTCGTCCTCGACGCTGATCACGCAGTCGGTGCCCGCGTCGGTGGCGACGATGCTCACGGTGCCGCCGTTGGCGGTGCCCGCCAGCCCGTGCCGCACCGCGTTCTCCACCAGCGGCTGCAGCGCGAGGAAGGGCAGGACCACGCCGAGCACCTCGGGCGCGATCCGCAGCCGCACCTGCAGGGCGTCGCCGAAGCGGGCGCGTTCCAGCGCCAGGTAGCGCTCGATGTTGCGCAGCTCATCCGACAGCACCGTGTACTCGCCCGCGGCGCGGAAGGAGTACCGGGTGAAGTCGGCGAATTCGAGGATCAGCTCGCGGGCCCGCGCCGGGTCGGTGCGGACGAACGAGGCGATGGTGTTGAGCGCGTTGTAGATGAAGTGCGGGCTGATCTGCGCCCGCAGCGCGCGCACCTCGGCCCGGTCCAGCCGGGCCCGCGACGCGTCCAGTTCGGCCAGTTCGAGCTGGCCGCAGGCGTACCGCGCCACCTCGGCGACCGCGCCGAGCCGCCCCGGCCCCGGCTGTCCGGTGCTCACGACGCCCAGCACACCGGCGACGCCGTTGGATTCGACCAGCAACGGTTGGGCGATCAGGGTGCGCCCGGCGTGCTCGCCGCGCCCGGGTCCGGCTACGAGCACCGGACGCTCGCCCGCGACGGCGCGCGCGGCGGCTTCGGCGAAGTACTCGGCCAGTTCGGCGTGCGGTCCGTCCCAGGCGAGCAGCGTGCCGTCCGCGTCGGCCAGCGCGAGCGCCTCCGCGCCGGTGAGCGCGCGCAGATGGGGCGCGGCTTCCCTGGCCGACTCTTCGGTCAACCCGCGCCGCAGCGGGACCGCCGCCAGCGACGCGGTGTGCAGCGCCGAATGCACCGCCCGCTCGGCGGGGGTGGTCACCACCCTGCGGGTGCGCGACCAGATCAGCAACGCACCGGCGATCAGCGCCGCCGCGACCACGACGGCGAGCGCGGTGGTCATGGCGGGCCCCGGCGCGCGGATGTCATGGGCCGATTATCGCGGTGGGCGCGATCGCCAGGCATGGCGGCGGGCCGATCCCGACACTCGCGGGAATCAGACGCTTATGCGGCGAGTCGCCAGGACGCGCCGGTGATCTTTCCCACCGACACGCCGCAGGCCCGAGCGGCGCCCGCGCGCCGGTCAAAAGCAGTCGGTGCGCCCGCCTAGAATCGGTCCAGCCAACCCCCGTCGAGACCTTGGGAGGAAGGACCGTCTTGGCCGCCTCGTCCGGATCGTTCGTCCATCTGCACAACCACACCGAGTACTCCATGCTCGATGGTGCGGCCAAGATCTCGCCACTGTTCACGGAGGCGAAACGGCTCGGGATGAACGCGGTCGGGATGACCGACCACGGCAACATGTACGGCGCGTCGGAGTTCTACAACTCGGCCAAGAAGCACGACATCAAGCCGATCATCGGCATCGAGGCCTACATCGCGCCCGGTTCCCGGTTCGACACCAAGCGCGTGCAGTGGGGCGATCCGAGCCAGAAGGGCGACGACGTCTCCGGCTCCGGCGCCTACACGCACATGACGATGGTCGCCGAGAACGCCACCGGCCTGCGCAACCTGTTCAAGCTCTCCTCGCTGGCCTCCATCGAAGGTCAGCTCGGCAAGTGGGCGCGCATGGACGCGGAGATCATCGCCCAGTACGCCGAGGGCATCATCGCCACGACCGGCTGCCCCTCCGGCGAGGTGCAGACCCGCCTGCGCCTCGGCCACGAGCGCGAGGCGCTCGAGGCCGCCGCCAAGTGGCAGGAGATCTTCGGCAAGGAGAATTTCTTCCTCGAGGTGATGGACCACGGCCTGTCCATCGAGCGCCGGGTCCGCGAGGGACTGCTGAACATCGGCAAACAACTGGGCATCCCGGCGCTGGCCACCAACGACTGCCATTACGTCACCAAGGATCAGTCCGCCAACCACGAGGCGCTGCTGTGCGTGCAGACCGGCAAGACGCTGTCGGACCCCACGCGGTTCAAGTTCGACGGTGACGGCTACTACCTGAAGTCGGCCGAGGAGATGCGCGCGCTCTGGGACGCCGAGGTGCCCGGCGCGTGCGACAACACGGTGCTGATCGGCGAGCGGGTCCAGTCCTACGACGAGGTGTGGGCCTTCAAGGACCGCATGCCGGTCTTCCCGGTTCCCGAGGGCGAGGACCAGGACTCCTGGCTGCGCAAAGAGGTCGATCGCGGCTTGGCGCGCCGGTTCCCCGGTGGGGTGCCCGAGGAGTACTACACCCGCGCCTACTTCGAACTCGACGTCATCAAGCAGAAGGGCTTCCCCGCCTACTTCCTCGTCGTCGGCGACCTGGTCAAGCACGCGCGGGAAGTCGGCATCCGGGTCGGCCCCGGCCGTGGTTCGGCGGCCGGTTCGCTGGTGGCCTACGCATTGGGCATCACCAATATCGACCCGCTGCCGCACGGCCTGCTGTTCGAACGGTTCCTCAACCCGGAGCGCCCGTCCGCGCCCGATATCGATATCGACTTCGACGATCGCCGTCGCGGTGAGATGGTCCGCTACGCCACCGAGAAGTGGGGCAGCGACCGGGTCGCCCAGGTGATCACCTTCGGCACCATCAAGACCAAAGCCGCGATCAAGGACTCCGCGCGCGTCCAGTTCGGCCAGCCCGGTTTCGCCATCGCCGACCAGATCTCCAAGGCGCTGCCGCCGCCGATCATGGCCAAGGACATCCCGCTTTCGGGCATCATGGACCCCGATCACGAGCGGTACAAGGAAGCGGCCGAGGTCCGCGAGCTCATCGGCAGCAACCCCGATGTGGCCAAGATCTACGAGACCGCGCGCGGCCTCGAGGGCCTGATCCGCAACGCCGGTGTGCACGCGTGCGCGGTGATCATGTCCTCCGAGCCCTTGATGGACGCGATCCCGGTGTGGAAGCGGCCCCAGGACGGGGCGATCATCACCGGCTGGGACTATCCGTCCTGCGAGGCCATCGGCCTGCTGAAGATGGACTTCCTGGGCCTGCGCAACCTCACCGTCATCGGCGACGCGCTGGACAACATCAAGGCCAACCGCGGCATCGACCTGGACATGGACAACCTGCCGCTGGACGACCCCGCGACCTACGAATTGCTTTCGCGCGGTGACACGCTCGGCGTCTTCCAGCTCGACGGCGGTCCGATGCGCGACCTGCTGCGCCGCATGCAGCCCACCGGCTTCAACGACATCGTCGCCGTGCTCGCGCTGTACCGGCCCGGCCCGATGGGCATGAACGCGCACAACGACTACGCCGACCGCAAGAACGGGCGGCAGCCGATCAAGCCGATCCACCCCGAGCTCGAGGAACCGCTCAAGGACATCCTCGCCGAGACCTACGGTCTGATCGTCTACCAAGAGCAGATCATGTTCATCGCGCAGAAGGTCGCCTCCTACTCCATGGGCAAGGCCGACGCGCTGCGTAAAGCCATGGGTAAGAAGAAGCTCGAGGTGCTGGAGGCCGAATACAAGGGCTTCCACGAGGGCATGACCAACAACGGCTTCTCCGAAGGCGCGGTGAAAGCGCTGTGGGACACCATCCTTCCGTTCGCCGGTTACGCGTTCAACAAGTCGCACGCCGCCGGCTACGGCCTCGTCTCGTTCTGGACCGCCTACCTCAAGGCCAACTACCCGGCCGAATACATGGCGGGCCTGCTCACCTCCGTCGGTGACGACAAGGACAAGGCCGCGGTCTACCTGTCCGACTGCCGCCGCCTCGGCATCACCGTGCTGCCGCCGGACGTCAACGAGTCCGAGCAGAACTTCGCCTCGGTCGGCAAGGACATCCGTTTCGGTCTCGGCGCGGTGCGCAACGTCGGCGCGAACGTCGTCGCCTCGATCATCCAGGCGCGCAAGGAGAAGTCGAAGTTCACCGACTTCTCCGACTATCTGAACAAGATCGACGCGATCGCCGCGAGCAAGAAGGTCACCGAATCGCTGATCAAGGCGGGCGGATTCGACTCGCTGGGGCATCCGCGCAAGGGCCTGATGCTGATCCACTCCGACGCCATCGACGCCGTGATGGCCACCAAGAAGGCCGAGGCGATGGGTCAGTTCGACCTGTTCGGCGGCTTGGACGCGGACGAGTCGGTGACCTCGGTGTTCAACGTGAAGGTGCCCGACGAGGAGTGGGAGTCCAAGCACCGCCTCGCGCTGGAGCGGGAGATGCTCGGCCTGTACGTGTCCGGGCATCCGCTCAACGGCGTGGAGCATGTGCTCGCCGCGCAGGCCGACACGCAGATCCCCGCCATCCTGGAAGGCGACATCAAGGACGGCACCCAGGTGACCGTCGGCGGCATCCTGGCCTCGGTGAACCGGCGGATCAACAAGAACGGCCTGGCCTGGGCCTCCGCCCAGCTGGAAGACCTCACCGGTGGCATCGAGGTGCTGTTCTTCCCGCAGGCGTACTCGGTGTACGGGATGGACGTCGTCGAGGACGCCGTGGTGCTGGTCAAGGCCCGGGTCTCGGTCCGCGACGACCGGATCTCGCTGATCGCCAACGATCTCGCCGTCCCCGACCTGTCCGCCGTCGGCGTGGCCAAGCCCCTCGCGGTCACCATCACCACCCGCATGTGCACCCCGGACAAGATCGGCGAACTCAAGCGGGTCTTGTCCAGGCACCCCGGCACGTCGGACGTCCATATCCGCCATGTCGGCGCCCGGGACAAGACCACGCTGCTGAAACTCGACGAACGCCTGCGCGTCTCACCGTCCTCGGCCCTGATGGGCGACCTGAAGGCGCTGCTCGGCCCGGGCTGCCTGGCGAGCTGACCGCGCATCGACGAGATCGCTGCCACCGCAGCGCTGATCACTGACCGCGGTGGCGGCCGTAGGTTCCGCCGCGCTGAGACTGGGGTCCCGGGCCGATCTGTGCCGCCTACCGTCGGTGTCTCACCTGGCCGATGTCGCCGGACCCGGCCAACGGCTCCGCCTGATCGAGGGCCGCCTCGGAATCTGTGTCACCGAAGCGAACCGCGAGGATCGACTCGATGTCGACCACCAGGTGTTCTGCGGAACATCCGCATAGTCACGGCTACCGAACCGGCGGATCGTGGCAGCCTTGCCGGATGGACTATCGCGGATTGTTGCGCAACCTCAGACTGCGACCTGGCATGTACTTCGCCAGGTCCGAGCTGGGATACGACAAGCTGGTCGCCTTCGTCACCGGCGTAGACATCGGCAGCCAAGGCTCGATGCTGGCCGGCTTCCGTGAGTTCTTGATCCTGCGACTGGACGGTGGCAACAATCTCAGCTGGTCCGGACTCGTCAGCCGAATCTGCGTCCCCGACGCGGCTCGGCCGCTCGACGGCCATGATGAACAGGCGGCCGTCGACGGACTGTTCGACTTGCTCGATGAGTTCCTGGCCGAAACGGCCGATCATCGCGCGAGGACCCGGATCCACCATGAGTACTTCCGGTGGCTCCAACGGCAGAGCTGGTACACCGATCCGGAGCGAATCCATGCGTCTCCTACTTCGTCGTATATCCCGTTGGACGAAGCGGCGACACGATTCGGGTTGGATAGATCCGCCGTGTTCGATCTGATCGCATCCGGAACATTGCGGCCTGATAGGTTCGGCGCGCAGCTGTACGTGTCCGAGAACCATCTGTCCGAGGTTGTGGCCCACCTGGCGGCGGGCCGTGCGCGGTCAGGAAGCGAGGCACTGCTCGATCGGGTCGAGACTGGCGGGGGAGACGACGACGTCACCGGCTTCGGCGTTCAGTAGCTTCCAGTCGTGTGGTGACGCCGGTTCGCGCAGGAGGCGCTAGCCCGCTCGTGTGGCCCGCCTGGCTGCGGGCCGCGCGCGGTCAGGAGTCGAGCCACTGCTCGATCTGGGCGAGGCTGGCGGCGCAGACGATGACGTCGCCGTGTTCGGCGTCCAGTAGCTTCCAATCGTGTGGTGAGACCGGATCGCGCATCATGCGGTAGCCCGCTCGCGTGGCCCGGTCGGTGAGTTCCGGGAGCCGTCCGATCCAATCTTCTTCGGCGTCGCTCATGAGGGGTCGCTCCATCGGCGGTTTCGGCGGGTGGAATCCGGTGTGATGCGCCCGGCGGCTACCAGTGCGGCGAACGCGGCGCGCTTGCGGGGGCAGTCGTGCTCGCGGTGCAGCTGCATGGCGTGGTGGGCGGTGGCGACGGTCAGCGGCTGGGTTGGTGTAGCGCAGGTCCACGCTTCCGGCCACTGGAGTGTGCGCGAATGTGTTTGTCTGCCAGCGGAATTACGTCTAGGTGTGCGTCGGCGTGGCAGGTCGGACGGCCATACGCACCCCACGCCGAGCAGCGCCGCGCCGCAGGCGGCGAAGACCGTCACGAGGGTGGACAGCAGGGTCCCGATATCCACCCTCGCTCACCGCTGGCAGCCGTCGCCCGAACCGGCGCGCAGGTCCTCGGCGAGCTTGCTCAACCCATCGAGGACCTGCTGGAACGTCCGGGGTTCCGGCGCGCCGTCGGCATAGGCCGGGTGCTCGGTGTGGTCGATGGGGAAGGCGATCCCCCGCCGGTTATCCTCTCCCGCCCACCTGGGCGGTGACGTCGAGTGGCACATGGCTGCGGCATTTCGCGAGAAGAGCTCTCCACCATGTGCCGTTGATCTTGATGTGTGCGGTCTTTACGCCTGGCCGCTCGGTCATCGTCCGCAGGATTCGGACTTGTGTGGCGGGGAGGCTTCCCTGTTGCTCGGCCATGCGGCTATGTTGCTGCAGGCCAACAGCATTCGGGCTCGGAAAACGGACGGTCCGATGAAGTCGGCCATTCACGCAGAGCCCGGACCGGTCTACACATAGTTCGGCGTCCGAACCGGACCGGGTTCTGGGCCGTTTCGGACCGAGCAGGGGAAAGGGGGCGATGGGGAAGGACGATCAGCCTGGTTCGACATTGCCGCGCAGGCAACTCGGGCGGGCATTGCGGGAGGCGCGAGAAGGGGCCGGGTTCACCCTCGAGCGTGCCGCGCAGCTCATGGAGATGGGCAAGACCTCGGTCGGCAGGATCGAGAAGGGGCAGAACGACAAGGTGAGGCTGCGTGATGTGGAGGCGTTCGGCAATTTGTACGGACTTGGTGAGGATCAGATCGAGCAGTTGAAAGTCCTTGCGCAGCAAACACCTACGAAATCGTGGTGGCAGGCATCCCGCCAATTGTTCCTGCGTGGATTTCACACGTATTTGGGGCTTGAATCCGGCGCATCACAGCTGTCCTTCTATCAGCCCATGATTGTTCCAGGTCTGTTGCAGTCGTCTGAGTACGTGAAAGCTGTCGAGAGGCCGTTCTTACCCGGAGATACCCAAGAGGACGTCGACAGCCGCGTCGCACTGCGACTGCAACGCGCGGCAATCTTGACCAGACAGCGCAGTCCCATATCGGCTGAGTTCGTGTTGCACGAAAGTGTCCTGCATACGATCGTTGGATCGCCGGCTGTCATGGCTGGGTGTCTGCGGCACGTAGCCGACATGAGCACCTTGGCGAACGTCTTCGTGCGGATACTGCCGTTCACAGCCGGGTTTCCATGGGACGGGACTCCTGTGCTGCCGTACATCATCCTTGACTTCCCGGCCGGAAGCGGCGGGTTCGGGGCGGAGCCGTCGGTTGTCTACACCCAAAAATACCATTGGCACAATGTTTTTCGAAGATGATGATGACGTGCGACGCTACCGCGAGATTCACGAAACAATCTGGTGCGTCGCACTGGAGGAACAAGCCTCTCGAGACCTGCTCCGGCAGGTGGCAAGGAGATATGAACGGTGACTATCGACCTATCCGATGCGCAGTGGTTCAAATCGAGCCTGAGCAGCGCCAAAGAAGCGTGCGTAGAAGTGGCTTGGCTCGCAACCGGGTACGTCGGTGTCCGCGATTCGAAGAACCCCACTGGTCAGGCGTTGATATTCGCGCCCGGCCAGTGGGATGCTTTCGCCGCTGGCGTCCGTGGCGGCGAGTTCGACCGGCCGACTTCCTGATCTCAGGCGGACTCGTTGAGATGAACAAGCAGCCAAGACCTGCTCCGGCGGGTGGCAAGGAGGTAGGAGCTGTGACTCTCGATCTGAGCGGCGAACGGTGGTTCAAGTCGACACATAGCGGCACGGCGAACGAGTGCGTCGAAGTCGCCTGGCTCGAGGCAAGCAGGTCGGTGTCCGTGATTCGAAGAACCCGACCGGCCCGGCGCTGATCTTCGAGCCGAACCAGTGGGACGCTTTCGCTGCGGACATCCGTGCCGGCAATCCGACCGATCGGCCTGAACTGGATTCCCGCCCCGAACAACAGCGGCCCTGCACTCGATCAACGCATGGTCGGGCCAGGGCCGCTGCCTACGCACAGGAGTTAACCGTTCACGTCGGCCAGTGCCGGGGTAGCCGTGTCGACCGACGCGCGCGAGATCTCCTTACGTTGCAGAGCGTGGCTGCATGCCACGACAGCGAGGGCGACCAGCCCGAGAACCACGCCGATCCAGGCGACCGCCGTGTAGCCGAGGCCCGCGCCGATGGCCAGGCCGCCGAGCCAGGGACCTGCGGTGATGCCGACGTTGAACGCGGAGATGTTCGTGGCTCCCGCCAAGGTGGGCGCGTCGCCCGCCAGGGTGAAGACCCGGCTGTTCAAGGTCGGGTTGATGCCGAAGCCGAACGCGCCCAACAGGAACGACAGCACGACGACGGGCACGGTGTGTTCCATCGTGACCGCGAGCAGCGCCGAGGTGAGCACGCCGCCGGTGATGCCGACGTACAGGCTGGTGAGCGGGTGATCGTCGGCGGTGCGCCCACCGACGACGATGCCGAGGAACGCGCCGAGCCCGTAGACGCCGAGCACCACCGGGATCCAGCCGTCCGCCAGTCCGGTGGTGCGCGACAGCAGAGCGCCGAGGTAGGCGAAGGTGACCATCAGGGCGGCGATGGACAGCGCGGTGGTGGCGTAGGACAGCCACAGCGCGGGGCGCAGCATCGTGCGCAGTTCGGTGCGCAGGCGCAGCGGCGCGCCGGTGCGTCCGCCGGGGATCTTCGCCAGCACGCCGATGGCCGCGACCGTCGACAGCAACGCGACCGCCCAGAACGCCGCGCGCCAGCCCAGCTGCTGTCCGATCACGGTGCCCGCGGGCAGTCCGATGATGATGGCCAAGGTGAGCCCGCCCGCCACGATGCTCATCGCCTTGCCGCGCGCGGTGGGCGGGACGAGACCGATCGCCGTCGTCGCGGCCACCGCCCAGAATCCGGCGTAGACGAACGCGCCGACCACTCGCGTCGCGAACAGCACCCAGTAGTCGGAGGTCAGCGCCCCGACGACGTGGGAGCCGACGAACACGGCGAGGAAGGCCAGCAGCGCGGTGCGCCGCGGCCAGCGCAGCGTCGCCACCGCCAGCACCGGCGCGCCCACCAGCATGCCCATCGCGAAGCCCGAGATGAGCAGGCCCGCGCGGGGCACGGAGACGCCCAGGTCCCCGGCCATCTCGGTGAGCAGGCCCGCGAGCATCAGCTCCGAGGTGCCCTGGGCGAAGATCGACAGACCCAGGACATAGATCGCCACGGGCATCGGTACCTCCTTGTTTTGTACTGATCTATCCAAAATGAGGGCGCGGCAGAGCCGTCGCCGGATGCGGTCTCAGAGAGCGTCGAGCGCGGTGGTCGCGATGGCGGCGAGCGTTTCGCGGTCCGCGCCGCCGCGCGCGGCCACCCGCATGCCTCCGATCGTCGCGATCACGAAGTGCGCCAAGGCGACCGGGTTCTTGTCCGGTGCGATCTCGCCCGCGCGTTTCGCCGCCTCGAATACGTCGGTCAGCGCGGCTAGGCGTCGCCCCTGGTCGGCGGCGAGCACGGCGGCCAGTTCGGGGTCGCGTGGGGCCAGTTCGATCGTCGAATTGACCACGAGACAACCGAGGGGGTCCTCTTCGGGGGCCTCGACGATCTGCCACAGCAGGGCGCGGATCTTGGCGCGCGCGTCCGACTCGGTGTCGAGCAGGTCGAACGTCGCGGCGTTCTTGGTCGCCATGTAGCGGCGCAGGGCGCGGCCGAACAAGTCCCGCTTGCTGGTGAAGGTGTTGTAGATGCTGCTGCGGCCCAGGCCGGTCGCGGCGCAGAGGTCCTCGGTCGAGGTGGCCTCGTACCCCGCGCGCCAGAACGCCTGCATCGCCGCGTCCACCGCGCGGTCCTCGTCGAAGGATCTGGGTCGTGGCATGAATTCACGGTAGCACAGTTTTGAACAGATCGTTCCAATATGGTTGGCGGCTAGGGAGTGTCGCGGTCCAAGCGGCTGTTAAGCGTCCGATAGGCGGGATCGCGCAGAATTCCGGGCAAGTCGTCCACTCAGGAAACGAGGATCACCATGCAAGCCATCCTGCGCACCCTGCGCCTGCTCGTGCTCGGCGTGACGCTGTTCGTGCCCGCGTTCGCCGTCGCGACGGTCGGGGCGGGCGCGGCGAACGCGGGCTCGGTCTACGAGATCGAGTTCGCGCCCGGAAGCGATCGCACGTCGATCGACGGAGCGGTCGTCCGCGGCGACGCCGACACCTACGCGTTCGAGGCGCGGGCGGGGCAGACCTTGACTCTCGAGCTCACCTCGCTCGAGGACAACGCGCGGTTCTCCACCACCGGCCCCGACGGAAGCGTCTTGTGCCTGGAGGAGACCTTCAGCCGGATCACCCTGCCGCTGAGCGGCTACTACGCCATCTCGGTGGAGCCCAGCCGCGGCAACGCGACCTATACCTTGTCGGTGCGCATCGTCTGAGCCTCAGGGCGACACCGCGACGCCGAGCGTCTGGGCGACCAGGAAGCGGGGAGTGTGCTCCCCGTAGAACTGCTCGGCGTCGCGGATCTGGAAACCGGCGTCTGCCACCAGGCCGCGGATATCGCGGTTCAGGTGGCAGCCGCCGAACAGTCGTTTCTGGACCGGGTTCAGCCGGTTCTGCCAGGTCCGCACGTTCTCGTCCGGCGCGAGCCCGTGTTCGACGAAATGCAGGGTGCCGCCGGGGACGAGCACCCGGCGCATCTCGGCCAGCGCAGTGTCGATGTCGGGGATGGTGCACATCGTCCAGGTCGACAGCGCGCAGTCGAAGGAGTCGTCCGGGAAGGGCAGCGACTGTCCGTCCAGCCCGGCCCGCTCGACCGGCACGGTGGCGGCGGCCAAGCGCTCGCCCGCCAGCCGCCAGCCCAGATCGGCGGGCTCGACCGCATGCACCTTCTCGACCCCCGCCGGGTAGAACGGCACGTTCAATCCCGAACCGAAACCGATCTCCACGACCCGCCCGTGCAGCCCGGCGCACGCCCGCTCACGCAGCGGCTTCAAGTCCCGCAGTCCGCAGGCCACGTTGACGATCCGGGGAACCACGTGCTCCGTATAGACGCCCACCCCTCCACTCTTGCAGGCATGACCCGTTCGGACCAGGGCGCACCGCCATTTGCCCAGTGGGTTCTGGCGGTCGCCCCTCGACCCTGGGCATACTGGCGCCGCGCGTGCCGTGGTCGCCGCGCGTGCCGCGCTGGTCGTACCCCGCCGCGGACCGAGTGAAGAGACTTGGCCCGTTGCCGTGAAGTCGGGACTGCTGCCCGCGAGGTCGGCGTCCGTATCCGGCGGAGCGGGCGTGCCCGTGGGATGCTGGCGCGGTGACTGTGTTCGAGGTGTGGGCGCCGCGGCCGGAGTCGGTGCGGCTGGATCTGGAGGGTGTCGTTCATTCGATGACGCGGTCGCCGCACGGGTGGTGGCGCGCCGACGTGCCCGCCGCGAACGGCGCCCGATACGGCTTTCTGCTCGACGACGACCCGACCGTGCTGCCCGATCCCCGCTCCCCGCGCCAGCCCGACGGTGTGCACGCCCGCTCGGCCCTGCACGCCCTCGATCCGGCGGGATGGACCGACGCGGCGTGGACCGGCAGGCCGCTCGCCGGGGCGGTCTACTACGAACTGCACATCGGGACCTTCACCCCGGAAGGCACCTTCGACGCGGCGATCGAACGGCTCGACCACCTGGTCGGGCTCGGCGTCACCGTGGTCGAAGTGATGCCGGTGAACGCCTTCGACGGCCCGCACAACTGGGGCTACGACGGCGTGCTCTGGTACGCGGTGCAGGAGAGCTACGGCGGCCCCGACGGTTTGCAGCGGTTCGTGAACGCCTGCCACGCCCGTGGGCTGGCGGTCTGCCTGGACGTCGTCTACAACCATCTCGGCCCGTCCGGCAACTACCTGCCGCGCTTCGCGCCCTACCTGACCGAGGGCCGCAACACCTGGGGGCAGAGCCTCAATCTGGACGGCCCGCAGTCCGATCACGTGCGCGGGTACATCATCGACAACGCGCTGCGCTGGCTGCGCGATTTCCACATCGACGCGCTGCGCTTGGACGCGGTGCACGCCCTGGTCGACCGCACGGCCACGCATCTGCTGACCGAACTCGCCGTCGCGACCGAGCGCTTGGCCGCCCACGTGCGCAGGCCGCTGACGCTCATCGCGGAGAGCGATCTCAACGATCCGACCCTGATCACCCCGCGCGCGGCCGGCGGCTACGGCCTGACCGGGCAGTGGAACGACGACCTGCACCACGCCGTGCACACCGCCGTCTCCGGCGAACGGCAGGGCTATTACGCCGACTTCGGCTCCCTGCGCTGCCTGGCCCACACCTTGAAGCACGGATACTTCCACGCCGCAACGTATTCCAGTTTCCGTGGCCGCACACACGGCCGCCCGATAGATCGCGGCCTGATTCCCGGCAGCGCCCTGCTGGCCTATACCTGCGATCACGACCAGATCGGCAACCGGGCGCTCGGTGACCGCCCGAGCGCCTACCTCACCGACGGCCAGCTCGCGATCAAAGCCGCCCTGGTGCTGTGCGGGCCGTTCACGCCGATGCTGTTCATGGGCGAGGAGTGGGGCGCGCGCACGCCGTTCCAGTTCTTCACCTCGCACACCGACCCGGATGTCGCCGCCGCCACCGCCTCCGGGCGCAAGAAGGAGTTCGCCGCGCACGGCTGGCCCGAGGGCGAGGTGCCGGACCCGCAGGATGTGAAGACGTTCCTGCGCTCCAAACTCGACTGGACCGAAGCCGACGAGCCGGGCCACGCACGGCTGCTGTCCTGCTATCGCACCCTGCTCGCCCTGCGCCGCGACCGCGCCGAGCTCAGCGATCCCTGGCTGACCCATGTTTCGGTGGACTACGACGAGGCGGCGCGCTGGATCGTCGTGCACCGGGGCACCCTGGCCCTGGTGTGCAACCTCGGCGAGGACCAGGTGGGGGTGCCGGTCGCGGGCCTGCCGCTGCTGTCCTGGGAATCGCCGACGGTCGGGCCTTCCGCCACAACCGTTCCCGGCCACTCCTTCACCCTGCTGGACACCGCGCCGCCCGGCCCGCGCTGAGCCCGTGGAATCCCAGCTCGGAGCGGGCTTTCTGGCGGGTGGCGGGTAACGGGCGTACAACTGTCCGAGACAGGCGCTTTGCCGGAATCGTCCGATGCCATTACCGTGGAGAGATGAGCAACGTCGCTTCCGGGGACCTCGCGGTTCTTCCCCCGGGGATGGGTGGCAGCGCCGCCGCCGAATTCGCACCGTTCGTGCGCGCTTTCGCACGGGCGTTCGGCACTCGCCGGGGTGCGGGCGCGGCGTTCACGCTGCACCGGCACGGAGAACCGCTGGTGGACATCTGGGTCGGCTCCGGTGGCGACGTTCCGTGGACCAGGGACACCGGCACGATCATCTTCTCGGCCACCAAGGGGATCGCGGCCACCGTCGTGCATCGTCTCGCCGACCGCGGATTGCTCGACTATTCCGCCCCGGTCGCGGAGTACTGGCCGGAGTTCGCCGCCAACGGCAAGCACAAGATCACCATCCGCCACCTGCTGACCCACCGCGCCGGCCTGTCCGCGCTGGCCCCGATCGCCACCGGCGGCCTGTCCGACGTGCTCGACCACGAGCTCATGGAACAGCGCCTCGCCGCCGCGAAACCCGACCGGCTGCTCGGCGTTCCCACCTACCACGCGCTCACCTTCGGCTGGCTGGTCGGCGGCCTGACGCGCGCGATCACCGGCACCAGCTTGGGCGAGCTGATCCGCACCGAGGTCGCCGAACCGCTCGGCATCGAAGGACTGCATCTGGGCAAGCCGCCCGCCGGTTCGCCGATCACCTACGCCCCGCTGGCGGGCACCCAGCTGAGCATGCTCGGCAAACCGCTCGGCGCCGCGGTGATGGGTCGTAGCCACCGGATTCCCGGCGCGCTCGGCGCGGCCACCCGCTGCCTGTTCCTGCCCGGCCTCGAATCCATTCTGGAGGGCGTGAGCCCGCCGATCCTGGAGACCGAACTCGGCGCGGGCAACGGGGTAGCCACCGCGCCCGCGCTGGCCACGATGTACGGCGCGCTCGCGGGCGACGGCACCGTGGCCGACCGCAGGTACCTCGGCCGCCACACCATGAAGGCGCTGCGCCGCATCGAGACCTACCAGCCCGATCGCGCGCTGTTCTACCTGCCGATGATGTGGCGTCTGGGCTACCACTCGCTGCCGATGCCGGGCGCGCACGCCGGGTTCGGGCACATCGGCCTCGGCGGTTCCTTCGGCTGGGCCGAACCACGGCTCGGCCTTTCGGTCGGCTTCGTGCACAACCGCCTGTCCGCCGCGCAGCTCAGCTACGACCAGTCGGCGGCCTTCTGGCTGCTGCCGCTGATGCTGAACTGCCTGCGCGCTTCCCGGCGCCGGATACCGGCGGCGCAGACGCCCAAGGCCGCCTGACCGCCGGAGCCGGGCTCAAGTCAGGTAGCGGTAGGCCGGTGAGTCGGGCTCGAGGCGCTCGCACTGGATCGGGGAGTGGTGCATCCGCTCCAGCAGCGGCGCCAGCCCGTCGGGCGCGCCGAGTTCGATGCCGACCAGCGCGGCGCCGGTCTCCCGGTTGTTGCGCTTGACGTACTCGAACAGCGTGATGTCGTCTTCCGGGCCGAGCACCTCGTTGAGGAATCGGCGCAGCGCGCCGGGCTCCTGCGGGAAGTCCACCAGGAAGTAGTGCTTGAGCCCGCTGTGCACGAGCGAGCGTTCGATGATCTCGCCGTATCGGGACACGTCGTTGTTGCCGCCCGACACCAGGCACACCACCGTCGAACCCGGCTCCACGGTGATCTCCGCCAGCGCGGTCGTGGTGAGCGCGCCCGCGGGCTCGGCGATGATGCCCTCGTTCTGATACAGGTCGAGCATGGTCGTGCAGATCGCGCCCTCGTCGACCTGCATCATCTGGAAAGCGCCCGCGCCCCTGGGGGATTCGGTGACGGTCAGCAACGGCAGCGAGGCGTGCGAGACCACGCGCCCGCCGAACCCGGCCACCGCCGCGTAGGGCACCGCGCCCACCCGGCGCACCGCGGCGCCGTCCACGAACGGATCGATCTCCGGCAGGGTGACCGGGCCGCCCGCCACGAGGGCCGCGGTCATCGAGGCGGCGCCCGCGGGCTCCACGCCGAGGATGGCGGTGCGCGGCGAGCGCGCGCGCAGGTAGGTGCCGATGCCGGCCAGGCAGCCGCCGCCGCCCACGGGCACGATCACCAGATCGGGCGTGGTCGGCAGCTGCTCCAGGATCTCCGCCGCGATGGTGCCCTGACCGGCGGCGGTGCGGGTGTCGTCGAACGGCGGCACCATGGTCGCGCCGGTGCGCTCCACGTCAGCCGTCGCGGCCGCGGCGGCGGCGTCGTAGGTCTCGCCGACCGCGATCAGCTCGACGAATTCCCCGCCGTGCACGCGGATGCGATCGCGCTTCTGCTTCGGCGTCGTGGTCGGCACGTAGATGCGGCCCTTGATCCCCATCGCCTGGCAGGCGAACGCGACGCCCTGCGCGTGGTTGCCCGCGCTGGCCGCGACCACGCCCGCGGCGCGTTCCGCCTCGGTCAGCTGCACCACCAGGTTGTAGGCGCCGCGCAGTTTGTAGGAGCGGACCGCGCTGAGATCTTCGCGTTTCAGATAGACGTTCGCCCCGGTCAGCTTGGACAGCCGCTCGCTGCGCTGCAGGGGCGTCGGATCGATGACGTCGGCAATTCGCTTGGCGGCAGCATCGATCTCGTCCGCGGTGAGCGCGGGGCGAGAAACGGTCAGTGCGTCGAGGACATCAAGCGGATCGGACACCCCGAATATGCTGCCACCCGCCGCGGCGGCGAGCTGCGGCGGGTGGCGGTGACACGCGGGCTACCTGCGCGGAAGCTACCTGGGCGTGAGCACGAAGACGGGGATCTGGCGATCGGTCTTGGTCTGGTAGTTCGCGTAATCCGGCCACACCTCGACCGCGCGCTCCCACCATCGCGCCTTCTCCTCGCCGAAGACCTCGCGCGCGGTGTAGTCCTTGACGACCGGGCCGTCACGCAGCTCGACGTGCGGTTCGGCCTTGATGTTGTGGTACCAGACGGGATGCTTGGGCGCGCCGCCCAGCGACGCCACCACGGCGTACTCGCCGTCGTGCTCCACCCGCATCAGTGGCGTCTTGCGCAGCTTGCCGCTCTTCGCGCCTTTCGTGGTGAGCAGGATGATCGGCACACCTTGCAGGGTGTTGCCCTCGGTGCCGCCGGAGTTCTCGTACTTCTCGGCCTGCTCGCGGGCCCAGTCGGAGGTACTCGGTTCGTATTCACCTGTCAGTGGCATGTCTGCGGCAACACCGCGGCGACTACGTGTGTTCCCGGCGACAGAAAGTTCGCTGGCCCGAACTTCCGATTCCGACTACCCTGAGGAGATGGCGGTCGTTCACTCCTCGGCACGCGGCGCCACCATCGACATCGCGGGCAGCGCGTGGCCGGTATACAAGCTCGACGCACTGGTCGTCGGCCTGGCGACCTGCCTCGTCTTGGCCCTGATCACCGGATCGCTGCAGATCGCGGTGCTCGCCGCGGCGGCGCTCGGCGCGGCGCGGTGGCTGATCGGCATGGCCGCCGCGGGTAGCGGCGAGCGGCCCGGCGGCACTCCATAGCCCACCCGCATTAACGGTTCCCCTCCCCACGCGATGAATTCGAGTAGTCGAGTACGCGGGTTTCGGTGGGATGCCGGCGGGAGGATCAACCTTATGAAACGACTCGTGGTGTGTTGTGACGGCACGTGGAAGGCCGAGTCGAGCAGCACGGTTTCCAACATTGTCAAGATCGCCCAGACGATCCGCTTCGACGCGCAGGGACCGGCGGGGGAGACGATCCAGCAGTGGGTCACCTACGTCTCCGGGCCGGGCGCGCGCGGGTTCCTCAGCGATCGCCTGATGGGCGGCGCCTTCGGCCTCGGGCTCGAGGCGAACCTGTCGTCCGCCTACTGGCACTTGGCCCTGAACTGGGAGAAGGGCGACGAGATCTACATCTTCGGGTTCAGTCGCGGCGCCTTCACCGCGCGCAGCCTGGCCGGTCTGATCAGCCGTATCGGGATCATGACCCCCGAAGCGATGATCGAAGGCAAGTACCCGGAGGCGCTGCGCATCTACCGGCAGCGACCGCCGGCGCCGACCCCGGAGAACCCCGATCCGGACGAGCCCGAGCAGTGGCGGGAATTCCGCCGCAAGTACTGCCGCAGAGCGAAGATCGATTTCCTCGGCGTGTTCGACACCGTCGGCGCGCTCGGCGTCCCCGGCATCACCTCGTTGCGGCACCGCTTCCACGACGTCAAGCTCTCCCGGCACGTGCACTGCGCGCGCCAGGCGCTGGCCATCGACGAGCGGCGGCGCAACTTCGAACCGTCCGTGTGGGAGGTGCCGGTCGAACCGACGGTGAAGTACCGGCGCGGCTTCGAGCGGGTCAAGCAGGTCTGGTTCCCCGGCGTGCACAGCGACATCGGCGGCGGCTATGCCGAATGCGGCCTGTCCGACATGACGCTGCAGTGGATGGTCGGCGAGGCGGAGTCGGTCGGGCTGGCCTTCGACCGCGACCGGCTGGCCGCGCTGTCGAAACGCTGCGACCACACCGACGGCGACCACATGCGGCTGCACGATTCCCTGAAGATCGGTTACCGCATCCTGAATGTGCTTCGCACACTGCGCAATCCGCGCAGCCCCCGGTTCCACTGGGATTCCTGGCGCCGGATGTCCATACCCACCGATCAGGGGGTGCGACTGGCGGCAAGCGCTCAGGACGCGCTGGACTACCATCCCCCGAACCTGCGACGCTGGCGCGAAGAACTGGGCGGCGCGATTCCGGAGAAGACCTTCGAGCAGGTCCGCGGGGTGTTCTCGAAGCAGCTCGAGCATGTTCCCCCCGCGCCTGCGCGGGAGGCGTCAGCGCACCAGGAGCGCGACGGGGAGTCTGGCGAACATCTTCTCCAGCCTGGCCCGGCCCTGGAAGGTGTGGCCGGTCAGCCGGTCGGTCCAGCTGCCCGCGGGTAAGTCGAGGAACGTGTCGCCCCACCCGGTCTCGGCCAGACCGACGCTGTGGCGGGTGACGGCGACGATGACCTCGGGGGCTTCGCCGGCCCGGCCACGGGCGTAGGAGACCACTTTGGACGCGTGGTCGCCGGTGGCGAACAGCGGCCGGTAGGCGCCGCCGACGAAGCACTCGGGACGTTCCCGGCGCAACCACAGCGCGTAGGCGACGATCCACATCTTCGCCGCGCCGGTGGTGTCCAGCGCGGGCGTGCCGGTGAGCGATTGCAGCATGCCGGCGCGGGCGGCGAAGTCCACCGGCCTGCGGTTGTCCGGGTCGACGAGGGAGTCCTCCCACAGCTCGCAGCCCTGGTAGACGTCCGGGATGCCGGGCCCGCACAGTTGCAGGAGCTTCTGCGACAACGCGTCCGACCAGGCGTGCGGAGCCAGCTCGTGCACCAGGTCGCCGAGTTCGGAGCCCACCGGTCCGTCGATCACCGCGTCCAGCCAGGCGTGCACCGCGGCCTCGAACTCGGCGTCCGGTTCCTCCCAGGAGGTCTTGGTGTTCGCCTCCCGCATCGCCTTCTCGGCGAAGGTGTGCAGGCGTTCGCGCAGGCCGGGCACCGACGCGGCCGGTCGCCCGTCGGCGGGCCAGACCCCGAACATGTTCTGCAGCAGGAACAGCGCCGTCGCCCCGTCCGGGGCGGGGGTGGTCTCCAGCCAGGAGTCGACGTTGCGCGCCCAGGTCTCCGCGGCCTGCGACAGCACGCCGATGCGGGCGCGCACGTCCTCGCCGCGCTTGGTGTCGTGCGTGGACAGCGTCGTCAGCGTCGCGGGCCACAGCTGCGCGCGCTGGCTCATGGACAGGTGGAACTCGTTGAGCGAGTGACCGAACCGTGCCGGGTTGCCGCCGACCTCCTGCAACGACACCAGCCGGGCGGCCTGGTAGAACATGGTGTCCTCGACCGCCTTCGCGGTCACCGCGCCGCAGACCTGGCTGAAGCGCACCGCCGCGGCGCCGTCGGCGGCCAGCGCGGCGACCAGGACCGCCAGCGGCGCGGTGAGCTCGCTGTTGCGCTTCTCCACCTCGGCGATCACCGCGCCCGTCATCCCGGCCAGCGGCGCGTAGTCGGCCCGGTAGACCGGCATGAACGCCAGCACCTCGATGGTGGCGTTGGTCAGCGCCATGGTGTCGAAGCTCTCGGCGTTCGCGTCCTGTTTGATCGCGGCCACCAGCCGCCGGACCTCCGGCGTCAGAATGGTCTCCGCGACCGCGCGCTTGATCCGGTGCTCGGTCTCGCCGATCCAGGCCCGGTCGCTGCCGTGCCCGGCGACCCGGCGGGACAGTTCGGTGAGCGCGTGCTCGCCGCGCGGATCGATCAGCACGCCGCCGAAGTCGGCCAGCGCCTCGTAGCCGGTGGTGCCGTCGATCGGCAGCGTCGCGTCCAGCGGCTCGCGGTTGGCCAGGATCTTCTCCACCAGCAGCAGCCGGTGCGGGCCGATCAGCCTGCGCAGCCGGGTGAGATAACCGGCGGGATCGGCCAGACCGTCCGGATGGTCGACCCGCACGCCGTCGATCAGGTCGTGCTCACACCACGCGGCGAGCTCGCGATGGGTGAGCTCGAAGACCTCGGGATCCTCCTGCCGGATCGCGGCCAGGCTGCTGACCGCGAAGAAGCGCCGGTAGGTACACAACCCGGCCTTCCAGCTCACCAGCCGGTAGTGCTGTTTGTCGTGGATGCGCAAGGCGTTGTCGCCGTCGGTGCCCGGCGCGATGGGGAAACGCAGATCGTGCAGCGCGAGCATCGGTTCGGCGCCGGAGCGGTCGACGGTCAAGGCGGCCGGGTCGTTCTCGCTCTGCAGGACCGGCAGCGCCAACCGGCCGCCGGCGCCGTTGCCGGGGCTCCAGTCGATGTCGAAATACGACGCGAACCGCGACTCCTGGCCGTTGCGCAGCACGTCCCACCACCACGCGTTCTGCCGGGGATCGGCGACGCCGACGTGGTTGGGCACCAGATCCACGATCAGGCCCATGCCGCGGCTGCGCACCTCGTCGGCGAGGGCTTTGAGCCCCGTCGGCCCGCCGAGGGCGGCGGAGACCGTGGTCGGATCGGTGACGTCGTAGCCGTGCGTCGAGCCGTGCGCCGCGGTCATGATCGGCGAGAGGTACAGGTGCGAGATGCCCAGCTGCTGGAGGTATTCCGCGATGGCGCGGGCCTCGGCGAAGGTGAGCGCGTCCGGGCGCAGCTGCAGCCGGTAGGCGCTGCGGATCGTGGTCTGGCGGGCGGGCCTGCGTCGCAGGGACACCGGGTCGGTCACGTGCATCTCGGTGGGATCGGGTGCGTTCATCGGCATTCGGGTCAGGCGGCCTGGCGGAGGACGAGGAGACAGCGGGCTTCGACGGTGACGGTCGCGCCACCGGGGTATCCGGCGTCGGCCAGGCCGGTCGGCGTCGAGCAATCCAGTGCCACCGCCCATTCCGCGCCGTCGCCGGTGCTCGGTAGCACGAAGTCGATAGCCGCGTCGTGGGCGTTGAAACACAGCAGGAACGAGTCGTCGGAGATCCGCTCGCCGCGCGGGCCCGGCTCGGGGATCGCCTCGCCGTTGAGGTAGACCGCCAGCGACTTGCCGAAGCCGCTGTCCCAGTCCGCCTCGGTCATCTCCTCGCCGGAGGGGGTGAGCCAGGCGATGTCGCGGGCGTTGTCGGGCGAACGGACCGGCCCGCCCGCGAAGAAGCGGCGGCGCCGGAAGACCGGGTGCTCGGTGCGCAGCGCGACCACCGCGTGGGTGAATTCGAGCAGATCGGCGTTCTTCTCCCGCAGCGACCAGTCCATCCACGCCAGCGGCGAGTCCTGGCAGTAGACGTTGTTGTTGCCGTGCTGGGTGCGGCCCATCTCGTCGCCGTGCGCGAGCATCGGCACGCCCTGGCTGAGCATCAGCGTGGCCAGCAGGTTGCGGCTCTGCCGGTCGCGCAGGGCGAGCACCTCCGGGTCGTCGGTCGGGCCTTCGACGCCGCAGTTCCACGACCGGTTCCAGCTCTCGCCGTCGCGGTTGTCCTCGCCGTTGGCCTCGTTGTGCTTCTCGTTGTAGGACACCAGATCCCGCAGCGTGAACCCGTCGTGCGCGGTGACGAAGTTGATGCTGGCGCTGGGCCTGCGGCCGGTGGCCTCGTACAGGTCCGACGAGCCGGTGAGCCGGGAGGCGAACTCGCCGAGCGTCGCCGGTTCGCCGCGCCAGTAGTCGCGCACGGTGTCGCGGTACTTGCCGTTCCACTCCGTCCACAAACTGGGGAAATTGCCCACCTGGTAGCCGCCCTCGCCCACGTCCCACGGCTCGGCGATGAGCTTGACCTGACTCACCACCGGGTCCTGCTGCACCAGGTCGAAGAACGTCGAGAGCCGGTCCACGTCGTGCAGTTCCCGCGCCAGCGTCGCGGCCAGGTCGAAGCGGAAGCCGTCGACGTGCATCTCCAGGATCCAGTAGCGCAGCGAGTCCATGATCAGCTGCAAGGTGTGCGGATGGCGCACGTTGAGACTGTTGCCGGTGCCCGTGTAATCCATGTAGTGCGAGGGGTCGTCGTCGACCAAGCGGTAGTAGGCGGCGTTGTCGATGCCGCGGAAACCGATGGTCGGGCCGCGGTGGTTGCCCTCGGCGGTGTGGTTGTAGACCACGTCGAGGATCACCTCGATGCCCTCGGCGTGCAGCGCGCGCACCATCGCCTTGAACTCGGTGACCGCCGAGCCCGCGCGGTCCATCGTCGCGTATTCGTTGTGCGGGGCGAGGTAGCCGAAGCTGTTGTAGCCCCAGTAGTTGCGCAGTCCCTGGTCCAGCAGCACGCGGTCGTGCAGGAACTGGTGCACCGGCATCAGTTCGATCGCGGTGACGCCCAGGCCCTTCAGGTGGTCGATGATCGCCGGGTGCGCGATGCCGGAATAGGTGCCGCGCAACTCCTCGGGCACTTCCGGATGCGTCATCGTCATGCCTTTGACGTGCGCCTCGTAGATCACCGTCTCGTGGTAGGGCCGGTTCGGCGCGCGGTCGGCGCCCCAATCGAAGTACGGGTTGATCACCACGCCGGTCATGGTGTGGCCGAGCGAGTCGAGCCCGTGGGTGTAGAGCGAGGGGTGATCGTCGAAATCGCCGTCGAAAGCCTTGCCGTAGGGATCGAGCAGCAACTTGCTCGGGTCGCAGCGCAACCCGCGATCGGGGTCGTACGGGCCGTGCACCCGGAATCCGTAGCGCTGACCCGGATCGATTCCGGGCAGGTAGGCATGCCAGACGTAGCCGTCGACCTCGTCGAGCGCGATGCGCGTCTCGGCGCCGTCCCCGTCGATCAGGCAGAGTTCGACCGCGTCGGCAACCTCGGAGAACACCGAGAAATTGGTGCCAGCGCCGTCGTAGGTGGCCCCGAGGGGGTAGGCGGTGCCGGGCCAGACACCCAGGGGTGCCGCGTCACCGGGCGCTGCGTCGGGCTGAGCCATGGCAACGACAGTAGCGCCAGCCGGGCTCCGCGCACTGCGGGTGGTTGTGGATGCGTAGGTCGGGCGAGGTCGGAGGCCCTTCTTCGGTCGGCGGCGGCAGTAGCCGAGGAATGCCACGACGCGCGAGACCGCCGGGTGCGTTCCGGCAGGCATACCCGCCGGGCAACCGTCCTGCAGTCCCGCAGCCGGGCGAGAGGACAGGGTTCGACGCGGAGGACGCACCACCCCGGCGGCCTCGTGCGCGTCAGTTCGCGGACGTGAGCGACCGCCGCCAGGTCTGGCCGACGAGGTCGTGGCCCCAGCTGTGGTGCGGTTGCTGCTCGACGAGTTCGAATCCGGCGCGCTGGTAGACGCGGCGCGCGGCGGTGAGCACGTCGTTGGTCCACAGCACGATCTCTCGGTACCCGGCCTCGGTCGCGAAGCGCAGGCACTCATCCACCAGCGCCGAACCGACGCCGAGGCCGCGGGCGGTCGGCTCGACCAAGAGCAATCGCAGCCGCGCGGTGGTCTCGTCCTCGCGAACGCAGAAGACGCTGCCCACCGGGTGGCCATCGGCTTCCGCGATCCAGGCGCGCTCGCGCCGCTCGTCACGTGAAGCCAAGTAGTCGGCCACGATCCGCACGATCAATTCCTCGTAGGTCGCGTCCCAGCCGTATTCGTTCGCGTAGAGCTCCGCGTGACGCTGGATCACCCAGCCGTAATCGCCGGAACGCGGGGGCCGCAGCGAAAAGGCGGGCGCGTCGGCGGGCCGGTCCAGGATCTGCTGGATGGTCCGCATCGCCGTGATCAGGCGCGCTCGGGCCGCTTGCGGCTGCGCGCCGAGCAGCGCGCCGACCTCGTCGCTGGAGCGCCGATCGAGCGTCGCGAAGACCTCACGGCCCCGGTCGGTCAGCCGGACCTCCTGGCGGCGGCCGTCGCGGCCCGAACGGTTGCGCCGCACCAGGCCGGACCGCTCGAACCGGGCGAGGATGCGGCTGAGGTAGCCCGCGTCGAGGTCGAGGGCGTGCCGTAGCGCCACCACTTCGGTCGTGTCGGAGGCGGCCAGTTCGAACAGGATCCGCGCCTCGGTGAGCGAGTAGCGGCTGTCGTGCAGTCCTTCTCCCAGCACACCGATCACGCGGGTGTAGTGGCGGTTGAATGCGCGGACGGCGGCGATGTCGGCGGGTGCGGCAGCGGTCACGGCGGCTCCAATCTTTGACTCCGTCAAAGAATATTGCGCGGCGGCGTCGCTGGGTGGGGAAACGGCCGAACTCGGCCCACTGTTGCGGGCGCGCCCAGCTCGGGTGCTAACTTGAACGACGTTCAGGACGCCCCGGGGACCGGGGCCGTGATGCGAGGATTCCCGTGGCACTGACCCCCGACGAGATCACCGCCCTCGACGCCGAGCACGTCTGGCATCCCTACGGCGGCTTCCCCGCGACGACCGAACCGCTGGTGGTGGCCGCCGCGGCGGGAACCAGGCTGACGCTGGCCGACGGGCGCGAGCTGGTCGACGGCATGAGTTCCTGGTGGGCCGCCATCCACGGCTACCGGCACCCGGCCCTGGACGCCGCGCTGGTGGAGCAGGCGCGGCGGATGAGTCACGTGATGTTCGGCGGGCTCACCCACGAGCCCGCGGCCCGGCTGGCCGAACTGCTGGTGGAATCGACGCCGGACGGGCTGGACAAGGTGTTCCTGTGCGACTCCGGCTCGGTGTCGGTCGAGGTCGCCGTGAAGATGTGCCTGCAGTATTGGCGTTCACTCGGCAAACCGCAGAAGCGGCGGCTGCTCACTTGGCGCGGCGGGTATCACGGCGACACCTTCACCCCGATGAGCGTGTGCGACCCGGAGGGCGGCATGCACTCGCTGTGGACCGACATCCTGGCGAACCAGCTGTTCGCGCCGGTGCCGCCGCGCGAGTACCACCCGGAGTACGTGGCGGAACTGGAGCGCATGATCGCCGAGCACGCGGGCGAACTGGCGGCGGTCATCGTGGAGCCGGTGGTCCAGGGAGCGGGCGGGATGCGCTGGCATCATCCCGGCTACCTCGCCGATCTGCGCAGACTGTGCGACGAGCACGGCGTGCTGCTGGTCTTCGACGAGATCGCGACCGGATTCGGCCGCACCGGAACCCTGTTCGCGGCCGACCAGGCCGGTGTCTGCCCGGATGTGATGTGCGTGGGCAAGGCGCTGACCGGCGGCTACCTCACCCTCGCCGCCGCGCTGTGCACCACGCGGATCGCCGAGACGATCAGCGCGGCGCACGGCGGGCTCATGCACGGGCCGACGTTCATGGGCAACCCGCTGGCCTGCGCGGTCGCCGTCGCGTCGATCGAGTTGCTGCGCTCGCGCGACTGGCGCGGCGAGGTGACCCGGATCGAGGCGGAACTCACGGCGGGGCTGGCCCCGGTGCGCGAGCTGCCGGGCGTGGTGCAGGCGCGCGTGCTCGGTGCGATCGGCGTGATCGAGCTGGACCGCCCGGTCGACATGCGCGCCGCGACCGACGCCGCGGTGGCGGCCGGAGTGTGGTTGCGTCCGTTCCGCAACCTCGTCTACACGATGCCGCCGTTCGTCAGCACGTCCGGCGACATCGCCACGATCACCGCCGGGATGCGCGCCGCGGTCGCCGCACAGCTCGCGGGCTGACCGGTCAGGCGATCCACGGCGGGACGATGGCGGCGTCGCTGTCCGGTGTTCCGGCCCGAGCCCCCGCCGGCGCGGTGACGATGGCGGTGAAGCCGTCGCCGGTGCGCACCTGTCGCAGCGCGTTCGGCGGGAGAATCACCGTATCGCCTTCCGCCGCGGTGAGTTCCGTGCCGTCGAGCGCGACGTCGAGCCGTCCGGCGAGGACGGTCCAGATCTGCTCGGCGTCGATGAAATGCAGCGGTCCCGCGGTGTTCGCGGGCACCTCGACCCGCCACAGCGCGAGGCCGGAGCCGCCCTGGGTGGGAGAGGCGAGCGTGGTCATGACGCCGCTCGCGGTCTCGGTGCGGCGGGTGTCGGAGTGCCGGATGACGGTCATCGGGGTACCACCTCTAGAATAGACAACATGGTTGTCCATATAGTCAACGAGGTTGTCCATCATGTCAAGTGACCGTGGCGGCTACGAGTTGCCGCTGCGCATGCTGCTCGGCTTCCGGGCGGCGATCGACGAGGTGCACGCCGACCTGGCCGGGCACGGGCACGCCGACCTGCGGCCGATGCACGGCTTCGTCTTCCAGGCGATCGGGCGCGCGGGCGGGCCGCACGGTTGCACGGCCGCCGACCTCGGGCGCGCGCTCGGCGTCTCGAAACAGGCCGCGGGCAAGCACATCGAGGCGCTGGAGCGGCTGGGCTACCTACGCCGCGGGCACGATCCGTCCGACGCGCGGCGCAAGGTCTACACGCTCACCGAACGCGCCGAAGACGTGCTCATCCGATCGGCGCGAACGTTCGACCGGATCCGCGATCGCTGGTCGGAGCTGCTCGGCGCGGACCGGCTGGCCGCATTCGAGCGCGACCTGCGCTTGCTGACACCCGGCGAGGTGTTCCGGCTCGATACGCCGAATTGGTTCACCGGTCCGTGAGCCGGTCGGGCGCGCGGTCGGCGATCTCCGGGCGATCGCTGTCGGACACCATCTCCCATACCCGGAAGATGCAGTGATAGTCGTCCGACCAGCCGCGCACCATCAGCAGGTAGGTGTCGCCGTCGCGGAGCACGATGCGGCGACCGCGCAGTTTGGGATGCTCCGGAGTGTAGGTGGGCAGCACACCGGCCAGCTTCGCCAGTGCCTGTGCGCGCGTGCCGACCACTTCGGTGAGAATTCGGGGTGACCAGCGCTTGTGATCGCCCGAACCCGTTGTTTCCTCGACGACTATCGCCCACCGCGGCATCCGGCCGTAATCCTCCCCGGTGCAGCTTGTCACCGCGGGCCGGTGACACCACCAACGATGGCTCAACCGTACCAGCGGACCTCGGGGCGGGTGTCCTGAACGGTGTTCAAGTATGCTGCCCAGCTGTGAGTACCGATCCGTTGAGCTGGTTGGACGAACGCGCTTCCGCACGGGTGGCCGCGGGACTGCGCCGTGAGCTGCGCCCGCGCGCCCCGCGAACGCCGTCGATCGATCTCGCCTCCAACGACTATCTCGGCCTGGTCCGCCACCCCGAGGTGACCGAGGGCGCGATCGAGGCGGTGCGCCGCTGGGGTGCGGGATCGACCGGGTCACGGCTGGTCACCGGCACCACCACCGAGCACGAACTGCTGGAGACCGAGCTGGCCGAATTCGTCGGCGCGGAAGCGGGACTGGTGTTCGCCTCCGGATACGCGGCCAACCTCGGCGGGGTGACCGCGCTGGCCGGGCGCGGCTCGCTGGTGGTCTCCGACGCGGGCAGCCACGCGTCGCTGGTGGACGCGTGCAGGCTCTCCCGCGCCCGGGTGGAGATCGCGCCGCATCGCGACGTCGCCGCCGTGGACCGGCTGCTGTCGGAGCGGACCGAGGACCGTGCGCTGGTGCTCACCGATTCGGTGTTCAGCGCCGACGGCGATCTCGCGCCGCTGACCGAGCTGCATCGCGTGACCAGGGCCAACGGTGCGGTGCTGGTGGTGGACGAGGCGCACGGCATCGGCGTGCGCGGCGCGGGCGGGCGCGGATTGGTGCACGAGACGGGCCTGGCCGGGGCGCCGGACCTGGTGATCACCGCGACGCTGTCGAAATCCCTCGCGGCACAAGGCGGTGTGGTGCTGAGCAGCGCGCGGGTGCGCGCCCACCTGATCGACGCCGCGCGCACGTTCATCTTCGACACCGGTCTCGCGCCCGCCGCCGTCGGCGCCGCGCGGGCCGCGCTGCGGGTGCTGCGCGCGCAGCCGGAGCTGGCCGAACGGGTGCTGGCTCGCGCCGCGGACATCGCCGCCATCGCCGGTGTGCCCGCGCCGCCTTCGGCGGTGGTGTCGGTCGTGCTCGGCCCGGCGCAGGTGGCTTTCGACGCCGCGCAGGCGTGCCGGGCGCGCGGGCTGGACGTGGGCTGCTTCCGTCCGCCGACGGTGCCGGAGGGCACGTCGCGACTGCGCTTGACCGCGCGGGCGAATCTCTCCCCGGCCGAACTGGATGTCATCGCGAGGGTGCTCGGCGAGGTGCTGGCGCAGGCGCGAGAGGCGGTACCGGCATGACCGTGCTGCTCGTCACCGGCACCTCCACCGATGTCGGCAAGACCGTCGTCACCGCGGCCGTCGCCGCCGCGGCGATGGCCAACGGCCGTTCGGTGGCGGTGTGCAAGCCGGGCCAGACCGGTGTGGCGGCCGGTGAACCCGGCGATCTCGCGGAGATCCAGCGGTTGTCCGGCGTCACCCGCACCCTCGAACTCGCCCGCTACCCCGACCCGCTCGCGCCCGACACCGCCGCCCGCCGCGCCGGGCTGCCGGAACTGACGCTGGCCGAGACCGCCGCCGCCGTCGACTCTTTGACCGGCGCCGACCTCGTTCTGATCGAGGGCGCGGGTGGACTGCTCGTGCGCCTGGGCGATTTCACGTTGCTCGACCTCGCCCAGAAACTCGGCGCACCCGTCCTGCTGGTCACCGCCGCCGGGCTGGGGACGCTCAACCACACCGAACTGACCACCCGCACACTGCACGCGGCGGGCGTGCGGTGCGCGGGCCTGGTGATCGGTTCCTGGCCCGCCGAACCCGATCTCGCCGCCGAGTGCAACCGCACCGACCTGCCGCGCGTCACCGGCGTCGACCTGGTGGGCTCGGTGCCGCAAGGCGCAGGCGGCTGGGAGCGCGCGCGATTCACCGCCGCCGCCCCCGGCTGGTTCGAGCCCGCCTGGTCACCTTTCCGCTGACCGGCCGCGTTCGCGAAGAGCTCCGAACGGCGGTGGCTCCAACACGATGCCCAGGGCGGCACTGATATCCAGGCGGTGCACGCGGGGTGCCCAGCGGAATGGTGCCAGAGGACAACGAAATCGGCCGCCGGACCGCCCCCGGGGAACTCGCGGCCATGGCCGCGGCGGCACGCTGAGCGATAGCGGGCTCGTGGCGACCATCCGCACCCGTGCCTACAGTGGGATGGATGTCGCCGATGGACGAGAGGCACCCGTCCACCGTCTCCGACTGGGACGACGCGCGACGCCGAGCCCGGCTGCGGGACACGAGCCCGGGGCACGGGTGGAAGACGTTGCGCCGCACCAGGGTGACGCTGCTCCGGGTGGCCGCGCTGCTGCTGGCCGGGCTGGTGGTGTTCGCGCAGTACTGGAAGTACGACGTCGCGCCGGAACAAGCGCGACTGGCGCGCACCGAGCCCGCCATCCTGCCCGTCGCCCCGCCGGTGGACCCGCAGAACTGGGACACCGTCGTGGTGGACCTGGTCGGGCTCGGCGGGCTCGACGCCGGCGACACCGCCGCCGCGCTGCCCGCTCTGCGCAGGATGGGCATGGTGTGGGCGATCCGCTACGACAACCAAGGTATCGACACCAAGGTCATCGCCGATCTCGTGGTGCGCGCCGCCGAACTCTCGGGTCTGCGCAACATCGTGCTGGTCGGCCACAGCATGGGTGGCGTGATCGCGCTCGAGGTCGCCGAGCACATCCACCGCGACAGCGACCGCAGACTGGTCGGGGTGATCCTGGACTGCACGCCGGTCGACCTGAACGCGGTGCGCCCGGAGAGCCGCGGGCGCGGTGAGGACATGCTGCGCTGGATGGGCTGGCTGCCCGGCGCGCGGGAAAGCCGCATGCTCCGGCTGGCCGTGGAGACCTACGCCCGCCGGGACCGTTTCGTCGACCGGGGCCACGGGCTGCCCGGCGTCCGGCTCGGCGAGCTGGGCGAGGTGCTGGCGGAAGTGATGCGGGAGAAGATCGTCTCGCGCGACGCGGCGAGCAACGGCCTGATCGAGTCCCAGTTCACCGCCATTGTGGCCGGTGGCGCGACGGACGACTTGCGCACCCTGGCCCAGCCGGTGGCGGACAAGCCGCGGCCCGCGATCGTCTTCATCCGGCCCCGCGACGCGAACGCCGACCGCGTGGTCGATGTCGAGTACTCCCACCGGGTGCTGATCGAGCAGTCCGGCGGAGTGGACGGCACACTGCTGGTGGTGCTGGCGCGCAACACCGGGCACGCCAATCCCATGCAGCGGCCCCGGGAGTACAACACGGTGATCGAACAGCAGATCCTGCCGTTCGTGCAGCGTTATCAGCAGCAGGTCCGGTCGGCGACGGTGGCCGCGCCGCCGCGCTGAGGGGTTCGAACCAGGCTGAGACAAACCGTTCTCGCGCCGGTTTCGTCTTGTTGTAATTCGCGTTATGTTCCGACCAAGTACGTTCCGGTCCGGCCGCCGCGGCCGCGCGACCGCCGCATTGCTCGCCGTTGCGACCGTTGCGACCCTCGGACTCACCGGCTGCGCGAAGGACGACGAGCCGGTCGGTCCCACCGCCGACGGGCCATTGCCGACCGAGGTTCCCGCCGGAACCACCCTCGTGGTCGCCGATCAGTCCGAGCGCCTGCAATCCGTGCTTCGCCTGTCCGGCGAGCTGGACAAACTGCCGTTCAAGGTGGAGTTCGCCAACTTCGTCGGCGGTCCCGCGATCCTGGAGGCGTTCCGCGCGGGCGCCGCCGACGTAGCGCAGGTCGGCGACGTCCCGCCGATCCACGCGTTGGTGGCCGGGCAGGACGTTCCGATCATCGCGTCCTACCAGACCAGCACCACCGCCTTGAAGCTGGCGGTGGCGCCGGGCAAGCCGGTGTCGAAGCTGTCGGATCTGAAGGGCAAGAAGATCGCCTACGCCGAGGGCACCGCCCAGCAGGCCGCCGTGCTGCGCGCCATCGACAAGGCCGGGCTCACCACCTCCGACGTGCAGTTGATCCGGCTGCAGCTGGCCGAGTTCCCCGATGCCGTGCGCACCGGCCAGGTCGACGTCGCGCCGCTGATCGAGCCGAACGTCACCCGGTTCCTGCGCACGCCGGGCGCCTCGCTGGTCCCGGATTCGGAGACCGCAGGCATCTACGGCGGTCTGGCCTACCTGTACGCGCGCCGGGCCGTCGTGCGCGACCCGGCGAAGGCCGCCGCCAGCCGTGCGCTGGTCGGCGCGTTCGTCCGCGCCTACCAGTGGGCCAACACCCACCCGGAGGACTGGGCGCGCCGCTACTACGTGGACAACCAGAAGGTGAGCGCCGACGACGCCAAGCGCATCGTGGAATCCCTGGGCGCCTACGTCTTCCCGCACTTGGACCAGCAGCTCGTCGACCGGCAGCAGGCCACCATCGACGCCATCGCCGAGGCGGGCGAACTGCCCGAGAAGGTGCAGGCGGCCAACGGCTTCGACCTGCGCTTCGACGCCGCGGTGACGCAGGCGGTCACCGAGAGCGGCGCGTCGTTCGAGCCGAAGGCCCGCTGATGGCGACCGTCGACGCCGCGGTGCTGCGCCGCTTCGGTCGCGGCCGCTCCGCGACGGAACCGGTGCCGGCGAAGCGCAAGCCGACCCGGCCGCGCCTCGGACCAGGCCGTCCCATACCGTTCGGCATCGCGGTGGGACCGCTGTTGCTGATCGCCGCATGGGTGGCCGGATCGGCCACCGGCACACTGGATCCCGAGACGCTGCCCGCGCCGTGGACGGTCGCCGAGACCGCCGGTGACCTGCTGGCCGACGGTCGTCTGCAGAGCAATCTGCTGACCTCGGTGCAACGCGCCGCGATCGGGCTCGGCCTTGGTGTCGCGATCGGCCTGGTGCTGGCGTTGCTGGCCGGGCTGAGCCGGATCGGTGAAGCGCTGGTGGACGGGCCGATCCAGATCAAGCGCGCCATTCCGACGCTCGCGCTGATCCCGCTGTTCATCGTGTGGTTCGGCATCGGCGAGGAGATGAAGCTGGTGGTGATCACCACCAGCGTGGCGATCCCGATCTACTTGAACACGCACGCGCATCTGCGCAGCGTCGACGCCAGGTACGTGGAACTCGCCCAGACCGTCGGTCTGTCGCGGTGGGGATTCATCCGCCGGATCGCGCTGCCGGGATCGCTGCCCGGTTTCTTCACCGGCCTGCGGCTGGCCGTCACCATCTCGTGGCTGGCGCTGGTCGTGGTGGAGCAGGTCAACGCCACCAGCGGCATCGGATACCTGATGACCCAGGCCCGCACCTACGGCCAGATCGACATCATCGTGGTCGGCCTGGTGATCTACGGCCTGCTCGGCCTGTTCGGCGACCTGCTGGTGCGCGCCGTGGAAAGGAGGGCGCTGTCATGGCGGCAGACACTCGGGGACTGAACGTGGTCCGTGTCCGGCGGCTGCGCCGTGGCTTCGGCGACCGGGTCGTGCTGCGCGATCTCGACATCGACATCGCCCGCGGCGAGTTCGTCGCGTTGCTCGGCCGCAGCGGGTCGGGCAAGAGCACGCTGCTGCGCGCGCTGGCGGAATTGGATTACGACGTTCCGGGTTCGGGCGAGTTGAGCGTGCCCACCGAGCGCTCCGTGGTGTTCCAGGACTCGCGGTTGCTGCCCTGGGTGCGGGTGCTCGACAACGTGACCCTCGGCCTCGGCGGTCCGGACGCGGCCGGTCGCGGCCGCGCGGCGCTGGCCGAGGTCGGGCTCGCGGGCCGAGAGCAGGCCTGGCCCAAGGAGCTGTCCGGCGGCGAGCAGCAGCGCGTCGCGCTGGCGCGTTCGCTGGTGCGCGAACCCGAATTGCTGCTGGCGGACGAACCGTTCGGCGCGCTGGACGCGCTGACCCGGATCAAGATGCACGCACTGCTGCAGGACCTGTGCGCCAAGCACCGGCCCGCCGTGCTGCTGGTCACCCACGACGTGGACGAGGCGGTGCTGCTGGCCGACCGCGTCCTGGTGCTCGACGAAGGGCGCATCGCGGTGGACCAGCGCATCGACCTGGAACGTCCGCGCGGCCACGGTGATCCCGCCTTCCTGCGGCACCGCTCCCTGCTGCTGGCCAGCCTGGGCGTCGACATCGCCGACGCGCCCACCGACGAGAAGAAAGCCTCATGAACGCACCGCGCCAACTCAGCCTCAACGCCTTCATCTATCCCTCCGGCCACCACGAGGCGGCCTGGCGGCATCCGTGGAGCAGCCCCGACCGAATCTACGACGTCGCCTACTACCAGGAGATCGGACGCACCGCCGAGGCGGCGAAACTGGACGCGGTGTTCTTCGCCGACGGACCCGCCCTGCGCACCGACGTCGAGCACAACGCGGCCTCCGGTCTGGAGCCGATCACCCTGCTCACCGCGATCGCCACGGCGACAACGCATCTCGGCCTCATCGCCACCGCGTCGACCACGTATTACGAGCCCTACAACCTGGCCAGGCTGTTCTCCACGCTGGACCACATCTCCGGCGGCCGGGCGGGCTGGAACATCGTCACCACCGGCACCGATCTCGCCGCGGCCAACTTCGGTCTGGACAAGCATCCCGTCCACGCCGAACGGTACGCCCGCGCACGGGAATTCGTCGACGCCGTGGTCGCGTTGTGGGACAGCTGGGAGGACGACGCCATCGTCCTGGACCGGGCCTCCGGCGTGTACGCCGACCCGGAGAAGATCCACCGGATCGACTTCGCGGGCGAACACCTGCGGGTACGTGGTCCGTTCACCGCGCCGCGCACCCCGCAGGGCCACCCGGTGCTGGTGCAGGCGGGCGCGTCGAACGACGGGCGCGCGTTCGCGGGCAAGTACGCGGAGGCGATCTTCACCGCGCACCAAAGGCTCAGCGACGCCCAGGCGTTCTACGCCGACATCAAGCAGCGGGCCCGCGGCTTCGGGCGCGACCCAGAGCACGTCAAGATCCTGCCCGGGATCAGCCCGTTCATCGCCGACACCGAGGCGGCGGCGAAGAAGTTGGAGCAGGAGTTCAACGAGCTCACCGTGCCGGAATACGGCCTGGCGCAACTCGAGGGCATCGTCGGGATCAGCCTGCGGCACCTGCCGCTGGACGAGCCGATCCCGGTCGAATTGTTCGACGCGGCGGGCGATGTCACCGACAACGGGCGGAGCCGGTTGCAGGTCGTGGCCGGCATCGTGCAGCGGGAACGGCCGACCGTGCGCGGCCTGCTGCACCGCCTCGCCGGTGCGCGCGGCCACCGGGTGTTCGCCGGGACGCCCGAGCAGGTCGCCGACACCATCGAGGAATGGTTCCGCAACGGCGCCGCCGACGGGTTCAACGTGATGCCCCCGTACTACCCGGGCGGACTGGAGATCTTCGCCGAGACGGTCGTGCCGATCCTGCAGGAGCGCGGCCTGTTCCGCACCGAGTACAGCGGCACCACCCTGCGCGACCACTTCGGCCTGCCCCGCCCCGACAGCCGCTTCGCCCGGCAGCCCGCGCTGGCCCGGTGAGCGGCGGCGACGGAAGCGACTGTCCGCCCGGGCGCAGGGCTGTCCGCCGCAGGACGGCACCGGTGCGAGCGAAATCGGCGCGCGATCTCGCCTCGGGCAGCGTCTTCGGGCTGCCGGTGATCGAGGTGAGCGCGGCGTCGTGGCGTCGAGCGGTGGCGCGATGAGCGAGCGGTCCGCCGTGGCGGGCGAAGTCGTCGGCGCGGTGCGGTTGCGGTCGCTGACCTGGACGGTGTTCGTGCCGATGGTGGTGTACGGCATCGGGTCCGGCGCGGCCGCGCCGATGTACGCGCTGCGCGCGCTCGATCTGGGGGCGTCGGCCGGGCTGGCCGGCGTCGTCGTCGCGCTGTCCGGACTGGGCATGGTGCTCACCGATCTGCCCGCCGGGCGGGTGGTCGCCAGGATCGGCGAACGCGGCGCGCTGGCGCTCGGCTCGGTGCTCGGGGCGCTCGGCGTGCTCGCGGCGATCGTCGCGCCGAATGTCGGCGTGCTCGCGCTGGGCATGCTGCTGGGCGGCGCGGCAAGCGCGGTGTGGGGCCTGGCTCGCCAGTCCTATCTGGTGGCCGTGATACCCACGAACGACCTCGGGCGCGCGATGTCGACGCTGGCCGGTTCCATGCGGCTGGGGTTCTTCTGCGGCCCGTTCCTCGGTGCGGCCGTGGTGCATTCGCTCGGTCCCAACGGCGCGCTGTGGTTGCAGCTGGCGACCACGGTGGTGTCCGGCGCGGCCATGGCGGCGATCCGATCGCCCGAGGCAGCGGGCGGAGCGGGCACCGGGCACGCGCTGACGGCGATCGTGGTCGAGCACCGCAGGACACTCGGCACGCTCGGGCTGGCCGCGCTGCTGGTCGGCGCCGCGCGGGCGGCGCGGCTGGCGCTGCTGCCGTTGTGGGCCGCGCACATCGGAGTGAGCGCCTCGACGACCAGTCTGATCTTCGGCGTGGCGGGCGCGATGGACGTGCTGATGTCCTATCCCGCGGGGGTGTGGCTGGATCGCTACGGCAGGCGGGCGACCGGTGTGCCGTCGATGGTCCTGTTCGCCGCCGGTTTCGGCGTGTTGCCGTTCACCTCCTCGGTGTTCGGTCTCGGGTGCGCCGCCGTGCTGCTCGGGCTGGCCAACGGGATGAGCAACGGGCTGATCATGACGGTCGGCGCGGACGTCGCGCCCGACGGGCAGCGCGCGGAGTTCCTCGGCGCTTGGCGGCTCACCCACGACATCGGCATGTTCGCCGGGCCGGTGGCGGTCGGCGCGATCAGCGCCGTCACGGTGCTGGGCGGAGCGGCCGTCGCGCTCGCGCTCACCGCCGCGGCGGGCGCCTACACCATGCACCGCTGGTTTCCCGGGGTGGTCGTGCCGCCGGCACGGCAGCCGTCCGCCGAGACCGGGTAGCCGCTCGGCCCTCGCCGCCACTGCGCGGGATAAGGGAATTTCCACTGGTGGCTGGTGTCGCTGGGACGTTGTCACCGATGCGCGTCGGTATGGTGCTGCGCCATGCCCATCCCCTTCCTTCGGCGAGCCGTTCCGGTCGCGGCCTCGATCAGCATGTGCGTCGCTGTCACGCTCGCGGTGGCGCCCGCGGCAGCGGAAAGCCCGGCGACCGGGCAACTGAGTGCGATCGAACTGCTCGATCCGGCGTGGACATTCCCCGAGGCCATGGCCTCGTTCGGGATCGGCTACACCACGACCGATCAGCACGGAGCCGCCGCGCAGGCCTCCGGTGCGCTCTATCTGCCCAAGGGCCTGCCGCCGGAGGGCGGATGGCCGCTGGTGGTGTGGGCGCACGGAACCGCCGGCATCGGCGATGCCTGCGCGCCGTCGCGCCGCCCGCAGTCCGAGCGGAACACCTCGTATTTCGACCGGATTCTGGAGAACGGGTACGCGGTGCTGGCTCCGGACTATCAGGGCCTCGGCACCCGCGGGCAGTTCAGCTACTACAACACGCAGGTCGAGGGAATGTCGATAGTGGACGCGGTCGCCGCGCTGCGCGCGACTCCCTTTCCGCTGTCGCGGAGATGGGTCGTCGTCGGCCAGTCGGAAGGAGCGCACGCGGCGATGAGCGCTGCGGCCCTGTACGCCGAGAAAGGCGGTTCCGCGCCCGGTTTGAGCGGGGTAGTGGTCACCGGACTGCGCACCGACCCGAGTAAGAGCCTGCCGGAGATGTTCCGGCGCGACTCGACCGGCTCGAAGAACCAGATCGCCTACGCGGCGTATTACCTGGCTTCGCTGGAGGAACTGAACCCCGGCAGCGTCACCCCGTACCTGTCGGATTTCGGCAAGGAATTCGTGGAAAAGGCGGCCCACGAATGCTTGTCGCGCCTGGTCGAGCGCGCCGAGGGCCGCAGGCCGTCGGCGCTCGTCGCCGATCCCGATCGGCCGACGCCCACCTTCACCGAGGACATCGCCGCCTTGACGAGATATCCGGAAGACCGGTTCACCAGCGATCTCAGGATCGGCTACGGCACGGCCGACATCGATGTGCCGCCCACCGACACCGAGGGCTACGGGCAGAAGTTGCGACAGCTCAACCCCGGAGTACAAGTGACGGTCCAGAGCTACCCCGGCCAGGACCACAGCGGTGCGTTCTTGGCATCGCTTCCGGACACATCGGCTTTCCTGAACACGCACCTGCGCTGAACCCTCGGCGCGCCACAGCGGGCCGCCGGAAACCAGGCCGCTACACCGAACGCGGAACCGTCATGCCGACGCGTCGGACGTCAGCGGACGCGAGTGCCGAGCAGGTGCCGCACCCCCGCCACGAACAATTGCAGGCCGAAGTCGAAACGAGCGGTGGCGTCGGTGGTCTCCTCCAGCGGCGACGCGCCCTCGGGCAGGGCGCCCGCCGAGTCCATCTGCATCCTGGACTGCTCGTCCACGGTCTCGCCGAGCACGTAGTACAGCAGCGTGAACGCCGCGAGTTCGGCCTCCTGACGCGGCATCCCCGCGCGAATGGCCGCGCTCGCCAAGCGTTCCCGCCCCTTGCTTGTGGTGAGTCTCGACGCGTAGGTCGCCGAGACCAGTTCGGCGCCGTCGCGATAGGCCAGCAGGCAGTCGCGCAGCCGGTGGGCCAGCTCGGTGATCTGCCCGGACCACTCCTCGGCTTCGATCGGGTCATCCATGGGCGCGAGTATCTTGTCCGCGACCGCGCCGAGCAGCGCCTGCTTGTTGGGGAAGTGCCAGTACAGCGCTCCCGGCTGGACCTGGAGCGAACCGGCCAGCCTGCGCATGGTGAGGTCGGCCAGGCCGTATCGGTCCAGAATCGCGATGGCGCCGTCGACCACGTCCGCCCGGTGCAGTTGCACTCGATGCCCTTCCCGTCGTGCTTTGACTCACTCCTGTCGCTACCCTAGCCTGAACACCGTTCAAGTTGCACGGCCACCTCGGCCGGACGAAGGGATTCGTGCAGTGACCCAGGCACCCGTAGCCACCGGCATTCTGTCGATCGCCCGCGAGCAGGTGCTCGAGCGCGGTGAAGGGCTGAATCAGGAGCAGACCCTGGCGGTGCTGCGCCTCGGCGACGACCAGTTGGAGGAGTTGCTCGCCCTGGCGCACGAGGTGCGCATGAAGTGGTGCGGTCCCGAAGTCGAGGTCGAGGGCATCATCAGCCTCAAGACCGGCGGCTGCCCCGAGGACTGCCACTTCTGCTCGCAGTCGGGCCTGTTCCAGTCGCCGGTGCGCGCGGCGTGGCTGGACATCCCCAGCCTGGTGGAGGCCGCCAAGCAGACCGCCAAGACCGGCGCCACCGAGTTCTGCATCGTGGCCGCCGTGCGCGGGCCGGACGAGCGCCTGATGGCCCAGGTGGCCGCCGGTGTCGAGGCCATCCGCAACGAGGTGGACATCCAGGTCGCCTGCTCGCTGGGCATGCTCACCCAGGAGCAGGTCGACCAGCTGGCCGCCATGGGCGTGCACCGCTACAACCACAACCTGGAGACCTGCCGCTCCTACTTCCCGAACGTGGTGACCACGCACACCTGGGAGGAGCGCTGGGACACCCTGCGTATGGTCCGCGAAGCGGGCATGGAGGTCTGCTGTGGCGGCATCCTCGGCATGGGCGAGACCCTGGAGCAACGCGCCGAGTTCGCCGCGAACCTGGCCGAACTCGAGCCCGACGAGGTCCCGCTGAACTTCCTCAACCCGCGACCGGGCACGCCGTTCGGCGACCTGGAGGTGCTGCCCGCGTCCGACGCGCTGCGCGCCGTCGCCGCCTTCCGGCTCGCGCTGCCGCGCACCATGCTGCGCTTCGCGGGCGGCCGGGAGATCACCCTCGGTGACCTCGGCGCCAAACAGGGCATCCTGGGCGGCATCAACGCCGTCATCGTCGGCAACTACCTGACCACCCTCGGCCGCCCCGCCGAACAGGACCTGGACCTGCTCGGCGAGCTGAAGATGCCGATCAAGGCGCTCAACGAAACGCTCTGACCCGGCTCGGTTGCGACGAAGAGGCAGGCGAGCATGGGTACTGTCATGGACATGGACGAGCGCTACAACCCGTTCACCGGCAAGCGGATAGTGCCGGGCCTCGACGACGCGATCCCGCCCGCCGCCGCGCTGGGCCTGGAGCCGCCGCGCTTCTGCGAGCAGTGCGGCCGCCGCATGATCGTGCAGGTGAGCCCGGACGGCTGGTGGGCCAAGTGCTCCCGGCACGGCGTCATCGACTCCGCCGAACTGGAACGCCGCTAGTGGCGTCGTCGCGGGGTGAGGGGCGGGCGGCGGCGGTGGTCGCCGTCGCCGTGGTGGTGGTGAGCGCGCTCGCGGGTGTCGGCTGGGGTCTGCTCGCGCCTACCGAGCGTCTGCTCGTGGTCGAGCCGGGTCGTGGGGTCGCGCTGACCGGAGAGAGCACTCATCAGTTCGACGCGCTGGCGTTGTTCGTGCTCGCGGGGGCGGTGCTCGGCCTGCTCGGCGCGCTGGCCGTATGGCGCTGGCGCTCGGCGCGCGGGCCGCTGCTGCAACTGGGCCTGCTGCTCGGCAGCGGCGCGGGCGCGGTGGCGATGGCCCGCGTGGGGGAGCAGGTGGCCGAGTGGTCGCATCCGCGCCCGCACGACCCGCCGGTCGGCCAGATCGTCACGCTCCCGATCGAATTGGGCAGTGATCTCGCGTTGATCGTGCAGCCGCTGATCGCGTCGTTCGTCATGCTGTTCCTCGCCGCGCTCAGTACGTCGGAGGATCTCGGCAGCGGACGCCGCGCCGCCCGGAAGGAGCAAACCTTCACGGGCTCCGGAGGCGTCGCTGCGAGCGGGGAAGAGCTGCCTTATCGTGGCTACGAGCCTGCCTCGGAAGAGTATTCGGTACCCGAATACCGGCAACGGTATTGACCCGGCGCGTGGTGGCGGCAGGCTCGACCACCGCGGGGTGGCGCGAAGCGCGGGGAAGGAACAGGACGTGACCTTTGTCGGTGGCGGGCCGGTCGTCGAAGAGCTCGACGCCAAGTTCTGGCGGGTGACCGAACCGTTCGTCTACCGCGGGGCGAGTGCGGAATTCGTCATCCCCGCCGGTTTCCGCACCGATTTCGCGTCGGTGCCACGCCCGCTGATCTGGCTGATCCCCCGCTACGGCATCTACACCCGCGCCGCGATCCTGCACGATTATCTGCTCAGCACACACGCCGTCAGCGTGGCCGACGCCGACGGCATCTTCCGCCGCAGCCTGCACGAACTCGGGGTCTCGCTGCCGCGCCGCTGGATGATGTGGGCGGCCGTGCGTGCCGCCCACCGCTTGCGTGGCGCGAGCGCGGGCGAGGTCGCGCGCTTCCTCGTCGTCGCGATCCCTTCGGTGTTCTTCCTCGCCGTCCCCGCGACCGTCGTGACGCTGTTCCTCCTGCTGTTCTGGCTCGTCGAACTGGCCTTCTGGGCCGCTTCCCGACTGTCGCAACGAACCGAAGCTCCCCCGCCGAGCCCGCAGATGAAGGCCGCTTGATCGCCTCTTCATGATCAACGGCACAGGAATCTACTCGCGAAACGCCGCGGCGTGCCGTTGATCTTGTTATTCCGGCGAAAACCGGTGGAGGCCGGTGTGGGCGTGGGGATACGGTGGGTCGCCGAGAAAGCGTTGGAAGGGGTTGGGGCGGTGAGGCGCGCACCTGGAGCGGAAGCCGGGACGGTTCCCGCGGAGAGCGAACGGGCCGATCTGGCGGCGTGGCGGCGGCGGGATGCCTTGCGGCGTAGTAACGCTGCGCGGCCTGTGCCGAGCAAGCGGCAGTACCGTCGTCGGAGCAAGCACCGTAAGGCTTCGGCCGATTAGGGCGGCCAGGCGGGGTCAGGAAGGGCCGGGAGGGCGCAGGGCCGCGAATTCGTCTGTCACGCGGAGTCCGGAGTCGGTGAAGCGGTACACCGCGGCGGGGCGGCCGCCCGCGCGGCCGGGTGCGGCGGTGGCTCCGGTGGGGGTGATCACCTTGCGGCGGGAAAGGACGCGCTGGAGGTTCGTGGGGTCCACGTCGTACCCCAATGCGGCGCAATAGATTTCGCGCAGTGTGGACATGGTGAACCGGTCCGGCGCGAGGGCGAAGGCGATGTTGGTGTAGGACAGTTTCGCCGCCAGCCGGGTGCGGGCGTGGTCGACGACCGTGCGATGGTCGAAGGACATGGCCGGCAGTGCCGAGACCGGATGCCATGCGGTGTCCGGGGGCAGATGGGGGTCGGCGGTCAGCGGGACCAGTCCGAGATAGGCCGAGGCGATGCGGCGCGGGCTCGGCACCCGGTCGGGGGCGCTGAACACCGAAAGCTGTTCCAGGTGGCTCAACTCGCGCACGTCGACCTTCTCGGCGAGCTGGCGGCGCGCGGAGGTGTCGAGGTCCTCGTCGTCGCCGAGGCGTCCGCCGGGCAGCGACCAGGTGCCCTTCTGTGGATCCAATGCGCGTTCCCACAGCAACACCGCCAGTTCGGTCCGCTGGTCGGGCGGGCAACGCCGCAGCATGCCTTCCGCCCGGTCGGCTGGGGTGTGACCTGCGGCGATGTCCCGGGGGAAGCGGCGAACCTGGAACACCGCGGTGAGCGATTCGTGGATGGTGCTACTATGGGCCACGTTTTCGATTATAAGTCGAAAACCTGGTTTGGTGCGAATCGGCGGTGTAGCCGACCGCACGAGGAAGGGAGCCATCCATGGCGACGACGGGTGCGAAACTGGCGCCCCCGCTGATGGGGCAGGTGTTCGACGGACCATCGGGGTTCGCGGGTGTCGAGGCAACGCCGGAGTGGGCGCGGGAAGTAAAGCGACTGGCCAGGGAGCGCAACGCGACGATCCTGGCGCACAACTACCAGTTGCCGGAGATCCAGGACGTGGCCGACCACGTCGGCGACTCGCTGGCGCTGTCGCGGATCGCGGCCGAGGCGCCCGAGGACACCATCGTGTTCTGCGGCGTGCACTTCATGGCCGAGACCGCCAAGATTCTCAGCCCGGCGAAGACCGTGCTCATCCCCGATCAGCGTGCGGGATGTTCGCTCGCGGATTCGATCACGGCCGATGAGCTGCGCGCCTGGAAAGCCGAGCACCCCAACGCGGTGGTCGTGTCGTACGTGAACACCACGGCCGAGGTGAAGGCGCTCACCGACATCTGCTGCACCTCGTCCAACGCGGTGGACGTGGTCGCCTCGATCGACCCGGACCGCGAGGTGCTGTTCCTGCCGGACCAGTTCCTCGGCGCGCACGTCAAGCGGGTCACCGGCCGCGCGAACATGCACATCTGGGCGGGGGAGTGCCACGTGCACGCGGGCATCAACGGCGACGAGCTGACCGAGCAGGCGCGCACCCACCCGGACGCGGAGCTGTTCGTGCACCCCGAATGCGGCTGCGCCACCTCGGCGCTGTACCTGGCCGGCGAGGGCGCGTTCCCGGCCGAGCGGGTGCACATCCTGTCCACCGGAGGCATGATCGACGCGGCCAAGGCGGCGAAGTCGAACCAGGTGCTGGTGGCCACCGAGGTCGGCATGCTGCACCAGCTGCGCAAGGCCGCCCCCGGCATCGACTTCCAGGCCGTGAACGACCGGGCGTCGTGCAAGTACATGAAGATGATCACCCCGGCGGCGCTGCTGCGCTGCCTGGTCGAAGGCCGCGACGAGGTGCACGTCGATCCGGAGACCGCCGCGCTGGGCCGCAACTCGGTGCAGCGGATGATCGCGATCGGCAATCCCGGCGGCGGTGAATGAATCCGACCGCTGCCTTCGCGGCGGTGGGTCGTGCTCCGGCCGGACGCGGTGACCGCCGCGTCCGCTCCGGAGGTCGTTCGCGGAACGGAAGACAGAGAGGCGCGGGCCGATGACAACCCGGGTTTCCATCGACTGGGAGGCCGAGGCCGATCTGGTCGTGATCGGCGGCGGCGTCGCGGGACTGACCGCGGCGCGCACCGCGTCACTGCGCGGCCTGCGGGTGCTCACGCTCAGCAAGGGCGGGCCGACGGACACCTCCACCCAGTACGCCCAGGGCGGCATCGCCGTCGTCGCGCCGCACGGTGACTCGGTCGAATCGCACGTGCGCGACACGGTGGAGGCGGGCGCCGGGCTCTGCGACGTGGACGCCGTGCGCTCCATCGTCGAGGGCGGGCAGGCCGCGGTGGCCGCGCTGACCGACCTGGGCGCGGTGTTCGACCTCGGCCGCGACGGCCAGATCTCGCGGACCCGCGAGGGCGGGCACAGCACCCGCAGGATCATTCACGCCGGAGGCGACGCCACCGGCGCGGAGGTGCAGCGGGCGCTGAACGAAGCCCGGCTGCCGGTGCTGTTCGGCGCGGCGGCAGCCGAGATCGTCACCGGGCCGACCGGTGTGCGGGGTGTGGTCGCGGTGTCGGAGCGGGGGTTCGGCGTGGTGCACGCGCCCGCCGCGCTGCTGGCCACCGGCGGGCTCGGCCAGTTGTACGCGCTGAGCACCAATCCGCCCGGCGCCACCGCCGACGGCATCGCGCTCGGGTTGTGGGCCGGAGCCGCCGTCGCCGATCTGGAATTCCTGCAGTTCCACCCCACCGTGCTCTACACCCCGGGCGGCCTCGGACGCAGGCCGCTGATCAGCGAAGCGGTGCGCGGCGAAGGCGCGACGCTGGTCGACACCGAAGGCGACCCGGTGACCGCGGGGGTGCACCCGCGTGGCGATCTCGCCCCGCGCGATGTCGTCTCTCGCGCCATCGCCGCGCGCATGCGGGCACTCGGCACCGAGCACGTCTATCTCGACGCGCGCTCGATCGACGGTTTCGCACAACGGTTTCCGACGATCACCGCCTCGTGCCTCGCGGCGGGCATCGATCCGCGCACCGATCTCATCCCGGTCGCACCGGCCGCGCACTACCAGTGCGGGGGAGTCGTCACCGACACCCACGGCCGCACCGCGGTGCCCGGCCTGTACGCCGCAGGCGAGGTCGCGCGCACCGGGCTGCACGGGGCGAACCGGTTGGCTTCCAACAGCCTGCTGGAGGGGCTGGTGGTCGGCGAGCGCGCCGGAGCCGCCGCCGCCGAGCGGCTCGGTGAGCGATCCGGGGTCGTCGAGATCCCCTCGCGCGCGGTCGAATACGCCGACCGCGACGTGGTGCAGCACCTGATGACCACGCACGCCTCGGTGGTCCGCGACCGCGCGGGGCTCGCCGAAGCGCTCAAGCGGCTCGACGACGCGGTCACCCGCCGCGACACGCGCGCCGCCGCCCATCCGATCGCCGCGATCGAGGACGCCGCGCTCACCCTCGCGGCCCGCGCCCTGCTGCTCGCGGCGCTCGCCCGCACCGAGAGCCGCGGTTGCCATACCCGCTCGGACCACCCCGACGCCGCGCCCGAACTCCGCCACAGCCTCCCGATCCGGCTGAACGGTGACGGCGTCGCCGAGTACGCACCCCTTCCCTGACCACACGCGCCGAAACGGACTTGTCCACCGGTCCCGCTCGGCGAGAGAGGAACGCTTCGATGGCTCTGGACGCCGCTCTGGATCGCGACGAGGTGCTGCGCGTCATCCGCGCCGCGCTGGACGAGGACCTGCGCTACGGCCCCGACGTCACGACGACGGCCACCGTGCCCGCGGACGCGGTGATCAAGGCATCGGTGGTGTCGCGGGAGCCGGGGACCGTGGCCGGGCTCGACGCGGGGCTGCTGGTGCTGGACGAGGTGATCGGCGCGGACGCCTACGAGGTCACCGACCGCGTCGCCGACGGAACCAGGGTGTCGCCGGGACAGTCCGTGCTGACCTTGATCGCACCCACGCGGGGGCTGCTCACCGCGGAGCGCACCATGCTCAACCTGGTGTGCCATCTGTCCGGCATCGCGACGGCGACGGCCGCCTGGGTGGACGCCGTCGCGGGCACCAAGTGCCGCATCCGCGACAGCCGCAAGACGCTGCCGGGACTGCGCGCGCTGCAGAAGTACGCCGTGCGGGTCGGGGGCGGCGTCAACCACCGCATGGGTCTCGGCGACGCCGCGCTGATCAAGGACAATCACGTGGTCGCAGCGGGATCGGTGGTCGAGGCGCTGCGCGCGGTCCGCTCCGCCGCACCCGACATCGCCTGCGAGGTGGAGGTCGACAGCCTCGAACAGCTCTACGCCGTGCTCGCCGAGAACGTGGAACTGGTGTTGCTGGACAACTTTCCGCTCTGGCAGACCCAGGCGGCCGTGCAGCGCCGCAACGCGGCGTCCCCGCGGACCAAACTGGAGTCCTCCGGCGGCCTGAGCCTGGACGTCGCCGCCGACTACGCGCGCACCGGCGTCGACTACCTCGCCGTCGGCGCCCTCACCCACTCGGTGCGGGTGCTCGATCTGGGGCTGGACATGTAGGCGCGCGGCTTCGCCCGGTCAGGCGGTGAGTTCGCGCTCCAGTGGCGTCCGGAAACGGGGAATGGCGCGCACGTCGCCGTACCACTCGCGAATACGTTGCGCTTGCGTGGCGATCATCGCCTCGGCCTCGCTGCCCACGTCTTCGAGCAGGCGGTAGACGATCTCGCCGTCACCGCGCTGTGCCCAGCCGCCCACGATGCGCCCGCCCCACCAGACGGTGGGACCGATGTTGCCGTTGCGGTCGAACAGGTTCGCGGCGTGGGAGCCGAGGAACCACTCTCGTGCCTGCCAGCCCATGGGCGTCGGGTCGAGGGCGGGCAGCAACGCCGCCCACGGTTCCGGGGCGGCGACCGGTTCCACGTCGTCGGCCAGCAGTACGCCGGTCACGCCGTCCAGATCGACTTCGACCAGATCGAGCGCGCCGAGCGCCGCGCGCACCTCGCCGAGCGTCCATCCGGTCCACCACTTGATGTCGGACACCGGCGCGGGGCCGAACGCGCGCAGCCAGCGGCGGACCAGCTCGGCGCGGGCTTCGGCGGCGGGGAGGGCGGGAACGCCTTGCGGCAACCACGATTCGATCGGCGACCAGGTGTACTGGCTGCTGGTCCAGCTGCCGTTCGGCCGTCCGCGCACGATGCGGCCCTCACAGCCCAGCGTCACCAGCACCCAGGTGGTGATGTTCGTCGGCTTCGAATACGGCTTGTCCGGCGCGGTGTTCACCTGGGTACGCAAGCGCGGGACGTCCCTGCTCAGCTGCGCGCCGGTCGCCGCGCCGCGGTCGAGCAACGCCTTGTGCGTCTCGGTCTCGACCTCCGCCCACCAGCGCCGCACATCGCCGTCCCCGATGCCGGCCTGCTCCAGGTACTTGGCGTAGGTGCGCCGCTGCTTGTGCGCCAGCGCGTCCGCGCACGAAGCCTGCAGCACCGGAACGAGTTCCACCGGCACGACGAACATGGTGCGGCGCATGGCGAGCATCCGCAGCAGCGACCGGTCGTCGTAGAGGGCCCGTTCGACATCCGAGGGCGTCAGCCCCTCGCCGCGCGCCGCGACGGAGAGGAAGACGGTGGCCGGATCGGTCGCGTGCAAGGCGACCAGCGACCGGGCGATGTCCGCGACCTGGCCGCTGCGCTCCGAAGCGGCCAGCCGGTGTCGTATCGCCAACCGAGCGCGCCGCTCGGCGGCATCAATCGAACGCATAGGCGAATCGTAGCGTTCGCGCCGCGGGTCAGAGGCCGAAGCGCTCCGGGGTCAGGCGCAGCGTCCGGCAGGCGTCGCGGACGGCCTCGGCCGCCGCGGGGCCGCATGCGCCCGCGTCGCTGCCGATCAGCAGGCCGGTGCGGATCACCGCGTCCGCCTCGACCGGCCGGTGCGCCGCTGTGGCGATCTGCCGCAGCACGTGGGCGTAACCGCGCACCGGAGCGTTCGCCAGCCGATTGCAGTTGTCCTCGAACAACGCGCGCAAGTCGTCGACCGGGAAGTTGCACAGCACCGGATCGGCCGTGACCAGTTCGCCGACGGTCGCCCGGTCCACGATCGCGTCGTCGGCCACGGCGACCAGCGCGCACAGGGCCACCGCGGCGTCGCGGAAGGAGCCGCCGCGCAATTGATTCCGCTCGGCCAGCAGTAGTTCGCGCCAGCCGGCGGCGATCTCGGGCGTGCTGATCAGGGTCGCGTCGGGGGTGCGGCGGGGTGCGAAGGTCATGGCTGACTCCCTGCGAAGGCGTCCGAACGCGCGGACCCGTGCCATCCGGACTCGGTATGAATACCCGGACCGTAACAGGGCCGCGACGCCGGGACCTGCCCCCAAAGTTCGGGATCAGTCCACGGGCTCCCAGGCGCGGACCAGGTCGAGCAGGCCGGGAAAGCGCGCTTCGAGATCTCGACGCGGACCTGGTTGCGGCGTTCGAGTCCGTAACGGCGCTGCCGGGTGACGCCGGCTTCACGCAGCACCCGGAAATGGTGCGGGAGCGTGGATTTGGGGCGATCGATGCCGAACCACGAGCACGGCCGGTCGGTGTCGGGGGAGTCCAGCAGCAGCCTGCAGACCATGGTCAGGCGCAGGGGGTCGCTCAGCGCGGCGAGCACATGGTCCAGCCGCAGATCGGCACGGTCCGGCTCGGGCAGCACGGAGGTGGCCTCGGCCTACGGATCGAGCGCGGGAGTGACCGCGTTCGGCGTGGTGGTCGGCCTCGCGGCGGTCGCGGGCGGACTGCTCGTCGTCGTGCGCTCCCGCGCCGCGCTGACGGCGTGACATCATCCGAGGATGCGACGGGCATCTGCGGCACTCGGACTCTGCTGCGCGCTGATCGGCGTGATCATGACGACAATCCCCGCGGCGGCGCCGGTTTCCGCGGAGCCGGACTGCGCCGGGGGCGTGGCGGTGCGCCCGGTTTCGCTGACCGTGGACGGGGATGAGGCGACCGGCCGGGCGTACGAGCCCTATCGGTGCGCCGAGCAGGACACGCCTGCGCAGGCGCTCGTGGTCGCGGTGCACGGGCACGGCGGGTCTTCGGCGGATTTCGCGGGCTACCTCGAGTCGATCGCCCGGCGCACCGCGACGCCGATCCTGGCGATGGATCTGCGCTCGGCGCAGAGCGAATGGCGCGCCGGAGAGTGGAACCTGTGGGCGGGGTGGCGCGATGTCGTCGCCGCGACCGCGTGGTACCGGGACGCCCATCGCTCGATCACCCGCACGGTGCTGTGGGGCTGGAGCCAGGGCGGCATCACCAGCGGTCTCGCGGCGGCGCACGGTCCGCGCGGGATGTTCGACTACTGGGTCGACAATTACGGTCCGGCCGACGATTTCACGATGTGGCTGGGCGCCGGGGCCGTCGATCCGGCGCTGCCCGCGCAGATCGAGCGCGACGCGGGTGGTTGCCCGCCCGCCGCCTGCCCGCTCGCCTACGCCGAACGCTCGCCCGCGCTGCTTGCGGCCCGGATGGACGTGCGGCGCGCGTTTCTCGTCCACGGCACCGCCGACGACGTGGTGCCGTACGCCACCAGCGTCGAGATGCGCGCGGGGTTGCTCGCCGCGGGCAGGCCCACCTCGATGTACACCGTCGTCACGGGGCACGACCTGAACGGCAGGGTGGTTCCCGGCGACCACAGCGTGGGGCCGGCCCTCTTCGAGGGCGGTTGCGTGGTCGAGCGCCTGCTGCTCGGCGCGGAGCCGGTCGAGGGCCCGGACCGCGACTACCTCGTGGACGTCGCGCACGGCGTCGTCACCGCACCGGCGGCCCCCGCGGGCGCGAAATGCGCGGCCTGAGGGAACACGAAAGCCGCCTCATGCGGTTGACCGACAAAACCGACGACGAAGTGAGGACGCGATGAACAAACCCGCCGACCCGGCCTACCACTGGAACGGAGCGGACCTCGATCTTGACGCCTACCTGGCCAGGATCGGGTTCGACGGCGAGCGCGCCCCCACCGTCGCGACGCTGCGCGAATTGGTGCGGGCGCACACCACCGCGATTCCGTTCGAGAACCTGGAGATCATCCTGGGCCGGTCGATTCCGCTGGACCTGGCGACCTTGCAGGACAAACTCGTGCGGCGGCGCCGCGGCGGTTACTGCTACGAGAACGTCGGACTGTTCGCGGCCGCGCTGGAACGGCTCGGATTCGGCGTCACCGGCCTCAGCGGGCGCGTGAGCATGGGCGCGGGCACGGCGCTGCGCCCCGCCACCCATGCCTTGTTGCGCGTGACCACCGGCGACGACGACCGCGTCTGGCTGTGCGACGTCGGCTTCGGCGCAGGACCGCTCGTGCCGTTCGAATTGTCCGCGGGCGAATTCACCGGCGGCGACTGGAAATTCCGGCTGGAGAGCAGGCGCGGCGAGCTGGATTCCGAGCTGTGGGTGCTGCACCAGTTCGGCCGCGACGGGTGGATCGACCGGCACAGCTTCACCCTGAATCCGCAGTACGGCATCGATTACGCCGTCGGCAATCACTTCGTGTCCACCTCGCCGCGTTCGCCGTTCACCACCCGGCCGTACGTGCAGCGCTTCCACCCCGACGTCCACTACGTGCTGGACGGCACCACGTTCGTCACCGAGTACCCCGACGGCACGGGCCAGACAAGGGAACTGGAACCGACCGAGCTGCCCAAGGTTCTCGCCGAAGTGTTCGACATCGACCTCGGCGAGGACGATGCCGCGACGCTCGCGCGGGGCGCGTGGGCACGCGACTGACCTGGCGATCGGGTCGGGGTTTTCGTCCGGCCGACCAGACGTAATCGCGCCCGCACTGCGGCCGTGCACGGGTTTTCGTCGGGCGCAGTGCGGCTCTGCTCGTCACGCGTATCCCTGCACCCGGGCTGTGCACGGGTTCTCGTCGGGGGCTGTCCGGCTCCGCTCGTCACGCGGATCCCTGCACTGCGGCCGTGCGTGGGTTTCGTCGGGCTCTGTCCGGCTCCGCTCGTCACGCGTGCCCAGCACCGCGGCCATACGCAGGCTGCCGGCGGACGCGGTCCGCCCGCGCCATTATGGTCGTCGGGGTGCGTACCAACCGGAAAGCCCTCGTCCTGTTCGCCGCACCGCTGCTCGTGCTCGCCGCCTGCTCGTCCGGACCCGACCAGCCCGACACCGTGGCCGCGCAGTTCGCCGACGCGCTGAACCGCGACGACGTCGCCGCGGCCGCCGCGCTCACCGACGATCCGGCCAAGGCCGCCGAGGCCATCGGCGCCCTGTACGAGGGGCTCGGCAAGGACGTGCGCTTCGAAGTCCGCTCGGTCGAGGAGAACGGCTTCGCGTTGGCCGCCACCTGGAAGCTGGGCGCGGACGGCAAGTCGGAGTGGACCTACACCACCACCGGCGCCGCCCGCGACGAGGGGAACGGATGGCGGGTGAAGTGGGACCCCGCCACCGTCGCTCCCGGACTCGCCGCGGGGCCCTTGAGCTACAGCAGGGTCTATCCGCAACCGGCGCGCGTCCTCGACGCCGCCGGCGGCGAGCTGATGACCGAGCAGATCGTCACGCTGGTGAACGTCGGCCCGAACGCCGACCTGCCCGCGATCGCGGAGCTGCTCGGCCCACTCGCACCCGGTCTCACCGCCGGATCGATGCAAGCCGAACTCGCGGCGGCGCAAGGAAAGCCGATCACCGCGATCACCTTGCGCGAGGCCGACCTCGCCCCGGTCCGAGACCGCCTGACCGCGCTGCCCGGTGTCACCCTGGCGCCGCAGACCCGCCTGCTGACGACCGACAAGGCCCTGGCCGCCCCCACCCTGTCCGGGCTGGCCGAGCTGTGGCAGCAATCCGCCGACGCGCACGCCGGGTGGGCCGTGCGCGCCCAGACGCCGCAGGGCACCGAGCGCGTCGCCGGAACCGATGCCACGCCCACCGCCGACATCACGACCACTCTCGATCCCGGCTTACAGCGCGCGGCCGAGGCGGCGCTCGCCCCGGTGGCCCAGCCCGCCGCGATGGTCGCCCTGCGGCCCTCGACCGGCGAGGTCGTCGCGATCGCGCAGAACGCCGCCGCCGACGCGCAGGGCCCGATCGCGCTGACCGGGCTCTATCCGCCGGGTTCGACGTTCAAGACGGTCACCGTCTCCGCGGCATTGCAGGCGGGCGCCGTCACGCCCGACACCGTGCTGCCCTGCCCCGGCACCGCGAACATCGAGGGCCGGCGCATCCCCAACGACAACAATTTCGATCTCGGCTCGGTCCCGTTGCACACCGCCTTCGCCCGGTCCTGCAACACCACGATGGGCGCCATGGCCGTGCGATTGCCCGCCGACGCGCTGACTGAAGCGGCGGCGCAATTGGGCCTCGGCATCGATTACGTCACACCGGGCTTGACCACGGTCACGGGGAAGGTGCCCACGGCCGACACCTCGGCGTTACGTGTCGAGTCGGCGATCGGTCAAGGGCAGGTGACAGCGTCACCGTTCGGCATGGCTCTGGTCGCCGCCTCCATCGCCCGCGGCTCGGTGCCCGCGCCCGCCGTGGTCGCGGGCAAGCCCGGCACCCAGGATCGCACCCCGGACCCGCTGCCGCCGCAGGTCGACGACCAGCTGAAAGCCATGATGCGCGAGACGATCACCGACGGCACCGCGACGCAATTGCGGGATATCCCCGGCCTGCTCGGCAAGACCGGCACCGCCGAGTACATCGACGACGCCCACGCGCACGGCTGGTTCGTCGGCATCGACGGCGACCTGGCCTTTTCCGTCTTCATCAGCGACGCGGGCAGTTCGGCGCCCGCGGTGGAGGCCGCGGGCCGGATGCTGCGGGCCCGTGGATAGTCTGTGGCGGGCGATTGCGGGCGGCGAGAAGGCCCGGCTGACGCGTGCGAGCATTCCGGCGCCCGCTACACTCATCCCCGGACCGCGTGAGTAATCAATATGCGGGATGTCACGATTTCGAGAAGGTTCGGAGTAGGCGCCATCGATACCGGTCAGTTGATCGCGGAGCATTACCGCCTGGTCGAGCGGATTGGTAGCGGCGGCACGGGCGTGGTCTGGCGTGCCGTCGACGAACGCCTCCAGCGCTCCGTGGCCGTCAAGCAGATCCACATCCAGCCGAGCCTGCCCGAGGCCGAACGGGACGTGGTGCGCCAGCGTGCGATCCGGGAGGCGCGCAACGCCGCCCGCTTCCAGCATCCGAACGCGATCGTCGTGTTCGACATCACCGAGCACGAGGGCGACCCCTGCCTGGTGATGGAGTACCTGAAATCCAAGAGCCTCGCCGCGGTGATCGCCGCGCAGGGCACCTTGCCGCTGACCCAGGTGGCGCGGATCGGCGAGCAGGTCGCTTCGGCGCTGATCGCCGCGCACCAGGCGGGCATCGTGCACCGCGACGTGAAGCCGGGCAACATCCTGCTCGACGATCACGGCACGGTGAAGATCACCGACTTCGGCATTTCCCGCGCCACCGGCGACGTCACGCTCACCGAGACCGGACTGATCTGCGGCACCGCCGCCTACCTCGCGCCCGAGGTCGCCCGCGGATCCGATCCCAGCCCCGCCTCCGACGTGTTCGCGCTGGGCGCCACGCTGTTCCACGCGCTCGAGGGCGAACCGCCCTACGGGGCGGGCTCCAATCCGCTCGCAGTGCTCTACGCCGCCGCGAACGGGCAGCTGAGCGAACCGCGCAACGCCGGTCCCGCCACGGATTTCCTGCTCGACCTGCTCAGCCCCGAACCGCGCGAGCGTCCGAGCATGCGGGCGGCGCGTGATCATCTCGCCGCGTTCGCCGACGCCGGTCCCGCCCCGGTGGCGGCCGGGTTCGTGCCAGCCAGCGAGGCGTTCGCCCGGCCGCGGGCGGGCCAGTCCGAATCGGCGACCCGCGAGCTGCGGCCGTCGGCGATGGCCTCGGCGCCCTACACGCCGACCGAGCGTCAGCCGCGACCCCGACCCACGCCCCCGCCTCCGGCGCAGCCGGACACCGCGTCGCATCCACGCACCATGGCGCAGCCGCGCCCGGTGCAGCGGCAGGGATCGGGCGGCAAACGCCGCGCGATCCTGATCGGCGCGCTGATCGGCGCGGTCGCCGTGGTGGTGGCCGTCGCGGTGAACATGATGAGCTCGTCGGGGTCGGGCACCAGCGCGGCCCAGGGCAGCACGTCCTCGGCGGTCGCGTCGACGCGGCCGGGCGCGAACACGACGTCGGCCGCCGCCGCGGTGGGCGAGACGAAAAGCGTCGGCAAGGCCGACCCGCGGCAGTCCATCGATCTGGTGGTGAACTTCTACAACAACCTGACGTACTTGAGCTTCTCCGCCGCGTGGAAGCAGCTGACGCCCGCCGCCCAGCAGGTGTTCGGCAGCCAGCAGGCCTTCGAGGACTACTGGACGCAGAACCGGGTCACGGGCTTCAACACCGTCGACGCGGCCGGTGGCGGTTCGGGCAGCAACGCGGACGGTTCGGTGGACGTCAATGTCGCCAGCGTGACCTACGGCGGCCAGAACAAGTCGGTGACGCTCCGGTTGATAAACCCCGGCAACGGGTCCGTGCTCATCGACAGCGACACCCGCTGACGCGAGCGCCGGAACCGGCCTCGCCGACCGGCTCGGACACCACCGGCCAGCGATGAAGCGACGCCACGCCCAGGTCCGCCGCGGTAACGGCGTCGTCGCGCGGACCTGCGCACACAGGTCCCCTGCGCCCCCGCCGCCCGGACCACGCGGATAACGGCTGGCGTCGCCCCATTAGGCTGGTAACGGCAACTTTCCTGTTGCGCGATCAGCTGGAGACAAGGACCGACACCACATGACAACCCGCATCGAGCTCGCCCGCGTCGATCTGCGCGGTCGCACTCCCTCCGTCGCCGAGCTGCGCGCCGCGCTGCCGCGCGGGGGAGTCGACGTGGACTCGGTGCTGCATCAGGTGCGTCCGGTGGTCGAGGCGATCCGTGATCACGGTGTGTCGGCGGCGCTGGAGTTCAGCGAGCGCTTCGACGGCGTCATCCCGGCGACGGTGCGGGTGCCGGCGGCCGAGCTGGAATCCGCCCTGCAGCGGCTGGACCCCGCCGTCCGCGCCGCGCTGGAGGAATCCATCGCCAGGGCGCGCAAGGTGCACGCCGACCAGCGGCGCGCCGACAAGACCACCGAGGTGGTGCCGGGCGGCACCGTCACCGAACGCTGGGTGCCCGTCGAGCGGGTCGGCCTGTACGTGCCGGGCGGCAACGCCGTCTACCCGTCCAGCGTCGTGATGAACGTGGTGCCGGCGCAGACCGCGGGCGTCGGCTCGCTGGTGGTCGCCTCGCCGCCGCAGGCGCGGTTCGGCGGGCTGCCGCACCCCACCATCCTGGCCGCCGCGCAGCTGCTCGGCGTCGAGGAGGTGTGGGCGGTCGGCGGCGCCCAGGGCGTCGCGCTGCTGTCCTACGGCGGCGTCGACACCGACGGCGCGCAGCTGGAACCGGTCGATCTGATCACCGGGCCCGGCAACATCTACGTCACCGCGGCCAAGCGGCTGTGCCGCGGCCTGGTCGGCATCGACGCCGAAGCCGGGCCCACCGAGATCGCCGTCCTCGCCGACGCGACCGCCGATCCGGCGCACGTCGCCGCCGACCTGATCAGCCAGGCCGAGCACGACGTGCTGGCCGCGAGTGTGCTGGTCACCGACAGTGAGCAGCTGGCCGACGCGGTGGACGCGGCGCTGACCGCGCAGCTGGGGGTGGTCAAGCACGCCCACAGGGTGAGCGAGGCGTTGCGCGGCAAGCAGTCGGGCACCGTCCTGGTCGACGACATCGAGCAGGGCCTGCGCGTGGTGAACGCCTACGCCGCCGAGCACCTGGAGATCCAGACCGCCGACGCGCCCGCGGTCGCGGCCAGGGTGCGCAGCGCGGGCGCGGTGTTCGTCGGCGCGTACGCCCCGGTCAGCCTGGGTGACTACTGCGCGGGCTCCAATCACGTGCTGCCCACCGCGGGCTGCGCGCGGCACTCCTCCGGCCTGAGCGTGCAGACCTTCCTGCGCGGCATCCACGTCGTGGAGTACACCGAAGCGGCGTTGAAGGACGTCGCGGGCCACGTGGTGGCGCTGGCCGACGCCGAGGACCTGCCCGCCCACGGCCAGGCCGTGCAGGCGCGTTTCGAGGCACTGTCGTGACCCGCGCGGTGAGCGCGCCCGGCGCGGACCTGACCTTGGACGAGCTGCCGCTGCGGGACAATCTGCGTGGCAAGAAGCCTTACGGCGCACCGCAGTTGACGGTTCCGGTGCAGCTGAACACGAACGAGAACCCGCATCCGCCGAGCCGGGCCCTGATCGACGACGTCGCCGAGTCGATCCGGGCGGCCGCCGCCGACCTGCACCGCTACCCGGACCGCGACGCCGTCGCGCTGCGCACCGACCTGGCGCGGTATCTGACCGCGCAGACCGGCGTCGCGGTGCAGACCGGCAATGTGTGGGCGGCCAACGGCTCCAACGAGATCCTGCAGCAGCTGTTGCAGGCCTTCGGCGGGCCGGGTCGCAGCGCTTTGGGTTTCGTGCCCTCGTACTCGATGCACCCGATCATCTCCGAGGGCATCGACACCGAGTGGATCGAGGCCGAGCGCAGCGCCGACTTCTCCCTCGACATCGAGCACGCGCTGGCCGCCATCGCCGAGCGCAGGCCGGACGTGGTGTTCGTGACCAGCCCGAACAATCCCACCGGGCACAGCATCCCGCAGGACGAGCTGGCCCGCATCCTCGCGGCCGCCCCCGGCATCGTGGTGGTCGACGAGGCCTACGGCGAGTTCTCCGCGCAGCCAAGCGCCATCGGGCTGATCGACCGGTTCCCCGCGAAGCTGGTGGTGACCAGGACGATGAGCAAGGCCTTCGCGTTCGCAGGTGGGCGGCTCGGTTATCTGGTCGCCGCGCCCGCGGTGATCGACGCGATGCTGCTGGTGCGGTTGCCCTACCACCTGTCGGTGGTCACCCAGGCCGCGGCGCGCGCGGCCCTGCGGCATGCCGACGAGACCCTCGGCAGCGTGGCCGAACTGGCCGCGCAGCGCGACCGGGTGGCGGCCGCGCTGCGGGAACTCGGGTACGACGTGATCCCCAGCGACGCCAACTTCCTGCTGTTCGGCCGCTTCACCGACGCGGCGGCCACCTGGCAGCGCTATCTCGATCACGGCGTGCTGATCCGCGACGTCGGCCTGCCCGGCTACCTGCGCACCACCATCGGCCTCGCCGCCGAGAACGACGAACTGCTGCGGGTCAGCGAGCTGCTGGCGGGCACCGACCTGGCACCGCGATGAACCAGCGCCGAACAGCCTTCGGCGCCGACCCGATTGGACGTGAGCATGAGTAGGACCGCCCGGGTGGAGCGGGTCACCAAGGAATCCAGCATCGTCGTCGAGCTGGATCTGGACGGCACCGGCAAGACCGAGATCGCCACCGGCGTCCCCTTCTACGACCACATGCTGACCGCGCTCGGCGCGCACGCGAGCTTCGACCTGACCGTGCGCGCGGAGGGCGACATCGAGATCGAGGCCCACCACACCGTCGAGGACACCGCGATCGTATTCGGCCAGGCGCTGGGCAAGGCGCTGGGCGACAAGGCGGGCATCCGCAGGTTCGGTGACGCCTACATCCCGATGGACGAGACGCTGGCGCACGCCGCGGTCGACGTGTCCGGCCGCCCCTACTGCGTGCACACCGGAGAGCCGGATCATCTGGTGCACACCGTGATCCCCGGTTCCGGGCCGGGCGCGCCGTACTCGACTGTGCTCAACCGCCACGTCTTCGAGTCGATCGCGCTGAACGCGCGCATCGCGCTGCACGTGCGGGTGCTCTACGGCCGCGACCAGCACCATGTCACCGAGGCCGAATTCAAGGCGGTGGCGCGCGCGCTGCGCACCGCCGTGGAGCTCGATCCCCGGGTGAGCGGGATCCCGTCGACGAAGGGAACGCTGTGACCGCCAAATCCGTCGCCCTGCTCGACTACGGGTCGGGGAATCTGCACTCCGCCGAACGCGCCCTGGCCAGGGCGGGCGCGCGGGTCGAGGTGACCGCCGACCCGGAGACGGTGCTGGCCGCCGACGGTCTGGTCGTGCCCGGCGTCGGAGCGTTCGCGGCGTGCATGGCGGGACTGCGCGAGGTGCGCGGCGAGCGCCTGATCGGTCAGCGGCTGGCCGGCGGGCGGCCGGTGCTCGGCATCTGCGTGGGCATGCAGATCCTGTTCGAGCGCGGCGTCGAGTTCGGCGAGGAGGCCGACGGGTGCGCCGAATGGCCCGGCACGGTCGAACGGCTGTCCGCGCCGGTGCTGCCGCACATGGGGTGGAACACCGTCTCCGCCCCGTCCGACAGCGTGCTGTTCGCGGGCTTGGACGCCGAGACCCGGTTCTACTTCGTGCACTCCTATGCCGCGCAGAGCTGGGATCTGCCGCCCGCCGAGCACTTCGCCGCGCCCAAGCTGACCTGGGCCGAGCACGGTGTGCCGTTCCTGGCGGCGGTGGAGAACGGCGCTCTGTCGGCGACCCAGTTCCACCCGGAGAAGTCCGGCGACGCGGGCGCCCAGCTGCTGCGCAACTGGGTGAACGCCCTGTAGGGCCGGTCCCGCGCGCGCCGAGCGCACGGGACCGCCCGTCCGGTCAGTGCTTCCTGACCTTGCTGACCAGCCAGCGCCCGTCGACGTGCTCCACCGTCACGGTCATCGACATGCGGCCGGTCTGCGGGAGACCGTCGGTCTCGTCGCTGGTCACCGTCCGCACCACGTCGACGTCCACCTCGGCGCGGTTGTCGTCACCGGAGACGATGCGGCAATCGGCCGAGTTGGCCTCGGCGCGGATGTGCGCGGCCTCCGCGCTCGACTGGATGTTGGCGCGGAAGCTCTCGAACTCGGACCGGAATTCCCCGGTGCTGAGGTCGAGCATCCGCCGGGCGTGGTCGCCGAACCGCGCGTAGTCGTAAGTCGCCGCGGCGGAGCCGAATTCGCATCCGGCCAGGCGCGCCTCCTCGGGCGGCGCGGCGGTGGCGGCGGGTGCGGCGACGAAGGCCGCGGAGCAGGCGGCTGCCGAAAGGGACAGGGCGGCAGCGAGTTTGGATCGTGACATGCACTTCCTCGGTGCGAAATGAAAGCGGCGAACGGGATGATCACCGAGCGGAGACGATACCGCCCGCGCGGCACGGCTCGCGGCGAACTCGTGGCGAATCGCCCCTCCGCGCCGTCGTGACGTTTTCGTGGTCCGGGCGGGCGGGCGGATCGCCGCGCATGGGATGTTCTCGAACCCCGGCCGGCATTCGAGGCCGGCGGCTTCCGGGTAGACCCTGACTCGTCTATTGGGGGCTCGTTCCGGATCCGCCGGCTGCGGCCCGGAATCTACCGTCGACGCGAGGAGGTCGACATGAGAAGCGTCACTGTTCCGCTGACGACGGGGTGCGCGGTGCTCGCCGCCCTGGCCTGCTACCGCGCACGCGTGCTCGCCGCGCGGTGATCACGGGCGCTTGCCGGTGGACCAGACGGGAGTGGTCTGCACCCGGGACAGGCGCCAGCCTTCGCCGGTACGGACCGCGTCGAAGCGGTAGACCTCGCCCAGGGTGTAGACCGGCGGCGGAGGCGTGCCGTCGGAGGTGGCGAGCGCGAACGTGGCGATCAGGTTGGCCCTGACCTCCGCCGTGTCGCCGTGCAGGTCGATCAGCACGTTGCCGACGACGTGCTGGATGCGCAGGTGTTCGCCGTGGTTGCAGCTCGCCTGGGCGATCAGCGCGTCGCGTCCCTCGGCCGTGCCGCCGGGCGTCTTCGCGGTCGCGCCGGGGGTGTAGATCGCCCGCAGGTCGTCGAAGCGTCCCTCGTCCAGGGCACGGCCGAGTCGGTCGACCAAGGCGGTGATCTCCTGACGGTCCATCAGTTCCCGCAGTTGCGCCGTCGGCGTCGCGGTGGCGGAGGCGCAGGCCGCGGTGAGTGCGGCCAGCGGGAGGGTCAGCAGGGGCAGGGCGAGCCGGAGTCCGCGCATGGGAGGCACCTTTCGAAAAATGTTGGCTGATCCAACGTTGGCTCTGCCAACGTATCAGGTCGTGGGTGGCCCCAACAAGTCTGGGGGGAGTGGTTCTCGCGCAGCACGTGCTCCGTGCCTGCGCCCCGATCTGATCCGTACGTTGCGAGACGGGGACCGATCGCGGGCGCCGACCGGCGCGCGCCGACCGGTCCGGATCCGTGATCGAGGTCCCATCCGCCCAGGCCCTGCGCCCGGACGCCGCCGGGTAACCACTAGGCTGCTCTCGTGAGTCTTGTGCTGCTACCCGCCGTCGATGTCGCCAACGGAGAGGCCGTGCGCCTCGTACAAGGAGAAGCCGGAAGCGAAACCAGCTACGGCTCGCCTCGGGAGGCGGCGCTGGCCTGGCAGGAAGCGGGCGCGGAATGGGTGCACCTGGTCGACTTGGACGCGGCCTTCGGACGCGGCTCGAACCGGGAACTGCTCGCGGGCGTCGTCGGTGAACTCGACGTCAAGGTGGAACTGTCCGGCGGCATCCGCGACGACGAAAGCCTGGAGGCGGCCCTCGCCACGGGCTGCGCCCGGGTGAACCTCGGCACCGCCGCGCTGGAGGACCCGGTCTGGTGCGCCAAGGCCATCGCCCGGCACGGCGAGCGCATCGCCATCGGCCTCGACGTGCGCATCGTCGACGGCGAGCACCGGCTGCGCGGCCGCGGCTGGGTCAGCGACGGCGGCGACCTGTGGGAGGTGCTCGAGCGCCTGGAGCGCGACGGCTGCTCGCGCTACGTGGTGACCGACGTGACCAAGGACGGCACGCTCACCGGCCCGAACCTCGACCTGCTGCGCGAGGTCTGCGCGGCCACCGACGCCCCGGTCATCGCCTCCGGCGGCGTCTCCACCATCGCGGACCTGGTCGCGATCGCCGAACTGGTGCCGGAAGGCGTCGAGGGCTCGATCGTCGGCAAGGCGCTCTACGCGGGCCGGTTCACCCTGCCCGAGGCGCTGGCCGCGGTGAGATGACCCAGGATCTGTCGAGACTGCTCGCGGAGGCGAGCGAGGTCCTCGACTCGGTGCGCCCTCGGTTCATCGAGGGCATCGGCGCGCCGAGCGCGGTCAGCAAAGGCCGCAACGACTTCGCCACCGAGCTGGACCTGGAACTGGAGCGCACCGTCTCCGCCGAACTGCGCAGGCGCACCGGCATCGAGGTGCACGGTGAGGAATTCGGCGGGCCGCAGCTCACCTCGGGCACCGCATGGGTGCTCGACCCGATCGACGGGACCTTCAACTACTCGTCCGGGCATCCGCTCTCCGGCATGTTGCTTGCGCTGGTCCGCGACGGGGAGCCGGTGCTCGGGCTGACCTGGTTACCGCTGCTCGGCCGCCGCTACGCCGCCATGACCGGAGGCCCCGTGCTGCTGAACGGCCGAGCGCTGCCGCCGCTGCCGCGCGGCAGACTGGCCGAGGCGATGATCGGCTTCGGCGCGTTCAACGTCGACTCGCACGGCCGCATCCCCGGCCAGTTCCGCTTCGACCTGCTCGGCCCGCTGAGCAGGCTGTCCTCCCGGGTGCGCATGCACGGCTCGACCGGCATCGATCTGGCGTTCACCGCCTCTGGCGTGCTCGGCGGCGCGATCGTGTTCGGGCACCATCCCTGGGACAACGCGGCGGGCGTCGCCCTGGTGCGCGCGGCGGGCGGAGTGGTCACCGACCTGGTGGGCAGGCCGTGGACCATCGCCTCCGGCTCCGTGCTGGCGGCCGCGCCCGGCGTGCACGAAGAACTGCTCGACATGATCTGCACGGTCGCCGACCCGGCGGCCGCGGAGAAAGGGTGAGGCAATGACGTTGGCCGTACGGGTGATTCCGTGTCTGGACGTCGACGCGGGACGCGTGGTCAAGGGCGTCAACTTCGAAAACCTGCGCGACGCGGGCGATCCCGTCGAACTGGCCGCGCTCTACGACGCGCAGGGCGCCGACGAGCTGACCTTCCTCGACGTGACCGCCTCCACCGGCGACCGCGGCACCATGATCGACGTGGTGACCCGCACCGCCGAGCAGATCTTCATCCCGCTCACCGTCGGCGGCGGGGTGCGCACGGTCGAGGACGTGGACCGCCTGCTGCGCGCGGGCGCGGACAAGGTCTCGGTGAACACCGCCGCGATCGCGCGGCCGGAAGTGCTGCGCGAGATGTCCGAGCGCTTCGGCTCCCAGTGCATCGTGCTGTCGGTGGACGCGCGCACCGTGCCGGACGGGCAGCCGCCGACCCCGTCCGGGTGGGAGGTGACCACGCACGGCGGCAAACGCGGCACCGGCATCGACGCCGTCGAATGGGCCGTGCGCGGCGCCGAACTCGGTGTCGGGGAGATCCTGCTCAACTCGATGGACGCCGACGGCACCAAAGCCGGTTTCGACCTGCCGATGATCCGCGCCGTGCGGGCGGCGGTCACCGTGCCGGTGATCGCCAGCGGCGGTGCCGGCGCGGTCGAGCACTTCGCCCCCGCGGTGCACGCGGGCGCCGACGCGGTGCTCGCGGCCAGTGTGTTCCACTTCGGTGATCTCACCATCGGCCAGGTCAAGGACTCGATGCGGGCGGAGAAGATCGTCATCCGGTAGCGATTGGCGGAAATCCGCCGCGCAGGAAGGCGGGTGGTCCCGGTGCGGTTGCATCGGGCATGACCATCGGAATCGTGCTCTCGCCGTCGGCCATCGATGCCACCGGCAACGCCGTGGACACGGCGGTGGCGCTGGGTGCGGCGGCGGCCGCCGCGGGAGTCTCGTCGGTGTGGCTGGGCCAGCGGCTCAGCTACGACGCCATCGCGCTGGCGGGGATCGTCGGCCGTGCCGTGCCCGGACTGACGGTCGGCACCTCCGCGGTGCCGATCACCGCCCGTCATCCGCTGCTGATCGCCAGTCAGGCGCAGACAGCGCAGGCGGCCACCGGAGGCCGGTTCACCCTCGGGCTCGGCCTCGGCGCGAGATTCCTCGCCGAACCGGTGTTCGGTGGATCCTTCGACCGGCCGATCACCCGACTGCGCGAGTTCCTCACCGCGTTGCGCACCGTCCTGCACACCGGCACGGTGGATTTCCACGGCGAGACGCTCACCGCCGCGGCGCCGCTGCCCGCCGCGGTGGCCGGGGCGCGTCCGCCCGCGCCGATCCTGGTGGCCGCCATGGGCCCGCAGGCCCTGCGCGTCACCGGTGAGCTGGCCGACGGCACCCTGCCCTACCTGGTCGGCCCGAAGGCGCTGGGGGAGCACATTGTCGCACCCATCACCGCGGCGGCCGAGCGGGCCGGTCGCCCCGCGCCGCGAATCACCGTCCTGGTCCCCGGCGTGGTCACCGCCGACGTCGACGCCGCCCGTGCGGCCGCCGCGGCCCAGACGGCGTTCTACGACGACATCCCGTCCTACGCGCGGGTGATCGAGTTGTCCGGCGCGTCGCGGGCGGCCGACCTGGTGGCGATCGGCGACGAGGAATTGATCGCGGCCCGCGTCGCGGAGTACTTCGCGGCGGGCGCGACGGAGGTGGTGTTCGCGCAGACCGATCTGACCACGCCGGAGGACCAGCGACGCACCTGGGAGGTGCTCGGCGAACTCCAGCGCTCCCGCGTGGGCTGATCGCGGCACTCCGGTCGCGCCTGCTCGCGGACGCTCCTGTTATAACGGTGCCATGAGTCTCGACCCCGCCATCGCCGCCCGTCTCAAGCGCAACGACGCCGGGTTGGTGTCGGCCGTCGCGCAGGAACGCGCCACCGGCGACGTGCTGATGGTCGCGTGGATGGACGACGAGGCGCTGGCGCGCACCCTGGAAACTCGTAAGGCCACGTACTATTCGCGGTCGCGGCGGCAGTACTGGGTCAAGGGGGAGACCTCCGGCCACACCCAGTACGTGCACGAAGTGCGGCTCGACTGTGACGGCGACACGATCCTGCTGATCGTCGACCAGGAAGGCGCGGCCTGCCACACCGGCACGCACACCTGCTTCGACTCGGACGTCCTGCTGGCCGCGCGCTCCTGAACCCGCTCAGGAGTCCCCGTTCCGGCGCTGGGAATCGTCGCGGTTCGCGGGCGTGAGTTCGCCGAGCCGGTCGAGCGCGTCGGCCAGCCGCGCGGCCAGCAGTTCGCCGAGTTCGGCGACCTGCGCCTTCTGCGCCTCGTCCAAGCCGTCGAAGACCAAGTGCCGCACGGCTTCCAGATATCCGGGGGCGGCTTCGACGACCTTGCGGTACCCGTCGTCGGTGAGAACGGCGTGCACGCCGCGCCGCCCCGCCGTCACCGAACGCTGCGCCCAGCCCATGCGCTCCAGCTTGGACACCACATGCGACAACCGCGATAACGATGCATTTGCCTTGTGGGCAAGCTCACTCATCTGCAGTCGGTGGCCCGGTTCCTCCGACAACAGTGTCAACACCCAGTACTCGAAATGCGTCACGCCGGACTCGCGCTGCAGCTGGGTGTCGAGAGCTCCTGGCAGCCGCGTCATCAGCGCCACGATCGCACGCCACGCGCGTTGTTCGACCGGGTCGAGCCACTTCGTCACTGTGTGCCTTCTTTCAAGCCGAGTGACGTGGATTCGCGTGCACAGTCACCCGCGACATCGAGTTTGCCACGACTTCGCTCGACCGTCATAAAGATGCTGCGTGAGGTGAGTTCACTCACACGGGCCGCGACGTCGTGTCCTCGGTTTCCGGCGTGCCCGGGTGCGTGCGCCGCCACCTGCGCAGCAGCAACAGCGCGACGGCGAGCAGGAACAGCAGCGTCGCGATGACCGCGCCGGTGAGCATCGCGCCACGGAACGCGGGCGCGTCGACATCCAGGATCCGCTCACCCGCGTGCGCGGCGCTGCTGTTGCCCAGCACGATGGTCAGCGTCATCAGGCTGGGCAGCGCGAACAGGATCGCGACGACCACGGCCGCGCCCGCCGCGAACCTACCCCCTTTGCGCCGCCACACCAGCACGGCGAAAAGCAGCAGGAAAAGCGTGAGGATGGTGAACAATCCGCCGTAGCACAGGCCCCAACCGATGCCCTTGGCGAAACTTCCGTGCACCATCGATCCGACCCGCTGCGCCCACCAGCGCGGGATGAACGCCGACAGGATGAAGTACAGGACGACGAGGACGGCCACTAGCGCCGCACCGCCGATGATCCGGGTGCGCCAGGCGGATGCCGTGGATTTGCGCTCGACCGGCTGACCCTCGGTGGAAGTCATGGATCCAGCCTAGGCCGCGGCATTGCCCGACCGTGGCTGCGAACGCGGCGCGGCGCGCGACTAGCGGCTGCGCAGGTAGTTCAGTGCTTCGTCGGCATGCACGGCGGCGCGCAGCTCACCGGTGATGACCTTGCGAATGGTGCGGTCTGTGTCGATGACAAAGGTTTGCCGCTTCACCGGCGCGAGTTTGCCCAGCAGTCCGCGCTTGACGCCGAACTTCGCGGCGACGGCGCCGTCGGCGTCGGAGAGCAACGGGTAGCCGAGGCGCTGCTTCGCGGCGAATCCGGCTTGGGTGTCCACGTTGTCGGTGCTGATGCCGACACAGGTGGCGCCGAGCGCGGCGAATTCGGCGGCCAGGTCACGGAAGTGACAGGCCTCAGCCGTGCAGACGGGCGTATTGGCCGCGGGATAGAAGAAGAGGACCAGCGGGCCGTCCGCGAGCAGAGCGTCGAGCGAGCGGGGAGCGCCGGATTGATCGGGAAGCTCGAAGTCAGGGGCGAGCTGTCCTTGCTGCATACCCGGGAACACTACCGCGCGGTCGGTGCGAACGGGTATCTCGCGCGGGGGCGGACCTGATGCTCGTGCCCGGCATGCGCCGCTTGCGATCCGATCGCGGCGCCGGTGATTCGGGCACGAGCCGAGGGGACGGCTACGCGCCGATGAGCGCCGCCACCTCAGGGTTCTTGATCGCCATCACATCGAGGATGCCGTGTGCGCGCAGGAACGGCCGCAGCTCCTTGATGCGATCGCTGTGGACGGCGTATTCGTCGGGGAAGCGGTTCTTGTCGAGAGACTCCAGTGCTTTGACGTAGGTGACGAAGGACGCGAGCGCGTTGCCTGGGGCGCCTTGCCGGTGGGTCGGCTGACCCGGGCCAGCGGTGCGCGCGGCTTGCAGGCGAGCGACGGGGTGGTTCGGGACGTGCCGAGGACCCTCGGGCGCTACCGATTGCGAGGGGTACATCAGTTGTCTCCTCTCGAGATGGATACCGCATGCGACGTGGAACGCCGCGAGTGTAGTGAGCCGCGCCACACCTCCGGCGACCGCGTGGGAACCGGACGGTCGACCTGATTTGTCCGGTTTGCCGCGCCGGGTCGTCGCGTGGGCGGCACCGCTCACCGGCCGGCCGGTCCGGCCTGGGATGATGAGTGCATGCCAGGCGCGTCCACTCCCACGACCACGACCCGCGAACAGTTCCATCAGCTGGCCGCGGAGCACCGGGTGGTCCCGGTGACCCGAAAGGTCTTGGCGGACTCCGAGACTCCGCTGTCGGCCTACCGCAAGCTCGCGGGCGACCGGGCGGGCACCTTCCTGTTCGAGTCCGCCGAGAACGGCCGGTCCTGGTCGCGCTGGTCGTTCATCGGCGCGGGCAGCCCGTCGGCGCTGACCGTCGTCGACGGCGAGGCGGCCTGGCTGGGCAGTGTCCCGGCCGACGCGCCCTCCGGCGGCGATCCGCTGGTCGCGCTGCGCGAGACGCTGGAGCTGCTGCGCACCGAGCGCCTGCCCGGCCTGCCGCCGCTGACCGGAGGCATGGTCGGATACCTCGGCTACGACGCGGTGCGCCGGATGGAGCGGCTGCCCAGCCTGGCGCTGGACGACCTGCGACTGCCGGAGATGGTGTTGCTGCTCGCCACCGACCTGGCCGCGTTCGACCATCACGAAGGCGCGATCACGCTGATCGCCAACGCGGTGAACTGGAACGGCACCGCCGAGCGCGTCGACGAGGCATACGACGACGCGGTGGCCCGGCTGGACCGGATGACCGCCGCGCTCGGCGCGCCCGCCGACTCCACCGTGTCGGTGTTCGACCGGCCCGAGCCGCGATACCGGCGCAGGCGCACCACCGAGGAGTTCGGCGCGGGCGTGCGCCGCCTGGTCAAGGAGATCGAGGCGGGCGAGGCGTTCCAGGTGGTGCTGTCCCAGCGTTTCGAGATGGACTACGACGGCGCGCCGATCGATCTGTACCGGATGCTGCGCGCGTCGAATCCGAGCCCGTACATGTACCTGCTGCACGTCCCGGACGGCACGGGCGAGACCGCGTTCTCCATCGTCGGCTCCAGCCCCGAATCGCTGGTCACCGTGAAAGACGGCGTGGCGACGACCCATCCGATCGCGGGCACCCGCTGGCGCGGCGCCACCGAGGAGGAGGACCTGCTGCTGGAGAAGGGCCTGCTCGCCGACGAGAAGGAGAACGCCGAGCACCTCATGCTCGTCGACCTGGGCCGCAACGACCTGGGCCGGGTGTGCGAGCCGGGCACCGTGCGGGTCACCGAGTACCGGCACATCGAGCGCTACAGCCACGTCATGCACCTGGTGTCGACCGTGTCGGGCCGGTTGGCGCCCGGCCGGATCGCGCTGGACGCGGTGCGGGCGTGCTTCCCCGCGGGCACGTTGTCCGGCGCCCCCAAGGTGCGCGCGATGGAGCTGATCGAGGAACTCGAACCCACCCGGCGCGGCATCTACGGCGGCGTCGTCGGGTACCTGGACTTCGCCGGTGACGCGGATACCGCTATCGCCATCCGCACCGCGTTGCTGAAGGACGGCACCGCCTACGTGCAGGCGGGCGCGGGCATCGTCGCGGACTCGGATCCGGAGTACGAGGACGTGGAATCGCGCAACAAGGCGATGGCGGTGCTCAAGGCGATCGCGGCGGCCGGGACGGTGCGGGCCTACGGCGCCGAACCGGGTACGGCGGACGGCGGACCGCTATGACGGCTGCCCCTGACGACGAACCGGGCCGGGCGCGGGAACCGGACACCGGCGCGCCGGCGCGGCCGGAAGCCGCTCCGGCGGCGGACGCTTCCCCGTCGGCCGGAACGGAAGGCGCTGCGCGCCGCAACCATCCCGTTCTCCCCGTGGCGCTGCTCGCCGTCGCCGCGGCCGCGCTGTGGGGGTCGTCGCGGATGACGTGGGTGACGGTCACCTCGTCGGACGGTCTCACCCAGCCCCGCACCGATCATCTGAACGGCGGTGTGTGGTTCGGCGCGCTGACGCCGCTCGCACTGGTCCTGCTCGCCTCGATCGCGGCCGTGCTGGCCACCAAGGGCTGGTTGCGCCGTGTGGTCGGCGTGCTGATCGCGTTGGTCGCCGCGGTGGCGGCGGTGCCCGCGTTCGCGCTGCTGACCGAGTCCGGCCAGATCGCCGAGCGGGCCGCGAAGCTCGCCGAACTCCCGGCGCGCGCGCAGGTCGAGACGGCGACCACGGCGGCGTTCCCCGCCGTGCTCGCGCTGCTCGGCGCGATCGCCGCGTTCGGCGCGGGCGCGCTGCTGGCCCGCATGCCCGCCGAGACGGCGCGGCTGTCGGGCAAGTACGACAACCCGGTCTTCCGGCGCGCCGCGGCCACCGCGGAGGTCACGCAGCGGCGCGCGCAGTCCACGGACGACCGGTCGGCGCCACAGCTGTCCGAGCGCGTGCTGTGGGACGCGCTGGACGCCGGTACCGACCCGACCGACGAACCCCCGGCCGGGCAGACGCCTCCGGAGGATTCCGGCCAAGGTGAGGCAGGCCGCCGTGATCGCTGAGCTATCCGCGCGCGGCGAGTGTGGCGGGTGCCACCTTGCGCCGAGCCCTTCCGCATGGTCCAACCACGGCCCCGGCGGATACGCGCCCGGTAGGTCCATTTATTCTTTGACAGCATCGGTGAGACAGCGCCTGGGGGGATTCTCAGGTAGCAAGTCCGTCTCCCCAGAAAGGATTCGAGCCAGATGACGGTACTCGACTCGATTCTCGACGGGGTCCGCGCGGATGTGGCCGCTCGGGAAGCCCTGCTGGACTTCCAGGCGGTCAAGGCGGCCGCCGCGGCGGCGCCCGCGCCGCTGGACGCCCGCGCGGCGCTGCTCGAGGACGGCATCGGCGTCATCGCCGAGGTCAAGCGAGCAAGTCCGTCCAAGGGCGAGCTGGCGGACATCCCGGACCCGGCGAGTCTGGCCAAGGCCTACGAGGACGGTGGCGCGCGGATCATCAGCGTGCTCACCGAGGGCCGCCGCTTCAACGGGTCGCTGGACGACCTGGACGCGGTCCGCGCCACGGTGAGCATCCCGATCCTGCGCAAGGATTTCGTCGTCGGCCCGTACCAGATCCACGAGGCGCGCGCGCACGGGGCGGACGTCATCCTGCTGATCGTCGCGGCGCTGGAGCAGGACGTGCTGTCGTCCCTGATCGACCGCACCGAGTCGCTTGGCATGACCGCGCTGGTCGAGGTGCACACCGAGGAGGAGGCCGACCGCGCGCTGGAGGCGGGCGCGTCGGTGATCGGCGTGAACGCGCGCAACCTGAAGACGCTCGAGGTCGACCGCGACGTCTTCGCCCGGATCGCGCCCGGATTGCCCACCGAGGTGATCCGGATCGCCGAGTCCGGCATCCGCGGCACGGCCGACCTGCTGGCCTACGCGGGCGCGGGCGCGGACGCCGTCCTCGTCGGCGAGGGTCTGGTGACCAGTGGCGACCCCCGCGCGGCGGTCTCCGAACTGGTGACCGCGGGCACCCACCCGTCCTGCCCGAAGCCGGCGCGGCGGGGCCGGTGACCGGCGTGGCGGTACCCCAGGCCAGCGACGGAGTCGCCCAGCGCAGTGGACACGAGCCCGACGTGGGCGGGCACTTCGGCGTCTACGGCGGCAGGCACGTGCCGGAGGCGTTGATGGCGGTCATCGAGGAGGTCACCGCCGAGTACGAGAAATCGAGGCTCGACGACTCCTTCCTCAACGAACTCGACCGGCTGCAACGCGACTACACCGGCCGCCCGTCGCCGGTGTTCGAGTGCAAGCGGCTGTCCGAGCACGCGGGCGGGGCCCGCATCCTGCTCAAGCGCGAGGACCTGAACCACACGGGCTCGCACAAGATCAACAATGTGCTCGGCCAAGCGCTGCTGGCCAAGCGGATGGGCAAGACCAGGGTCATCGCGGAGACCGGCGCTGGCCAGCACGGCGTCGCCACGGCGACCGCCTGCGCGCTGCTGGGCCTGGACTGCGTCGTCTACATGGGCGCGGTCGACACCGCGCGCCAGGCGCTCAACGTGGCGCGGATGCGCCTGCTCGGCGCCGAGGTGATCTCGGTGACCTCCGGTTCGCAGACGCTCAAGGACGCCATCAACGAGGCGCTGCGCGACTGGGTGACCAACGCCGACGACACCTACTACTGCTTCGGCACCGCCGCGGGCCCGCATCCGTTCCCGATGCTGGTGCGCGATTTCCAGCGCATCATCGGCATGGAGGCACGCGCCCAGGTGCAGGCCGCCACCGGGCGGTTGCCCGACGCGGTCGTCGCCTGTGTCGGCGGCGGATCCAACGCCATCGGCATCTTCCACGCGTTCCTCGACGACACCGACGTCCGGTTGATCGGATACGAGGCGGCCGGTGACGGCGTCGACACCGGCAGGCACGCGGCCACCTTCACCGGCGGGACGCCGGGAGCGTTCCAGGGCGCGTACTCGTACCTGCTGCAGGACGAGGACGGCCAGACCATCGAGTCGCATTCGATCTCGGCGGGCTTGGACTACCCCGGCGTCGGCCCCGAGCACGCCTACCTCAAGGACATCGGCCGCGCCGAGTACCGGCCGATCACCGACACCGAGGCGATGGACGCCCTGCTGCTGCTCAGCCGCAAAGAAGGCATCATCCCGGCGATCGAGTCGGCGCACGCCGTGGCGGGCGCCCTGCGACTGGGCAAGGAACTCGGCGAGGGCGCGATCATCCTGGTGAACCTCTCGGGCCGGGGCGACAAGGACATGGATACGGCAGCGCGGTGGTTCGGGCTGTTCGACGAGCCGAAGGAGCAGGGCCGGTGAGTCAGCAGTCCCGCTTGGCGAACACCTTCGCCGCCTGCCGCGCCGATGGCCGCGCGGCACTGATCGGCTACCTGCCCGCGGGCTATCCCGACCTGGCCGGTTCCATCGAGACCGTGCGCGCGATGGTCGCAGCGGGGTGCGACATCATCGAGGTCGGCGTCGCCTACTCCGATCCCGTGATGGACGGACCGACCATCCAGGCCGCCGCCGAGCAAGCGCTGCGCGGCGGTGTGCGGGTGCGCGACGTGTTCTCGGTGGTCGAGGCGATCACCGGCGCCGGAGGCCAGGCAGTCGTGATGAGCTACTGGAATCCGGTGCTCAAGTACGGCGTGGATCGCTTCGCGCGGGATCTGGCCGCCGCGGGCGGCGCGGGCATCATCACCCCCAACCTGATCCCGGACGAGGCCGACGACTGGTTCGTCGCCTCCTCCACGCACAACTTGGACCGCATCTTCCTGGTCGCGCCGTCGTCCACCGAGGAACGCCTGGTGAAAACGCTCGAGGCCAGCCGAGGTTTCGTCTACGCCGCCTCCACCATGGGCGTGACCGGCGCGCGGGACGTGGTGTCTTCGGCCGCGCCCGCCTTGTGCGCGAGGATCCGGGCCCACTCCGACATCCCGATCGGCGTCGGCCTCGGTGTCCGCTCGGGTGAGCAGGCCGCCGAGATCGCGTCCTACGCCGACGGGGTCATCGTCGGCTCGGCGCTGGTCACCGCGGCGGGCCAGGGACTGGACGCGGTGCGTGCGCTCACCGCGGAACTGGCCGAGGGCGTGCGTTCGGCGACCGTGGCGTCCTAGCCGACCCGGCGGTACCGCGCACCGCTTGGACCAGCGATTCCGCCGCACGTTGCTCCGAGGTCGCGGCCGGGTCGCCATTGGACCGGGATCAGCCGACGGGTTCCCACGCCGCACGATAGGCGGAACGCCGAAAAGAGCGGTGCAAGGGCGGCCGTCGGTCGGCACCCCGGGCGTGTTCCGCGCGGCCCGGGCGAGCCCTCACACGACGAGCGCGGTGCGCTGGTGGCGGGGCGGTCGAGCATCTCCGCTACGGTGGCCCCGTGACGTTACGAGTCCTCGCAGACAGTGTCCTGGCCGACGGCGGCGTCAGCGGCGCCGTGCTGGCCTACCTCCCCAGCCCCGCGCGCGGCGTCTGGCAACTCGGTCCGTTCCCGCTGCGGGCGTACGCCCTGTGCATCATCCTCGGCATCATCGTCGCGATCTGGTGGGGCGAACGGCGCTGGCGCGCACGCGGCGGCCAGCCCGGCGCGATCCTGGACGTCGCGATGTTCGCCGTGCCGTTCGGTCTGGTCGGCGGCAGGCTCTACCACGTGGCCACCGACTGGCAGAAATACTTCGGCGCCGACGGGCACCCGATCGACGCGCTGAAGATCTACCAGGGCGGCCTCGGTATCTGGGGCGCGGTGCTGCTCGGCGGCATCGGCGCCTGGATCGGCTGCCGGGTCTACAAGATCCCGCTGCCCGCCCTGGGTGACGCGGTCGCACCGCCGATCCTGCTGGCGCAGGCCATCGGCAGGATCGGCAACTACTTCAACCAAGAACTCTACGGGCGCGAGACCGACCTGCCGTGGGGCCTGGAGATCTACCGGCGGGTGGGCGACGGCGGACAGCTCGACATGATGAACGGCGCCTCCACCGGCGTGGTCGAGAAGATCGTGCACCCCACCTTCTTGTACGAGCTGCTGTGGAACCTGCTCGTCGTCGTGCTGCTGGTCTACGTGGACAAGCGTTTCCGGATCGGCCACGGCCGCCTGTTCGCGCTGTACGTCGCCGGGTACTGCTTCGGACGGTTCTTCGTGGAACTGATGCGCGCCGACGAGGCGACGAAGATCGCGGGCATCCGGATCAACTCGTTCACCTCCGCCCTGGTGTTCCTGGCCGCGATCGCCTACTTCGTGTTCGCCACCAAGGGGCGGGAGACGCCGCAGCAGTTGCAGCCGGGTGGGAGCCCGCGACCGTGGCCGTGGCAGCTGCGGGCGTTGCGCGCGGCAGGAGCGGCGCGAACCGAGAAGCCCTCGGGCACGGGCGAAGCCGAGAACGCCGGGTCCGTTGCCGACGCCTCCGGGACCGGCACGTCCGTTGCCGAGCCGGACGCGACCGAGCCGGCCCGGCGAAGCGAGGGTTCCGAGAGCGGTTCGCAGAGCACGGATTCGGACAAAGCCGCCTCCGACAAGGGTTGACCCGGCACGTGGCATCCGCTAGGCAACGTTCGGGCGACCCGCCGCGATAACCACTGGAAGCGCCGGCCTGCTCCGGGGAGGACAACCAGGTCGTTCCCGGTGACAATGACTCGTGATCGTCGCGAGCCACGGTTCGGCGATCCAGTGAGGCCGGGGGCCGACAAGAGGGTGCCCGCACTAATGAGGAGGACATCGGTGACCGACCCTTACCAGCAGAACCAGGGCGCCGGGGGCCCGCAGTACGGCCCGCCCGGCACCGGGCCGGACCTGACCAAGCCGCTGGAAGCGCAGAGCCAGCCGTCCTACAGTCCGCCGTCGGACCCCTACGTCCAGCAGCCCCAGTACGGTCAGCCGGCGGGAACCTACGGCCAGCAGCCGGGCGGTTACTTTCCCGCGCCGTACCCGGCCGGTCCGCAGGGCTACAACCCGAACGACCCGGAGGCGCCCTGGGGCCGCGACCCGTTCGGTGTTCCGCTGTCGGACAAGCAGAAGCTCGTCGCCGGCCTGCTGCAGATTTTCCTAGGCAGCTTCGGCGTCGGCCGCTTCTACCTCGGCTACACCGGCCTCGGCGTCGCCCAGTTGGTGGTCAGCGCCATCACCTGCTTCACCGTCGGGTGGATCTGGGGCATCGTCGACGGCGTCCTGATGCTCACCGGCAAGGTGCCCGACAGCGACGGCCGCCCGCTGCGCGACTGACCGCGGCGGATCGTCGGAGGCGGGCGCGGCGTGCCCGCCTCCGAGTCGTCGCGGGCCGCAGGCATCGACAGCAACCATTGCGCGCACGGTGATCGCGACACTGTCGCCGGCGAAAATCCTGGCGTAGCATGACCGGACTCGCGTGCCGTGTGTGGAGCTCCACGCACCGAAGAGAGGGATTCCGTGCGTCGCAAGCTGTTCGCCGCCGCCATGCTCGCCATCGTCGCCGCCACCGGATCGACCGCGTGCGGTGGCAGCGACCCCAACGTGCTGAAGGTCGGCACCGAGGGCACCTACGCCCCGTTCAGCTTCCAGGGCTCCGACGGCAAGCTCACCGGATACGACGTCGAGGTGATCCAGGCGGTCGGCGACAAACTCGGCAAGAAGGTCGAGTTCGTGCAGACGCCGTGGGACGCCATCTTCGCGGGCCTGGAGTCCAAGCGCTTCGACCTGGTGGCCAACCAGGTGACCGTGAACGACGAGCGCACGGCCAAGTACGCGCTGTCGACGCCCTACACCACGTCGGCGGGCGTGATCGTCACTCGCGCCGACAACAACGCCGTCACCGGCCTGGCCGATCTCGCCGGGAAGACCTGCGCGCAGTCGGCCACCAGCAACTGGAGCAAGGTCGCCACCGACGCGGGCGCGAAGGTCGAGGCCGTCGAGGGCTTCGTGCAGGCCGTCCAGCTGCTGAAGAACGGCCGCGTGGACGCCACCGTCAACGACAATCTCGCCGTCGCCGAATACACCGAGAAGACCGGCGACACGAGTGTGAAGATCGCCGCCAGGACCGGATCGGTGAGCAAGCAGGCGTTCGCGGCGCGCAAGGGCGACGCGCTGATCACCGACGTGGACAAGGCGCTCGACCAGCTGCGCGCCGACGGCACCCTGGCGAAGATCTCGGACAAGTACTTCGGCACCGACGTCAGTCGGTAGCCGGCACCGTTCATGGACGCCGCCACCCGGGATCTCGTCTGGCACAACCTGTCGCCGATGCTGCAGGCCACCGTCACCAAAACCCTTCCGCTCACCGCCATGAGCTTCGCCATCGGCCTGGCGCTCGCGCTGTTCGTCGCGCTGGCCAGGATGTCGCCTGCGTGGCCGTTGTCGGCGGCGGCCCGTTTCTACATCTCGATCATTCGCGGCACGCCGCTGCTGGTGCAGCTGTTCATCGTGTTCTACGCGCTGCCGCAGTTCGGCATCGTGATCGACCCCTTTCCCGCCGCGGTGATCGCGTTCAGCCTCAACGTCGGCGGATACGCGGCCGAAGTGGTGCGCGCCGCGATCCTGAGCGTCGCGACGGGCCAGTGGGAGGCGGCGCAGGCGCTCGGCATGTCGTACCCGATGATGCTGCGGCTGATCATCCTGCCGCAGGCCGCGCGCATCGCCGTGCCGCCGCTGTCGAACACGCTGATCTCCTTGGTGAAGGACACCTCGCTGGCCTCGACCATCCTGGTGACCGAGCTGCTGCGCGTCGCCCAGCTCGCCGCCGCCCCCACCTTCGACTTCTTCGCGCTCTACGGGGTCGCGGCGCTGTATTACTGGGTGATCTGCCTGATCCTCGGGTTCGGGCAGACCCGGCTGGAAACGAGGTTGGCCCGTCATGTCGCCCGCTGAATACTCATTTGTACCTGCGATGGAGCTGTCGTTCATTTTTTTCACCAAGGATTCACCGTGGCCACGGCGGGACCTGTCCGCCGAGCGGGACTAGGCTCTACCCGTGATGCGACGGACGAAGATTGTGTGCACGCTCGGACCGGCCACTGCCACCGAGGACCGTATCCGCGAACTCGTCGAGAGCGGCATGGACGTGGCTCGGCTGAACTTCAGCCATGGCGAGCACGCCGACCATGCCGAGAACTACAAGAAGGTGCGTCAGGCCTCCGACCACCTCGGCCGGGCCGTCGGCATTCTCGCCGACCTGCAGGGTCCCAAGATCCGCCTCGGCCGTTTCCTGGAGGGCAGGACCGTCTGGGCGACGGGCGAAGAGGTCCGCATCACCGTCGACGACATCGACGGCACCCACGACCGCGTGTCCACCACCTACAAGGAACTGGCCCAGGACGCCAAGCCCGGCGATCGCCTGCTGGTCGACGACGGCAAGGTCGGCCTCATCGTCACCCGTGTGGACGGCAACGACGTGGTCTGCCGGGTCACCGAGGGCGGACCGGTCTCCAACAACAAGGGCGTGTCGCTGCCCGGCATGGACGTGTCGGTCCCCGCGCTGTCGGAGAAGGACATCGAGGACCTGGAATTCGCGCTGAAGCTCGGCGTGGACTTCATCGCGCTGTCGTTCGTGCGGTCCCCGTCCGACGTCGAGCTGGTGCACGACGTGATGGACCGGGTCGGCCGCCGGGTGCCGGTGATCGGCAAGCTGGAGAAGCCGGAGGCGATCGACAACCTCGAGGCCGTCGTCCTGGCCTTCGACGCGGTGATGGTCGCGCGCGGCGACCTCGGTGTGGAGCTGCCGCTCGAGCAGGTGCCGATCGTGCAGAAGCGCGCCATCCAGATGGCCCGCGAGAACGCCAAGCCGGTCATCGTCGCCACGCAGATGCTGGAATCGATGATCGACAACTCCCGCCCCACCCGCGCCGAGGCTTCCGACGTGGCCAACGCGGTGCTCGACGGCGCCGACGCGGTGATGCTGTCGGGTGAGACCTCGGTGGGCAAGTACCCGATCGAGACGGTGCGCACGATGGCGCGCATCGTGCACGCGGTGGAGACCGAGTCGACCCGGGTGCCGCCGCTGACCCACGTGCCGCGCACCAAGCGCGGTGTGATCTCCTACGCCGCCCGCGACATCGGCGAGCGGCTCAACGCCAAGGCGCTGGTCGCGTTCACCCAGTCGGGCGACACGGTGCGCCGCCTGGCGCGCCTGCACACCCCGCTGCCGCTGCTGGCGTTCACGCCGCTGCCTGAGGTCCGCAGCCAGCTGGCGCTGACCTGGGGCACCGAGACCTTCATCGTGCCGACCGTGAGCAGCACCGACGCGATGATCCACCAGGTGGATGTAGCACTTCTGTCGATGGGCCGATACCAGAAAGGTGACCTGGTGGTCATCGTGGCCGGGTCGCCGCCCGGTACCGTCGGTTCCACCAACCTGATCCACGTTCACCGAATCGGTGAGGAGGACCATTAGTGAGTGCTTCCCTGAGCAGCCCCGTCGCCGTCGCGGAGTCCGATGCGCAGCGTTCCGACCTGGACGTGCTGCTCGGCCTGCTCGATCTCGAGCAGATGGACGAGGACGTCTTCGTCGGCCAGCACCCGGAGAAGGTGTGGAGCCGCACCTTCGGCGGTCAGCTCGTCTCGCAGGCCATCATCGCGGCGGGCCGGACGGTCGGCGACCGTCCGGTGCACGCGGTGAACGCGCATTTCGTGCGCGGCGGCGATGTGAAGAAGCCGATCGAGTACCGGGTGGACCGGCATCGCGACGGTCGCGCCTTCGCCAACCGCACGGTCACCGCCAGCCAGGACGGCCAGGAGCTGTTCGTCATGCTCGCCGCCTTCCAGGACTGGGGCACCGGTCTGGAGCACGCGCACGCGCAGCCGGAGGTGCCGGACCCGGAGACGCTGCCGCGGGTGGAGGAGAGCTTCGAAGGCTTGGAGGACAAGCTGGAGATGTTCGTCAAGGCGCCGCATCCGATCGATATGCGCTACACCAACGATCCGGCATGGATCTTGAAGGGCACGGGGGAGCGGCTCAACCACAACCGGGTGTGGATGCGCGCGGACGGCAGGCTGCCCGACGATCCGCTGATCCATGTGGCGACGCTGGGCTACTCGTCCGACACCACGGTGCTGGACTCGATCATCACCACCCACGGGCTGTCGTGGGGCCTGGACCGCATCGTCGCGGCCACGGTCAACCACTCGATCTGGTTCCACCGCCCGTTCCGTTTCGACGAGTGGGCGCTGTACTGCACCGAGTCGCCGGTGGCCGCGGGCTCCCGTGGCCTGGCGACCGGCCGCTTCTACTCCCGCAGCGGTGATCTGCTGGCCACCACGGTGCAAGAGGGACTCATCCGCCACTTCCCCGCGCGGCGCTGAGCCCCGCAGCGGTTCGAATCACAGCAGTTCGAGATCGCGATCGATGTCGAGATCGACGTCGGTGCAGTGCGAAGCGTGAATCGAGACCGGGATATCGGCTCCCGGCTCGGTTCGCGCCAGCCCCGAGATGCCGTGCAGCAGCTGGCGTTCCAGCGCGGCCATGTGGTCGTCGGTCAACTGGTCGGGTGCGCCGACCAAACTGAGCGCGATCTCGTAGGTGCTGCGATGGTCCGAGCTCTCGCCGGGACGATCGGCGCGGCAGCGGCTCTCCAGAGCCGTGTGGGCCGGATCGTCGGCGTCGACGGGCAGGGTGAAGCGCCAGGCGAACACGTCCCGGTCGGTGAGATGGTCGTCCACCACCTCGCGCACGGCGTCGACGACGCGTTCGAGAGTTTCCGGTGTCACATAAACATGGAGCGAAACATCCGAAATGCGTTTCGGCATGTCTGATTCCTGTCCTGTGTCGAACCAGCAACGGCGGAGAGTGTTGTCCGGCGGGAGTTTAATGCGTCCGGCGCGGAAATGAACACAGCCCGTTGATAACAGGTTCGATACGCGATGGCGCCCAGCGCGCTGACGGGTGCGATTTCCGCCCGCGGTCACCGGGTGCGCTGGGCGGCGAGGAATGTCGCCAGCGGCGCCGGTGCGCCGCCGGGGCGGATGACCAGTCCGCGGCGCTCGTCGTGCGGCCAGCGCGGCTGTTCGTGCGGGGCGAGCGCCAGCAGCAGCGGCACCAGCGCCTCGGCGATGCGGTCGCCCACCTCGCAGAACGCCTGGGCGGACAGCCCGACCGGATCGGCGATGTTCTCCCGGCCCACCAGGGACAGGTCGTTGCGAGCACGGTGCAATTCGGCGACCGTGCGCGCGCCGGTGACGTGCGCGATGCGGTGTGCCTCCAGCAGCGTGAAGGTGCGCGCTCCGGCGCCGAAGGCCAAGTCCGCCACCTGCTCGCGGATCTGCTCGGTCATCGTGAGAACCAGGTCGGCCTTGTCGATCATCTCCGGCTTCAGGCGGCGTGCCCGGAAATTGCTCGCGTCGGCGCCCAGCCCGGTGATGGTCTGCGCGGCCAGCGGCTCGACGGGAAATCCCACCAGCGCACGGGTTCCCGCACTTTCGGCGGTGAGATAGGGAAGATCGTGTTCGACCGCGAGGGCGCGCGTGAGCCGCTCGGCGATCACCGAACGGCAAACGTTGCCGTTGCAGACGAACAGGACGTGCATACCGCTAACGATAAACGGCGCGGAGGCTACCAGAAGGGTCTGAGTCGTTCGTCCCACATGTGGGAACAACATATTCATCTGTTCGTAGCGCGCCGTACACGAAGCGCGCCGCTTCGACCCTCTGGCCTGCGACGTACGTCACTCCGAAGAGCGGTGCGGTTCAATTGTCTCCAGGTTTGTACCCCGGCGGTCCCGCATTCAAACGACACACTGTGATTGCTTCGTGATTGGAAGGGCACGCAGGTTCTCGGATTCGCCACCGTAGTAAACGCTTTCGCTCACCACGGGTTCGATCACGGCCTGCCTACCCCGGACGCGACCTCGCCTCGTGACCGCTGGAGGCGACCACGGGCGCGAACCGCGCAAGTCCCGTCGCGGGATCCATCCCCCGGCGGCACATGGATCACGCGAGCGCTCCGGTGCACGGTTCGCCGCGTCGTGGGTCGGACTGGCTCGGGGGATCTCACCGACCGAACATGGCGATCCGGAACAGTCGCCCGCGATGACCCGGGCGCCTCTGACCACTGGCGTCGATGCCGCTCGCGGGCCAGCTCGCACGATTCCGGCAAACGCAGAACGGAGGCGTCGACACCTGGACTCACTGTCGCAACGCACTCGAAGCCCCGATCGCGACGCACCGCCGAAGCCCCGATCGCGACGCACGCCGAAGCCCCCGATCGCGACGCACCGCCGAAGCCCCAACCACTACGCACCGCCGAAGCCCCGATCGGAACGCACCGCCGAAGCCTCAATCGCAACCCACCCCAAAACGCCCCATCCCACGCGACGCAACCACGCACTCCGGGGGGTTCGGGGGGCGAAGCCCCGCCGAGCGGGGCCTGGGGGTTGCACCCCCAGAAAAACGACGAGCGCCCCCCGCGAGCGCTCTCCGCGAGCAGGGGACACCCAAAAGCGAGTGCCGAGTGTGGGACTCGAACCCACACGTCCTTTCGGACAACGGTTTTTGAGACCGTCGCGTCTGCCAGTTCCGCCAACCCGGCGCACCGGATGGCAACTATAGCCGGTCGGGTGGCGCAGACGGAAATGGGTTGGTCCGTGCGGCGCGAGGGGGCGGTTTGCGCAGGGTATATGCGTTCTATGCCGAAGTGAAAGGTACTCTTTACATCACTCGACAGCCCGAGGGATGGCCCGTGCTCGTCCCCGTGCGAGCGCGGCTTTCCTTTGGTTGGGTCGGGTACAGGGCATCGGAACCAGAGGGGTCTACCTATGAGCACAGCAGCTGGGGGCGCCGGCACCAAGAAGGACGCCGGGGCGAAGCGGGTCGTCGTCGCCGAGGACGAGGCGCTCATTCGCATGGATCTGGTCGAGATGCTGACCGAAGAGGGCTATCAGGTGGTCGGCGAGGCGGGTGACGGCCAGCAGGCGGTCGACCTCGCCGTGGAGCACCGGCCCGATCTGGTCATCATGGACGTGAAGATGCCGCGCCGCGACGGGATCGACGCCGCGGCGGAGATCGCGTCGAAACGCGTTGCCCCCGTGGTCATCCTGACCGCGTTCAGCCAGCGTGACCTGGTGGAGCGGGCGCGTGACGCGGGTGCGATGGCCTATCTGGTGAAGCCGTTCACGAAATCGGATCTGGTGCCTGCCATCGAATTGGCCGCCAGCCGCTTCCACGAGATCACCGCGCTGGAGAGCGAGGTCGCCAATCTCGCCGAGCGGCTGGAGACCCGCAAGCTGGTCGAGCGCGCCAAGGGCGTGCTGATGCAGACGCAGGGCCTTTCGGAGCCGCAGGCGTTCAAGTGGATTCAGCGCACCGCGATGGACCGGCGCACGACGATGAAGGCGGTCGCCGAGGTGGTGCTGGAGAACCTGACGCCGAAGTGACCGCGCGTCGCGAAAGAATTTACGCGAACGAAACGTAGTCGTGAACAAGAATTCGGAACGATGTCGCGCGCATGATCCGAATGTGATGCGGAACTAACGTACCGACGCTATGTTCTGACCGGGCTGATGTGAGTCGGCCTCCTCGGCGACCCCGGGGGAGCACAGAACATAGATGAGGTGCAAAGTGCTTAGTTCGACATGGCGCAGGCGCTCGACGCGAGCTGTTGTGGCCGTCGGCGCCGCCGCCGCGCTGGTGCTGACCGGTTGTAGCGACAAATCCACCAGCAGCGGTTCGGATTCCTCGGGTACCAACGGGGCGGGCGGCCTGTCCATCCAGCCGCTTCTGCAGGTCGACCAGCAGGGCAAGGAAGTGCCGAAGGCCGACGCGGCCACGGCGGCCGATCCCGCCGGCGACGGCAAGGCGACCTGCGCGCCCGGCACGGCCGTCGCGATGGCGGGTGCGCTGACCGGCCCCGACGCCGCGCTCGGCATCAACATCGTCAACGGCGTCAAGCTGGCCCTGGACAAGCACAACAAAGCCAACCCCGGCTGCAAGATCGAGCTGAAGCAGTTCGACACCGAGGGTGACCCGCAGAAGGCCACCCAGGTGATCCCGCAGATCGTCAACGATCGTTCGATCATCGGCCTGGTCGGTCCCGCCTTCTCCGGCGAGACGAAGGCGACCGGAAAGATCCTCAGCGACGCGGGCCTGGTCTCGGTGACCTCGTCGGCCACCAACGCGACGCTGACCCAGAACGGCTGGACCACCTTCTTCCGCGGCTTGGCCAACGACGACGTGCAGGGCCCGTCGGTGGCGAAGTACCTCGTCAACAGTGCCGGATACAAGAAGGTCTGCGTCATCCAGGACAACACCGACTACGGCACCGGCCTGGCGAAGTCCATCACCGACGGCCTCGGCGCCGCGGCCGACCCGGCGTGCGCGGCCAGCATCAAGAAGGGCGACAAGGACTTCTCGGCGACGGTCACCAAGGTGGCGGCGGCGAATCCGGACGCCATCTTCTACTCCGGCTACTACTCCGAGGCGGCGCCGCTGGCGCAGCAGTTGAAGTCCGGTGGCGTGAAGGCGGTCTTCGTCTCCGCCGACGGCACCAACGACCCGCAGTTCGTCGCCCAGGCTGGCAGCGCGGCCAAGGGTGCGAAGCTGTCGTGCCCGTGTGGTCCCGCTCCGGAGAAGTTCGCCAAGGATTACGAGGCGCTCAACGGTCAGGCGCCGGGCGTGTACTCGGTGGAGGCCTACGACCTCACCACGATTCTGGCCAAGGGCATCGACGGCGGGAAAGTGACCCGTCCGGACCTGCTCGATCATGTGCGGACGTACGACGGTGCCGGCCTCGCGCGTCAGTACAAGTGGAACCCGAACGGTGAGCTGTCGAATGCGCTGATCTGGGTGTACGAGGTCAAGTAGTCCCGGATCCCGGGCGCACGGCACGTACGGGGGTTCGCCGGAATCCCCGTACGTGCCGTTGTTCGGTGGGCGAATGGATGAGGGCGGAAATAAATGAAACAAACGGCATCGGCCGCCGGGATACAACTCGTGGCCGGCTCGATCGACTTCAACTACGAGGCGCTGATCGATAATTTTTGGCGGCTGACCGTCGACGGCGTGACCTACGGCGCCATCTATGCCTTGGTCGCCGTCGGCTACACCCTGGTGTACGGCGTATTGCGGCTGATCAATTTCGCCCATTCGGAAATCTTCATGCTCGGGTTGTTCGGCCAGTTGATCGGATTGATGATCTTCGGATTCACCGCGAGCCCCGATGTGTACAGCCAGGGGGTGGTGCTCACCGTCGTGTATCTGGGTCTGGCGATGGTCGTGGGCATGCTCGTGTCCGGCGGCGCGGCAGTCGGATTGGAGCGGGTGGCCTATCGCCCGCTGCGCCAGCGCGGCGCGAAACCGCTGGCCTTCCTGATCACCGCGATCGGCATGTCGTTCGTCCTCCAGGAACTGGTGCACTTCGTGCTGCCGAAGATCCGTCCCGATCTCGGCGGCACCAACGCGCAGCAGGCCATCCGGCTCGTCGAGCCCACCGTGCAGTTCGGCTTCGGCGGCGCCGAGGTCACCAACATCATGCTGCTCATCGTGATCGCCGCCGTGGCGCTGGCGATCGCCACCGAAGTGCTGATCAACCGGACCAAGTTCGGGCGCGGTATCCGCGCCGTGGCGCAGGATCCCGACACCGCGACGCTGATGGGCGTCTCGCGGGAGCGGGTCATCATGCTGACCTTCCTCATCGGCGGTGTGCTCGCGGGCGCGGCGGCGATGCTGTACACGCTGAAGATCCCGAACGGGATCATCTACTCCGGCGGATTCATTCTCGGTATCAAGGCGTTCAGCGCCGCAGTGCTCGGCGGCATCGGCAATCTGCGCGGCGCGCTGCTGGGCGGACTGGTGCTCGGCGTGGTGGAGCAGTACGGCCAAATCCTGTTCGGCACCGAGTGGCGCGACGTGGTCGCGTTCGTGGTGCTCGTCCTGGTGCTGATGGTTCGCCCGACCGGCATCCTCGGCGAGAGTCTCGGAAGGGCGCGCGCATGACCGACACGACCAAGACGGCGGCCACGCCGGACACCGCGCGCCGCGGCGTCGGCGACGCGATCCGCACCTGGTGGGACGGCCTGAGCAGGCCCGCGCAATGGGGCGTCGGCGTCCCGATCCTGCTGCTGCTCGCGCTGCTTCCGCTGTTCCCGCCGCCGCTGCTGAACACTCCTTCCTACAACTTCGGCCTGGTGATGGCGCAAGTGGCGATGTACGCGCTGCTGGCCATCGGCCTCAACGTGGTGGTCGGGCAGGCGGGCCTGCTCGATCTCGGCTACGTCGGTTTCTACGCCGTCGGCGCCTACACCGTCGGCCTGCTCACCAGCCCGAACAGCCCGTGGAACCAGACCGACGGCGGCTGGCTCGATCCGAAGTGGGCCTGGCTGGCGTGCCTGCCGATCGCGGTCGCGGTGACCGCGGTGTCCGGCCTGATCCTCGGTTCGCCGACGCTGCGGCTGCGCGGCGACTACCTGGCGATCGTGACGCTCGGCTTCGGTGAGATCGTCCGGCTGCTCGCGGAGAACCTGACCGAGCTCACCAACGGCAGCCTCGGCCTGTCGGGTGTCGCCTACCCGCACGTCGGCGAGTCCGCGAGCAGGCCGGAGGGCGTGTTCTCCGGCGGAAACCCTGGCGACCCGGACAGCGCCAACCTGCTCGACCGCGCCAGCTACGGCACCTATTGGTACTGGTTCGGCATGGCGCTGGTGGTGATCGTGCTGCTGGTGGTCGGGAACCTGGAACGCAGCCGCGTCGGCCGCGCCTGGGTCGCCATCCGCGAGGACGAGGACGCGGCCGAGATCATGGGCGTACCGACCTTCAAGTTCAAGTTGTGGGCGTTCATGATCGGCGCCGCGGTGGGCGGCATGTCCGGCGCGATCTACGCCGGGCAGGTGCAGTTCATCAATCCCACCGGCTTCAACATCATCAACTCGATGCTGTTCCTGTGCGCGGTGGTCATCGGCGGGCAGGGCAACAAGCTCGGGGTGATCTTCGGCGCGTTCGTCATCGCCTATCTGCCCGCGCGGTTGCAATCGGTGAACCTGGTGAGCGACGAGTCGACCGGCTACGTCCTGCTGACGATCGATGTCGCGGTGTTCGTCGCGTTGATCGTCGCGTGGCGGTTGTGGTCCGGTCGGCTGGGAGTGTGGCCGCGGCGCGGAGTCGTCACCGCGATGGTGGTGACCGGCGTACTGGCGCTGCTGTTGCTCGGCAGCGTGCTGCTGTTCCGCAAGGGCGGCGCGCAGTCGCTGGGCGACCTCAAATATCTGTACTTCGGTATCGCGTTGGTGGTGATGATGATTCTGCGTCCGCAGGGTCTGTTCCCGGTGCGGCAGAAGCTGCTCACCTATGGCAGGCAGGTGTACCAGGCCGTGCGCAGACCGGCCGCGGCCGAACCGATCGGAGCGGGCCGATGACCGGGCCGAGCGCGGGTGACGCGCTGTTCGACAACGAGGACATGGCCGCGGGCTACGCGGCCGAACCGGAGGCCGAGTCGGCGGGCACGGTCGACGTCACCCAGGTGATCCCGGAGCTCGCCGACGCGGCGACCGTCGCGGAAGTGGTCGCCCCGCACCGCGATATCGAGACCGCGGTGGGTGAGCCGCTGCTGCGCACCGAGGGCCTCACGGTGAAATTCGGCGGTCTCACCGCTCTGGATCAGGTGAGCTTCGAGATCCGCCGCGGCGAGATCCTCGGTCTCATCGGACCCAACGGCGCGGGCAAGACCACCTGCTTCAACGCGATCACCGGCGTCTACCAGCCCGCCGCCGGACTGGTGTACTTCGACGGCAAACCGCTGACCAAGACCAAGCGCAACGCGATCACCCGCCTCGGCATCGCCCGCACGTTCCAGAACGTGCGCCTGTTCGGTGAGATGACCGCGCTGGAGAACGTCGTGGTCGGCACCGACGCGCGGCACAAGACCTCGGTGCCGGGCGCGGTGTTCCGTACGCCGCGGCATCGGCGCGAGGAACGCGACGCGATCGAGCGCGGCATGGCGCTGCTGGAGTTCGTCGGGATCGCCCCGCGCGCGGTGGAGAAGGCGCGCAACCTCTCCTACGGCGATCAGCGCCGCCTGGAGATCGCCCGGGCGCTGGCCACCGAGCCGAAGCTGCTGTGCCTGGACGAGCCTGCGGCCGGGTTCAATCCGAGCGAGAAGTCCGCGCTCATGGACCTGATCCGCAAGATCCGCGACGACGGGTTCACCGTGCTGCTGATCGAGCACGACATGCGGCTGGTCATGGGCGTGACCGACCGGATCGTGGTGCTGGAGTTCGGCCGCAAGATCGCCGACGGACTGCCCGCCGACATCCGCGACAACCCCGCCGTGATCGCCGCGTACCTCGGCGTGCCGGATCTCGATGCGGTCGAAACCCGCACCGACGCAAGCGAACACGACGTGCCCGGGGATGACGCGGCGTCCGGCCCCGAGCCGGATGTGTCGGCCGAAGCTGCGGTGGTGACAGCGCCGGGGACGGAGGCGACGCGCGAGCCCGCCGCGGGCGCGCCGCTGCTGGAAGTCGAGGACATGGTCGTCAACTACGGCAGAATCCAAGCGCTGCACGGGATCTCGCTGACGGTCGCGGAGGGCGAGCTGGTCACCCTGCTCGGCGCCAACGGCGCGGGGAAGACGACCACGATGCGTGCGATGTCCGGCCTGCTGCCGCTGACCCGGGGCCGGATCCTGTTCGAGGGCCGCGACATCACCCGGATGAAGGCGCACGAACGGGTGCTGCACGGGTTGATCCAAGCGCCGGAGGGGCGGGGTGTCTTCCCCGGCATGACGGTGCAGGAGAACCTCGACATGGGTTGCTATGGACGAGGTTTCAAGCAGAAGGCGGAGTACGAGCGGACCTTGGAGTGGGTGTTCGAGCTGTTTCCCCGGTTGCTCGAGCGGCGCAAGCAGGTCGGCGGCACGCTCTCCGGCGGTGAGCAGCAGATGCTTGCCATCGCCCGCGCGCTGATGGCGCGGCCGCGGCTGCTGTTGCTCGACGAGCCGTCGATGGGGTTGGCGCCCATGGTGATCCAGCAGATCTTCCGGATCATCGGCGAGATCAATCAGCAGGGCACCACGGTGCTGCTGGTGGAGCAGAACGCGCAGCAGGCGCTGGCCCGCAGCGACCGCGCCTACATCATGGAAACCGGCGAGGTCACCAAAACCGGGCGCGGCGCGGAATTGCTCACCGATCCCGCGGTGAAATCGGCGTATCTCGGCGTGGGTTGACCTCCCCACCCGGCGCGCAGCCGAGTCCGGTGCCGCGCGGCCCGGCTCGAGGCATGATCGTGACCATGGATGGTCACGACGAGCTGATGAGCTTGGCCGAGCGGTACTGGGACAGCGTGCTCGAGGCGGCGCCGAGCGAGGCGACCCTGCTCGGCGACCGCCGCTTCGACGATCGGATCGAGGATCTGTCCGTCGAGGCCGAACAGCGGCTGCTGTCGACCTGGCGCGAGCTGCTGCGGGCGGTCGACGCGCTCGACGCCGAACGGCTCGGCCAGGCCGACCGCATCACCCGTAGCCTGCTGCGCACCGAATTGAGCGGCGCGGTCGAGCACATGGAATGGCGGCCGATGGAGCTGGCCTCCGATCAGATGAACGGCGTGCACGCCGGCGTGCTGATGGTGGCGCCGCAGACGAATGCGCCGCGGCCGGAGCACGCGCTGGCGCTGGTGCGCCGCTACCGCCAGTTCGGAAACATGCTCGGCCAGGCCGTCGAGCGGTTCCGGGCGGGGCTGGCCGCGGGCCGCACGCCCGCGCGGATCGCCATCGAGCGCTCGCTCAACCAGCTGGACGGCTACCTGGATTCCGACGTGGCCGCCGACCCGTTCGTCACCTTCGCCGGTCCGGAGGGCTGGGACGGCGAGGCCGCGTGGCGTTCGGAACTGGCCGAGGTGACGCGGGATGTCATCCGGCCCGCATTCCAGGTCTACCGCGACGCGCTGTACGACGAACTGCTGCCCGCCGCTCGTCCCGACGACCAGCCGGGCCTGTGCTGGCTCGGCGGCGACGGCGAGGACATCTACCGGCGGTTGCTGCGCCACCACACCACGCTGCCCGATCTCGGCGCCGACGAGATCCACGAACTCGGCCGCACCGAGCTGGCGAAGCTGCGCGAGGAGTACGCGACGGTGGGCGCGCGGCTGTTCGGCACCGGCGATCTCGGCGAGATCTTCGCCCGGCTGCGCGACGATCCCGCCCTGCGCTACGACGACGCCGAGCAGATCATGTTCGACGCCCGCCGCGCGCTCGCCCTGGCCACCGCCGAAATGGGGAACTGGTTCGGCCGGCTGCCGAAGGAGTCCTGCGACATCGTCCCGGTGCCCGAGTTCCTGGCCGCGGATTCGCCTGCGGCGTACTACTTCCCGCCCGCCGCCGACGGCTCGCGGCCGGGCACGTACTTCGTCAATCAGCACCATCCCACCGGTCGTGGACGCTTCGAGACCGCGTCGGTGGCCTACCACGAGGCGATTCCCGGTCACCATCTGCAGCTCACCATCGCCAACGAACTCGACCACCTGCCGCGCTTCCAGCGCCAGTCCTTCGCCAACACCGCGTTCGTCGAGGGCTGGGCGCTCTACACCGAGCGGCTGGCCGACGAGATGGGTTTGTACGAGGACGATCTCGGCCGCCTGGGCATGCTGGCGGGCGATTCCTGGCGTTCCTGCCGGTTGGTGGTCGACACCGGCCTGCACGCGAAAGGCTGGAGCAGGCAACAGGCCATCGATTTCATGGTGGCCAACGCGCCGGTCGGGCTGGCCGAGATCACCGTGGAGGTGGACCGCTACATCGCCATGCCGGGGCAGGCGGTCGGCTACAAGATCGGGCAGCTGGAGATCCTGCGCCAGCGGGTGGCGGCCACCGAGCGGCTCGGCGCAGGCTTCGACATCAAGGCCTTCCACGACGTGGTGCTCGGCTCCGGCTCGGTGAGCCTGCCGGTGCTGCGCGAACTGGCAGGCACGCTGTGACGGCGCGGGGCGCGATCGCCGGTCGCGCCCGCGAACCGCGATCCGGTCCCGGCGGCCGCGGCTGCCGGGTGTCGGCGTATCGCCATGTCGGTGCCGGTCCCTAGACTCTGGGGCGTGAGTTCACCCACGACCGCTCCGCGTCCTGCCCCCGCGTCCGGCTCCGGCGATCCCGGCTCGGGAGACCGGCCGACGCTGCTGTTGCTGGACGGGCATTCGATCGCCTATCGCGCGTTCTTCGCGCTACCGGCGGAGAATTTCAAGACGGTCACCGGGCAGACCACCAACGCGGTCTACGGCTTCACCGCGATGCTGATCAACCTGCTGCGCGATGAGAAGCCGACGCACGTGGCGGCGGCGTTCGACGTGTCGCGCCAGACCTTCCGCGCCGAGGCGTATCCGGAGTACAAGGCCAACCGCAATACCACGCCGGACGAGTTCCGCGGCCAGGTCGAGCTCACCAAGGACGTGCTGGGCGCGCTGGGCATCCCGGTGATGGCGATCGAGGGCTTCGAGGCCGACGACATCATCGCCACGCTCACCACGCAGGCGACTGCCGCTGGTTTCCGCGTCCTCATCGTCACCGGCGACCGGGACTCCATCCAGCTGGTGAACGAGAACGTCACCGTGCTGTACCCGCGCAAGGGCGTCTCGGACCTCACCCGGTTCACCCCCGACGAGGTGATGGCCAAGTACGGCCTCACGCCCGGCCAGTACCCCGACTACGCGGCGCTGCGCGGCGACCCGAGCGACAACCTGCCCGGCATCCCCGGCGTGGGGGAGAAGACCGCGGCGAAGTGGATCCGCGAGTACGGCGACCTGAACACCCTGGTCGAGAAGGTCGACCAGGTGAAGGGCAAGGTCGGCGACGCGCTGCGGGCCAACCTGAGCAGCGTGGTGCTCAACCGGCAGCTCACCGAGCTGATGCGGGAGGTGCCGCTGCCCTACACCCCCGACCAGCTGGCGCAGGGACCGTGGGATCGCGAGAAGATCCATCAGCTGTTCGACGATCTCGAGTTCCGGGTGCTGCGCGACCGGCTGTTCGAGACGCTGGCTCCGCCGGAGCCGGAGGCCGAAGCCGGTTTCGAGATCAGCGGCGGCGCACTGGAGATCGGCGCGGTCGCCGACTGGCTCGCCGAGCACGCGAAAGCCGGTGTGCGCCATGGTGTCTCGATCGTCGGCACCGGCTCGCCCGCCGGTGGCGACGTGCGCGCGCTCGCCATCGCCGCGGGTGACGGCGAGAGCGGCTACATCGACGTCACGGTGCTCACCCCCGAGGACGAGGCGGCGCTGGGCGCCTGGCTGGCCGACCCGGCCGTGCCGAAGGCGCTGCACGAGGCCAAGTCCGCCCTGCATGCCCTGCGCGGGCGCGGGTGGACGCTCGGCGGGCTCACCAGCGACACCGCGCTGGCGGCGTATCTGGTGCGTCCCGGCCAGCGCACGTTCAACCTCGACGACCTGTCGCTGCGCTACCTGCACCGGGAGCTGCGCGCCGAGACCGGCGACACCGCGCAGCTGTCGCTGCTGGACGACGAGGACGCCGCCGACGCGGAGCTGGCGCGGGCGCAGATGCTGCGCGCGCGTGCCGTCGCCGACCTGGCCGACGCGCTCGACGGGGAACTGGCCCAGATCGAGTCCACCCCGCTGCTGGCGGACATGGAACTGCCGCTGCTGGGTGTGCTGTCCACCTTGGAGGCGGCGGGCATCGCGGTGGACACCGACCAGCTCGCGACGTTGCAGCGGCAGTTCGCCGACCGGGTCGCCGAGGCGGCCGAGGCGGCCTACGAGGTGATCGGCAAGCAGATCAACCTCGGCTCGCCCAAGCAGTTGCAGGTTGTGCTGTTCGACGAGCTGGACATGCCGAAGACCAAACGCACCAAGACCGGCTACACCACCGACGCGGACGCCCTGGAATCGCTCTACGAGAAGACCCAGCACGCGTTCCTGGAACATCTGCTCGCGCACCGCGACGCCACCCGCCTGAAGGTCACCGTCGACGGCCTGCTCAAATGCGTCGCCGAGGACGGTCGCATCCACACCACGTTCAACCAGACGATCGCGGCCACCGGCCGGTTGTCCTCGACCGAACCGAACCTGCAGAACATTCCGATCCGCACCGACACCGGCAGGCAGATCCGTGACACCTTCGTGGTCGGCTCCGGCTACGAGTCGCTGATGACCGCCGACTACAGCCAGATCGAGATGCGGATCATGGCCCACCTGTCCGGGGACGAGGGACTGATCGAGGCGTTCAACTCGGGAGAGGACCTGCACAGCTTCGTGGCGTCGAAGGCGTTCGACATCCCGATCTCCGAGGTCTCCCCGGAATTGCGCCGCCGGATCAAGGCGATGTCCTACGGCCTGGCCTACGGGTTGAGTTCCTACGGCTTGTCCGCGCAGCTGAAGATCAGCACCACCGAGGCGAAGGAGCAGATGGAGGTCTACTTCGCCCGCTTCGGCCGCATCCGCGACTACCTCTACGAGGTGGTGGAGCAGGCGCGCAAGGTCGGCTACACCGAGACGCTGTTCGGCCGCCGCCGCTACCTGCCCGATCTGGACTCCAGCAACCGGCAGCGCCGGGAGGCCGCCGAACGGATGGCGCTCAACGCGCCCATCCAGGGCACCGCGGCCGACATCATCAAGGTGGCGATGATCAACGTGCACCGGGCGATGCGAGAGGCGGGCCTGCGCTCCAGGATGCTGTTGCAGATCCACGACGAACTGCTGTTCGAGGTCGCCGACGGGGAGCGGGAGACGCTGGAGGCGCTCGCGCGCGAGCAGATGTCCGCGGCGATCGCGCTGTCGGTGCCGCTGGAAGTCTCGGTCGGCGTCGGCCGCAGCTGGGACTCCGCCGCGCACTGACCGGCGCGAGCGCGCCGCGCCGACATGCCGGGCTCCGCCGCGCGGGCCCGGCATCCGGCATCCGCCGAGCTATCATCGGGCCACCGCGCGCAAGTAAACGAATCACGGTGAACGGGACCCATGTCTCATGCCGCGCGGCCACCTACCGTTGGGCTGGTCATATATAGGGATTCACGCATACCGAGCGCAGGGGATGGCCCATGACTGTCACCGATGAGTACCTGCAGAACAACGCGGCATACGCGAGCACCTTCCAGGGCCCGCTGCCGCTGCCGCCCGCGAAGGGCGTGGCCGTGGTCGCGTGCATGGACGCGCGGCTCAATGTCTACGGCGCGCTCGGCCTCGCCGAGGGCGAGGCGCACGTCATCCGCAACGCGGGCGGTGTCGTCACCGCCGACGAGATCCGCTCGCTGGCCATCAGCCAGCGGCTGCTCGGCACCAGGGAGATCATCCTGATCCACCACACCGACTGCGGCATGCTCACCTTCACCGACGACGACTTCAAGGCGAGCATCCAGGAGGAGACCGGCATCAAGCCCGAGTGGGCGGCGGAGGCCTTCTCGGATCTGGAAACCGATGTGCGCCAATCGATCGCGCGCATCGTCGCCAGCCCGTTCGTGCCGCACAAGGACTCGATCCGCGGCTTCGTCTTCGACGTCGCCACCGGCAAGCTGAACGAGGTGCTGCCCGCGTAGGGGCGAAAACCACACTGCCGCAGTGAGATCCGGGTGCGATCGCCCGGATCTCACTGCGTTTCACGACGGTCGCCGCGCGATCCGCCGCGCCGACGCCGCGCCGAGGTCCACCTCGTCGCGCGGCGGCGCGCCCGCGGAGGAGTCCTCCCGGTGCATCAGCGTCGTCATCCGCTGTTCGAACTCGTGGTGTTCGCCGCCCTGGAAAACCGCCGTGACCTCTTCGAACCCCGCCGCGGCGACCGGGATCCCCGACAGCTCGCGGGTCCAGGGCAGCGCGCGGCCGCCGGTGAGCTTGTTCCAGGCGACTTCGGCGAAGGCCAGCAGGATGAGCAGGACGGCCAGACCCGGGATGGTCGGCGCCACGAGGAGACCCATGTCACCGACGCTAGCCTCCGCCGGGCTGCGCCGTCCTGAACTGCGACGATGGTACTCGCCAGTAGACAAATCGGGCATCGTATGTGGTTGCTATTGCGTCGCGATGTCCCTATCCTCGATCCCGTGCCGAATCCCGCCGACCGCCGCAGCGCAGCGCTCCACGTCGCAGACCGCGACAGCGCTCTGCTTTCGGTGTCGCTCATCGGGCCCTCCGTGGCCGCGCAGGCTACCGCCTCCGTGCCCGAGGTTCGTGCCGAGCTACTTCCGCTCACCGCGATGGTGGCGTCGCTTCCCCGAGTCCTCGTAGTAGCCCGCCGTAGCGGGGTCTGATTCGGGCCGGCCCCCTCGCTGCGGGCAAAAACCACTTGTTAGTGCTGGTCCCCTCTGTCAACTGAGCCACGACATTCTTCGGGAAGACCTACTTTCAATGACCATCCTGACTCTTGATACAGACATGTTCCACGCCGCCGCCCCCAAGGGCCTACGCGCCGAAGCCGCCGGGCTGACCTCGGCGGAATTCCACAGCCGCTACTGCGCGCACGGCGGACCGATCCGGCTCGGCGAGTGGTCGCCCGCCGGCACGCGGACCGCGGAGTTCACCGCCACGCTGGAGTTCGCCGGGCATCTGCGGAGCGTCGTCGCCACCGGCAACCCTGTCGCGGCGATGACCTCTGCCCTCTACGACGAGGGCTACCCCGTCGAGATCCTGCAGTTCCACCAGCGGCGCACCGCCGACGGCACCGCCACCTTCGTGCAGTGCGAATGCAACGGCAGGCGCGGCTGGGGCGCGGCGATCGCGGACGACGGCGCCGAGTCGACCGTCCGCGCCATGATCGCGGGCGTCAACCTGCTCGGCGCGTCCTGACTCAGGGCATCGCACCCTCGGGGCATGCCGCCCTGAGGGTGCGCCCGGCCCCGGACGCGCAGCGGGCCCGGACACGGACTGCCGCTTCCGCGTGTCCGTATCCGGGCCCGAATGAATTCCCTTGCGGCGCGGTGGTTCACCGCGCCGCGCGGATCACTGTCCAGCCTGCTGCTGCTCGGCGAGTTGCTTGCGCACCTCGTCCATGTCCAGTGCCTTGACCTGGGTCACCAGATCCTCGAGCGCCGCGGGCGGCAGCGCGCCGGGCTGCGCGAACACCAGCACGCCCTCCCGGAAAGCCATGATGGTCGGGATGGAGCGGATGTTGGCGGCCGCCGCGAGGCCCTGCTCGGATTCGGTGTCGACCTTTCCGTGCACCACGTCGGGGTGCTTGTCGGAGGAGGCCTCGAAAGTCGGTGCGAAGCTCTTGCACGGACCGCACCAATCGGCCCAGAAATCGACGAGTACCACGTCGTTCCCGGTGACTACCTCATCGAAATTGTGCTGGGTCAGCGTCTGGGTGGCCATGACGTCCTCTCGTTTCGGTGTGCTCGCTATAACGCGGGCTGCTCCGGTTATCTTCCACGGCGGACCCGGCCGACCGGCCACTCGCGCCGCTGATCCCCGTCCCATCGACGGATACCCACCACCGTCGCGGAGAAATCCCGGTCCCGGGCGACGGCGTGGACGGCCTCGCCGAGCTGGAGCGGGGGCACCCGCCTGGCGAGGGTGATGTGCGGAGTCCACGCGTCCGGATGCAGGTTGGCCGGAACGCCGGGGCACGGGGAGATCGTGTGGAAGATCCGGCGGTGCAGGGCGAGCAGCGCCTCGGACGGGACCACCAGCCGGACCAGAATGGGGCGGCGGGCGCCGAAGACCACCAGCCCGCCGAGCCGGACGGGGATCGGCGCGACGGCCAGCTCGTCCAGCGCCTGCTCGATGCGCGGCCAGATCTGCCTGGCCACCCCGGCGGTGATGTGCGGACGATTCGACGCGTCGCCGCGCGCGGCGAGACTCGGCACGCCCGCTTCCGCCAGCAGCTGCCACTGGCGGCGGATCTCCGCGTCGGCGGCCTCGTCGAGCAGTAGTTCGACCGACTGCACCATGGTCCCCCGAAGGTAGCCGCAACCGGCGTGTCCGCGGGCCGGTTCCGGCGGCAGGGCGCGCCGGCGGGAGGATGTTCCGGTGAACGACGCGAATCGACCCCGGCTGGACCGGGCGCTGCGGCTGGGCCTGATCGACGGCGACGGCATCGGCCCCGAGGTGGTGCGAGCGGCCAGGCAGGTCGTCGACGAGGCGCTGTCCGCGGCCGGAGCCGCCCCGGTCGAGTGGGTGCCGCTGGTCATGGGGCATCAGGCCATCGCCGAGTTCGGCACGCCACTGCCGGAGCGGACGCTGGAGCGGTTGGCCGCCGTGGACGCATGGATTCTCGGCCCGCACGACAACGCCTCCTACCCGCCCGAACATCGCGTCGCGCCGGGTGGGGCCATCCGCAAGCATTTCGGCCTCTACGCCAACATCCGTCCGGCGCGGGCTTTCGCCGGCGTGCGCGCCGCGGCGCCCGACATCGACCTGGTGATCGTCCGGGAGAACAGCGAAGGGTTCTACGCCGACCGCAACATGGTCGCCGGGTCGGGGGAGTTCCGGCCGACGCAGGACATCGCGATGTCGGTCGGGCTGGTGACCCGGGCCGCCTGCGAACGGATCGCGCATCAGGCGTTCCGGCTGGCCGCCAGGCGACGCAAACGGGTGACGATCGTGCACAAGGCCAACGTGCTGCCGCTGACCATGGGTCTGTTCCGCGACGTCTGCCGTGAGGTCGCCCAGGAATACCCGGGAATCGAGGTGGACGACGAACACGTCGACGCGGCGGCCGCGCACCTGGTCCGCGCCGCATCCGACTACGACGTCCTGGTCACCGAGAACCTGTTCGGGGACATCCTGTCCGATCTGGCGGGGGAGCTGAGCGGATCGCTCGGGCTGGCCGCGTCGCTGAACTGTTCGGACACCACGGCCATGGCCCAGGCGGTGCACGGCGCGGCGCCCGCGCTGGCCGGGCACAACCGGGCGAACCCGGCGGCACTGCAACTGTCGGCGGCGATGCTGCTGCGCTGGCTGGCGGCCCGGCACGCCGAGGTGACCTTGGCGCGGGCGGGCGAGCGAATCGAACGGGCCGTCGCCGCGGCCTTCGAGGCCGGCATCGCCACCGCCGACCTCGGCGGACTGGCATCCACCAGCGAATTCACCGAGCAGGTGTGCGCCAGGGTGCATCGCAGGTAGCCGGAGAACGTTCACTCCAGGTCGACGCCGATCTCGCGCGGTCCTGCTGGACCAGTTCGCAGCCGGTTCGTCGTTCAGGTGGAGCGCCCGGCCAGTTCTCGCAACCGCGCCCAGTTCAGCGTCGGAGGCGCGACCCGCGTCCCCGGCCGCGTCCGCGGGACCCGCACGCGCAGGGCGCCGGGCGAGATCGCGCAGCGCACGGGCGTTTCGAGGCGCAGGGATTCACCGTCCACGCCGACCGGGATCTCGGCCGCGTCCGCGTCGACGACCACCTCGGTGGCGGTGAGCCGCACCAGACCGCGATCGTGCGCACGGCGCAGCAGACCCACCGCTTGTCGCGTGCTCGCCACCGTGACCGTCACGACGCCGAGCAGGCCCGCGTCCAACCGGGCGCGGCGGCCGAGGCCGGCGAGATCGCCGGTGGCATACGGGCCGTTGCTCACCAGGACCGCCTGCGGCCCGTCCACGGCCACGTTGCCGACGCGCGCTCGCAGCCCGGAGCCGCAGCCGTGCCCGAGCAAGTCGGGCAGCATCCGCAACACGGTCCCGGTCTTGTCGTCGCGGTACTGCGGGCTGCGCACCACCTCCGCGTAGACGCCGAAGGAAGCATTGTTGACGAACGTGCGCCCGTTGATCGTGCCGAGGTCGACCCGGATCTCCACACCGTCGCGCAGCGCCGCCAGGCCGGTGGCCGGATTCTTCGTATCCAGTCCCAGATCCCGCGCGAAGTGGTTCCGTGTTCCAGCGCCGATCACCAGGAAAGGTAGCCGGTATTCCGCCGCGACCGCCGCGACCGAAGCCTGTGTTCCGTCGCCGCCGGCCACGCCGAGCAGATCGGCGCCGCGCTGGACCGCTCGCCGGGCCAGCGCGGCGACATCGATCGGATCCGGGCCGGCCAGCAGGGCCACTTCGGCGCCGAGTTCGCGGGCCTTGCGCGGCAGATCGAACAGCAGGACTTTGCCCCCGCCGGAGCGGGGGTTCATCACGAGGAACGGGTGTTGTGCCGGGGCGGCGGGGAACTCGGGCACCGGCCACTGCGCACGGTCGTCGCGCAATGCCCGGCGCGCGCACACCTGGGCCACTGCGAGCAGCGCGCCGCAGATCAGCATCACCCACAGTTGACGTTCCCGCATGAACAGAAGCACCACCACGATCGGCGACAAGATCGCCAGGGCCGCCGAAACGGCCCGCAACGCGCCCCGGTTGATCAACGACCAGTAGACCCCGGCGACGGTGAGCGCGACGCCGCCGGCCCCGGCGATCAACAGAGCGAGCAAGCCGCGCAGCCCGGCCACCGCGAGCGGCAGCACGACCGCGGCGATCGCGGCGGCGAATGCCGCCCTGGCCCACCACTGCCGAGCGCTCAGCGGCCGCGCCGCGCCGACCTGGGCTCCCGGCATCACGCACCGCCCCCGACCGAGGTCCCGTTGTCCGCCTCGGGCTCGGCCGGTCGCCGCCCGACCCCAGCGGGACGAATCATCAGCGTGCGGCGCGCGCTCGGGAAGCCCGGGTCCGCACCGGGTTCGGCGGGCGGGATCGCCGCAGCTGCCGTACCGCGTTCATGCCGCGCCCGGATCCACGGTGCGCCGCGGTGGGCGAAGCCCACCCGCCGGTGAGGTAGGCGCCCAGCGCGCTCACCAAGCCTGGCACGGCGACCCCCCGCAGCGCGGTCCGCGGCGGCGTCGGCACCGCGGTGGTCACTCGCGTGGGAATCCATGGGTTCCGCACTCCGGGAACGGAGTCGGGGCAGGCGGGACGCGCCCGGGCGCTGCTCAGACCGTCGCCGAGCCGGAGGGCGGCGCTTCGGGGCCGGTGGCCGCGTTCGGCCCGGAGAACGTCGTGTCCGGGTTCCATGTCGCGACGGCCCAGATCACCACGGTGTCGAGCGCGATGATCAGGATGGACCAGCCCGGGTAGTAGGGCAGCCACAGGAAGTTGGCGATGATCGACAGCGCCGCGATGACGATCGCCGACACCCGCGCCCAGGTCGCGCCGGTCATCAACGCGATGCCGACGACGATCATCACCACGCCGAGCGCGATGTGAATCCAGCCCCACGCGGTGAAGTCGAACTTGAAGGTGTACTGCTGGCCTTGGACGAAAAGCTCGTCCTCGGCCACCGCCGATATCCCTTGGAACAACTGAAGGAACCCGATGGTGGTCAGTATGATCGCGGCCGCGATCGATGTGCCTGCGGCGATGCCTTGCCGGACGCGATGGTCTTCTCGATTCACCGGCGTGTGCTGCGACATTTGCGCTTCCCTTCGCGACTGATTCCTATCGGCATGAGCGGTGCGCATACACGTCGTGCCGGAACGGGCTTCGTGCCCCGGGGGGCCGGGCCGGATATTGCACGACCGGGTGACGGTCGGCGGCGTATGACTGAGATTAGCACCGGGATGGCAGGCGAATTCGTAGTTGTCAGTTCCCGGATTCGTGATACCGCTTCGTATTCCGGCGGATATCGATCGGCGCGGCGGCCCGATTCGAACGGATTTCGTCGTTTCGCAACGGAAAAGAGGCTTCCGGTGACCGATATCGATATCGCCGCGATAGGGTTGGTTGACTGTCCCGTTATCGAATCTCCCCCGGTATGCGGCCCAGCCCGCCGCGCCACCGGCCGGGCCCGCGCCACCGAGTGACGGCGGTGCGGGCATGGACCGGATCACCGCGTCGAAGGAACTCGCTCAACTCGGAGCGCCGCTCACCGCGCCACCGGCCGGGCGGGGGGTACCCCGGTCTGCTGCGGCGCCTGCGCGGCGCCCGGTTGCGCGGCGTGGCCGGGCTTTCCCGCCAGTGCATGGGCCTTGAGCTGCTCGAACTCGGCCACGGTGATCGCGCCCGAGTCGAGGAGGGCTTTGGCGTCGGCGATGCTCTCCGCGGGAGACTTGCCCGCGACCTCCCGGATGTATTGGTCGGTGGCCTCTTTGGCCTCGGCTTGGGCCCGCTGGGCGCGCAGCGCCATACCCCGGCCCCGGACGATGAGGTAGACCAAGGCCGCGAGATAGGGGAACACCACCAAGGCGATCACCCACAGGGCTTTGGCGACGCCAGAAACGGAGTGGTCGCGAAACAGATCGACCAGGATCTGGAACAGCACGATCAGGTATGCGACGAAAGCGAATACAAGGATCGTGTACCACACGTAGTCCCAGAACGAATCCATGATGAACCTCCTCGGGTGAGCCCGCGGCGTATGCGAATCCACGGCTCACCATGTTCTGGATCGGGCCGTCGGGCGGCCCGGTGGCCGGAAAACAAACCTTCCTCTGTGCGCGTGCCGGGCTCTGCCTGTCGTACGCCGATTCGCTCGGTAGGCCGACCCGCATCGGTGCTCGGGGCGGGCGTCGGTGCGAAGCGCTCGAGAAAGAAAACGTTTCACCGGCGCCGTGCCGCTCGAATATTCGAGAGCACATCAATTTTCGAGTGTCCGGACAGGTCGTTCGCTGCAGCCGTCGAGCCGGAGAAACTCGTCCGGCCCGAAAAGACCGGCAAATAATCATCGACGCTGGCGGAGACGTCGTCAAGATTTCCGGTGAATTCGCCGGCTGCGCGGGGGCCTCGCGCACGGAGCCGGTGTCGCAGCGGTGTCCTGCATGGTATGTGACCACTGTGCCCGTGAGCCGCGGCCGACGCCCCGAACAGCGCGTGCGGGAAGCAGCGGCACCGCGCCGACGCACCCGGCGGGTAGGGTCTCGCGCCGGTGCACCGGCACGGGGTCGCGCGAGCAGATCTTGTTGCTGTTGCATTACTGTCCAGCGCGGAGCGGCCCGGTCGCTTAGATTGCCAAACGGGTGATGACGCCCGGGTTGCGTGGATCCGAAATGTGGAGGGCTGCTGTGTCTGATCGTTCGTTTCTCGGCAGGCGCGCCCTGCGAGCCGCCGCGGGCGCGCTCGCCGCGGGCGCGCTGGTGCTGACCGGATGTACCACGAACACCGAGGACACCGGCCCCTCGGTGGCGAAGGTGCAGGTGGAGAAGGTCGACGAGATCGCGGCGCAACTCCCCGACAAGATCGAACAGTCCGGCAAGCTGGTCGTCGGAGTGAACATCCCCTATCAGCCGAACGAGTACAAGGACGCCGGTGGCCGGATCGTCGGCTTCGACGTGGACCTGATGGACGCGGTCGCCTCGGTGCTCGGCGTCAAGGCCGAGTACGTCGAGTCGGCCTTCGAGAAGATCATTCCTTCGATCCAGGCGGGCACCTACGACGTGGGCATGTCGTCGATCACCGACTCCAAGGAACGCGAGCAGCAGGTCGACTTCACCACCTACTTCAACGCGGGCATCCAGTGGGCCCAGCAGAAGGGCAAGCCGGTCGACCCGGAGAACGCGTGCGGCAAGAAGGTCGCCGTGCAGGCCACCACCGTCGAGCACACCGACGAGGTGCCCGCCAAGAGCGCCAAGTGCGTCGCCGCGGGCAAACCCGCCATCGACATCAAGTCGTTCGACGAGCAGAGCGCCGCGACCAACGCGCTCGTGCTCGGCCAGGTCGACGCCATGTCGGCCGACTCACCGGTGACGGCGTACGCGATCAAGCAGAGCGACGGCAAGATCGAGAACGCGGGCCCGGTGTTCGACTCCGCACCCTATGGCTGGGCCGTGCCCAAGGGCGCGCCGCTGGCCGCCGTGCTGCAGAAGGCGGTCCAGCACCTGATCGACACGGGCAAGTACCTCGAGATCACGAAGAACTGGGGCGTGCAGGAAGGCGCGATCGCCAAGTCCGTCGTCAACGGTGCCGTGAGCTGATCGATGACGGACAAAGACACTCGGCCTGCGCCCGGCGATCCCGGGCCCGGCGGAGCGGACTCGACGCGGGAGCCGGAGCCGATCAAAGCGGTTCCGCTGCGCAGGCCGGGGCGCTGGATAGCGGCGGCGGTCATCCTCGTCCTGGTGGCGCTGTTCGTCTACGGCGCCGCGACGAACCCGGCCTATCGCTGGGACACCTACGGGAAATACCTGTTCGATACCAGGATCACCGCGGGCGCCGTCGTGACGCTGGAGCTGACCGTGTGCGCGATGGCGATCGCGGTCGTGCTCGGAACGACGCTCGCCGTGATGCGGCTGTCGCCGAACCCGGTGCTGCGCAGCTCGGCGTGGGTGTATCTGTGGATCTTCCGCGGCACCCCGGTGTTCGTGCAGCTGGTGTTCTGGGGACTGGTCCCGTCGCTGTACAGCCGGATCCAGCTGGGCGTTCCGTTCGGGCCGCAGTTCTTCCACCTCGACGTGCAGCAGTTGCAGGCCGCGTTCGCCTTCGCCGTGCTCGGCCTGGGACTCAACGAGGCGGCCTACATGGCCGAGATCGTGCGGGCCGGGATCAACTCCGTCGGGGAAGGGCAGCGGGAGGCGTCGTTCGCGCTCGGCATGTCCTGGAGCCAGACCATGCGCCGCACGGTGCTGCCGCAGGCCATGCGCGTGATCATCCCGCCGACCGGCAACGAGCTCATCGGCATGCTGAAGACCACCTCGCTGGTCACCGGCATCCCGCTGAGCACCGATCTGTTCGGCCGGGCGCGCGACATCTACGGCGTGAACTTCCAGCCCATTCCACTGTTGCTGGTCGCCGCCACCTGGTATCTGGCGATCACGAGCGTGCTCATGGTCGGGCAGTACTACTTGGAGCGCTACTACTCGCGCGGCGTCTCCCGCACGCTGACCACCAAGCAGCTACAGGAACTCGCCGACGCGCAGCAGGGGGAGAAGGCGAAATGAGCGTGGACGTCGCGAAGACCACGGCCCTTCCCATGGTGGTCGCGGACCGGGTCTGCAAGAACTTCGGCGCCCTGCAGGTGCTCAAGGGCGTCTCCCTCGAGGTGGGCCGCGGCGAAGTGCTGTGCCTGATCGGGCCGTCCGGCTCGGGCAAGTCCACCTTCCTGCGCTGTATCAACCACTTGGAACAGGTGAACGCGGGCCGGCTCTACGTCGACGGCGAGATCGTCGGCTACCGGGAGAAGAACGGCAAGCTCTACGAGATGCACCCGCGCGAGGCGGCCAAGCAGCGCCGCGAGATCGGCATGGTGTTCCAGCATTTCAATCTGTTCCCGCACCGGACCGCGCTGGACAACGTCATCGAGGCGCCCACCCAGGTCAAGAAGGTGCGCAAAGCGGAGGCGGTGGCCAGGGCGAAGGAGCTGCTGGACCGGGTCGGGCTGGCGGACAAGGCGAACGCCTACCCGGCGCAGCTGTCCGGCGGTCAGCAGCAGCGCGTGGCGATCGCCCGCGCCCTGGCGATGGATCCCAAGCTCATGCTGTTCGACGAGCCGACCTCCGCGCTGGACCCGGAGCTGGTCGGCGAGGTGCTGACCGTCATGCGGGAACTGGCCGAGTCGGGCATGACGATGGTGGTGGTGACCCACGAGATGGGCTTCGCCCGCGAGGTCGCCGATCAGCTGGTCTTCATGGACGGCGGCGTGGTCGTCGAGGCGGGGCCGCCCCGGCGCGTGCTGGCCGATCCGCAGCACGAGCGCACCAAGGCATTCCTCTCGCGATTGCTCTGACACCCGCCCGCCGAACGCCGGTAGGAACCTCGGCGGTCGGGCGGTGTGCCGCCATCGGGTCCAGCGGAGACGCGCGGCCGGGTTCACGTGTCGGCGCGCAAGGCGATGCGCAGCTGCCCGAGCAGCACTTTGGCCGCGGGGCTCGCGGGATGGTCGGTGCGCCACGCCAGCGCGAGGCGCCCGCGCGGTTCCGGCTCGATGATGCGGACGGTGCGCACCCCGAAGGACGCGGCCTCCGCGGCGGTGAGTTCGGGCACGACGGCGATGCCGAGACCTCGGGCGGCCAGGCGCAGCAGCAGCGCAGGCGCCGCCGCCTCGTAGGCGACGGCGGGCTCGAACCCCGCCGCCGCGCAGGCGCGCTCGAACACGCCGCGGATACCGGTGCCCGGTGTGAGGCAGATCAGCGGGCGATCCCGCAGCGCGGTGAGCGGCAGCTCCGCGCCGTAGCCGGGGTCCGCCGCCGCGACCGCGGCCACCAGCGCGGTCTCCAGCACCACTTCGATGCCGATGGCCGGGTCGAGTTCCGCGCCGGTCATCCCGATCAGGGCCATGTCCAGTTCGCCTCGGCCGAGGGCGTCGAGCATCCGCTCGGAGGTGTCCTCGGTGAGGCTGATGGCGACCTGCGGGTGGTCGTGATGAAAGTCCGCGAGCACGGCCGCGACGTCGAATTCCTCGACCGCGGCCCCAGAGATCAAGCCCACCCTGACCTGCCCGCGCAGCAAGCCGGTGAACTCGTCCACCGTGTGACCGACCCGCTCGGCGGCGGCGAGCGCCGCCTGCGCGTGCGGTAGGACGGCGGCGCCGACCTCGGTCAGCGTGACCGTGCGTCCACCCCGGTCCAGCAGCGGATGACCGAGTTCGCGCTCCAGTTGGCGGATCTGGGCGCTGAGCCCCGGTTGGGCCAAGTGCAGCCGAGCCGCCGCGCGGGTGAAGCTCGCTTCCTGGGCGACGGTGACGAAATAGCGTAGGTGGCGCAGCTCCATAATTGATCATTATAGGGATCAGAAGAACTATCTGTTTTACTTCTTTCTCCTGGCCGGGCAGGGTCGAAGTCATGGGAAACAACACCGCACAGATCGAAGACAACAGCGATATCTTCACCGGCCCGGTGTTCCGTCCGGGCGACGAGGGCTACGACGCGGAGGTCGCCGGGTTCCAGACCGCCTACACCCATCGGCCCGCCCTGATCGTCGGCGCCGCGCACGCCGAGGACGTGCGCGCGGCCGTGGAATACGCCGCCCGCCACGAGCTGCCGATCGCCGTGCAGGCCACCGGCCACGGACTGTCCGTCGCCGCGGACGGCGGCGTGCTGATCAGCACCCGGCGCATGACCGGCATCCGGATCGACCCGGTCCGCCGGTCCGCGCACGTCGGCGCGGGAGTGCGAGCGGGCGCGCTGGTCGAAGCGGCGGCCGAACACGGGCTGGCTCCGTTGAACGGGTCGTCGCCGTCGGTGGGCGTGGTGGGCTACCTGCTCGGCGGCGGCGTGGGGCTGCTCGCGCGCAGGTTCGGGTACGCGGCCGAGCACGTGCGATCGATCGAGCTGGTCACCGCGGACGGCCGGGTGCGCACGCTGACGCCGGAGGACGAGCTGTTCGGCGCCGTGCTCGGCAGCGGGGGCAATTTCGGCGTCGTCACGGGCATGGAGGTCGGCCTCGTCCCGGTCACCACGGTCTACGGCGGACAACTGATGTTCGATACGCCGCTGGTGGAGCGGGCTCTGGACGCATGGCGGCAGTGGACCGCGACCGTGCCGGAGGAACTCACCTCGACGGTCACGATGCTCGCCTTCCCCGACATCCCGCAGGTGCCCGCGCCGCTGCGCGGACGGTACGCCGCCTCGATCCGGATCGCCTACCACGGACCTGCGGAGGAAGGGCAACGGCTGGTCGCGCCGCTGCGGGCGGTCGGGGAGCGGCTGAAGGACGACCTGCGCGAGATGCCGTACACCGAGTCGCACACCATTCACAGCGATCCCGACCATCCACATGCCTACGCCGCCACCAACGCGCTGCTCGGCGAGTTCACCGGCGAGACGGCCGCGGCCCTGCTCGCCGTCGCCAGCCCGGATTCCGGCGCGGGAGCGGTCGTCGATGTCCGGCATCTCGGCGGCGCGCTGGCCCGCCCGAGCGACGCCCGCATCGCCGTCGACCATCGCGAGGCCGCGTACGTCGTGCGGATCATCACCGGCCCCGAGGACGCCGCCGCCCGCGCGGCGATCCGTGCCGCGCTGACGCCGTGGACACTCGGGCACAGCTTGAACTTCCTCTACGGCGCGGGCGCCGAGGCGGACGAAGAGCAGACCCGGGCTGGGTACGCGCCGCAGACCTACGCCCGGCTGGCCGCGCTCAAGGCCCAGCACGATCCGCGCAATCTGTTCCGTTTCAACCGCAACATCCGGCCGGACGCCGGGTGATCGCGCCGCCGCCGCGCCTGTTCGGCGCGGCGGCAGCATGCTATCGTCGTGATATCACTCTGATATTGGGAGGATGTCATGCAGTTTCGCTCCGCGTTCCACCTCGACGGCTTTCTGGTGCTGTTGGGCTGGTTCGTGCTCACGGTCCTGTTCGGCGGCGGCGCGGCGCTCGGTTTCGCCGTCGGCGCCAGGAACGGCAACGGCATCGCCGTCGCCGGGGCGGTGGCGGCCACGGTGGTGGTCGTCGTCCTGCTGTTGCTGGCCACCGGCTTGACCGTGGTGAACCCGAACGAGGCCAAAGTGGTGCAGTTCTTCGGCCGCTACGTCGGCTCGGTGAGCGAGCCGGGCTTCTACTCGGTGCTCCCGCTGACCGATCGCAAGAGCATCTCGCTGCGCGTGCGGAACTTCGAGACCCAGAAGCTCAAGGTCAACGACGCCGACGGCAACCCGGTGGAGATCGCCGCGGTGGTCGTCTACCGGGTGGTGGACAGCTTCAAGGCCGCCTTCGCCGTCGACGACTACGAGGAGTACGTGGAGACCCAGTCCGAGGCCGCCGTCCGGCACCTGGCCACGACGCACCCGTACGACGCGCACGAGGCCGACCGCACCAGCCTGCGCGACGGCGCCGAGGTGGCCGAGGAGCTGACCGTCGAACTGCGCGAGCGCACCGAGATGGCCGGCATCGAGGTGCTGGAGGCGCGGATCACCCATCTCGCCTACGCGCCGGAGATCGCCCAGGCGATGCTGGTGCGCCAGCAGGCCGCGCAGGTGGTCGCCGCGCGGACCAGAATCGTGGAGGGCGCGGTCGGCATGGTCGGTCTGGCGCTGGAGCGGCTGGCCCAGGAGGGCATGGTGGAACTGGACGAGGAGCGCAAGGCGGCGATGGTGTCGAACCTGCTCGTCGTGCTGTGTGGCGACCGCCCCACCCAGCCCGTCGTCAACGCCGGTTCGCTTTACTCCTGAGGCGGGGGCTGCCCGTGGCCGAGCGCAAGAAACTGCTGCTACGCCTGGATCCGGCCGTCCACGACGCCATCGCGAAGTGGGCGGCCGACGACCTGCGCAGTATCAACGCCCAGATCGAGTACGCGCTGCGGCTGGCGCTCGAGCAGGCCGGGCGTAAACCGAAGTCGCAGTGACACGACCTCGATACCGATCAGAGATGGTGCCCCGGCCCGATGGCGCGAAGACTTGCAAGGTGTCAGCAAATCTCCGGCCATCGGAACCGAAAGGGGAAATGATGACCACGATCGTGCATATCGACGACACCGTGCGCGACTACGACACGTGGAAGCCCGCCTTCGACGGTCTCGAGCAGTTCTTCGCGGATGCGGGGGCCCGCAACTGCCGGGTGGCACGGTTCACGCACAACCCCAATCGAGTGCTCGTCGAGCTGGACTTCGACACCATGGCGGAGGCCGAAGCCTTCCGGGACGAACTGCACAAGCTCATCGACCTGCCGCGGACGCAGATGCTGCTGGTCAGCCACGAGGTCTCCCTCCTGGAGCTGGTCGACGACCGCCGCCTCACGGTCCGGGCTTCCTCGTGACGAAGATGGCCGTACCGGGAAACAGTTCGCCGCGCAGCGGGCTCCACTGTCCCCATTCGCGGTCGAGCCATTCCGGCCACTCCGGTTCGACGATGTCCTCCAGCGCCAGTCCCGCCGCGACGATCTCCCTGACCCGGTCGCCGATGGTCCGGTGATGCTCGACGTAGGTGGGCACGTCGTCGCCGTCGACCTCGACATATGGGGTGCGGTCGAAGTACGGGATGGTGGCGGTCAGGCCTGCGGGACCGGGATCGTCCGGGAAGATCCAGCGCATCGGGTGGTTCACCGAGAACACCCAGCGGCCGCCGGGCCGCAGCACCCGCGCCACCTCGCGCATCACCAGCGCCGAGTCCGCGACGAACGGCACCGCGCCGAACGCCGAGCAGGCCAGATCGAACGACGCGTCCGCGAACGGGAGAGCCTCGGCGTCCGCTTGCACCAGCGGAACCCGCGGGCCACCGCGCGCCATGACCGCGAGGCCGCGCTCGAGCATCCCGCGCGACAGGTCGAGCCCGACAGGCCGCGCGCCCTGCCCGGCCAGCCAGCGCGAGCACGGAGCCGAGCCGCAGCCGATCTCCAGCACCGCCTTGCCGGTGACGTCGCCGAGGAATCGCATGTCGCCCTCGTGCAGGCCCTCCGGGCACCACACGAACTCGCCGCCGGGGGAGTCGACGCCGAGGAACTCCGCGTGCGTCTCGTGGTATTGCGCGGCGTCGGCGTCCCACCACCGCCTGCTGGCCAGTCTGCTGGCCGCCGAGCCGATCCGGGTCCGCACCGTGCCCGCCGTTCCGAGCTGTGCGTTTGCTTGCGCATGGCGATCTTCCGACACGCCGATCAGACTATCGGCGTGGCGACCCGACCGGTTTGCCCGCCCGGACCGAGGTCGCGTACGCTGAACGCGCGAGTGTCTTCCGTACAGCCGTACCGGAGTTCAACCCGTGCTGAGTTTCACGCGCGTCGCGTGCGGTACGTTCCTAGTGTCCGTCTTCACACCTCGCGGTGAGATCGCAGCGTACCGAAAGTTCCAATGTCCGCAACCGACCACAATCCGTCCGGAGCAAACCGACATATGCCCACCACCGTCACCTCGCCGCAGGTAGCCGTCAACGACATCGGCTCCGCCGAGGATTTCCTCGCCGCCATCGACGCCACGATCAAGTACTTCAACGACGGCGACATCGTCGAAGGAACCATCGTCAAGGTCGATCGCGACGAGGTCCTGCTCGACATCGGTTACAAGACCGAAGGCGTCATCCCCTCTCGTGAACTCTCCATCAAGCACGACGTCGACCCCAACGAGGTCGTTTCCGTGGGCGATGAGGTCGAGGCCCTTGTTCTCACCAAGGAGGACAAGGAAGGCCGCCTGATCCTGTCGAAGAAGCGGGCGCAGTACGAGCGTGCGTGGGGCACCATCGAGGAGCTCAAGGAGAAGGACGAGGCCGTCAAGGGCACCGTCATCGAGGTCGTCAAGGGCGGCCTGATCCTCGACATCGGCCTGCGCGGCTTCCTGCCCGCGTCGCTGGTCGAGATGCGGCGCGTCCGCGATCTCCAGCCGTACGTCGGCAAGGAGATCGAGGCCAAGATCATCGAGCTGGACAAGAACCGCAACAACGTCGTGCTCTCCCGCCGCGCCTGGCTGGAGCAGACCCAGTCCGAGGTGCGCAGCGAGTTCCTGCACCAGCTGCAGAAGGGCCAGGTCCGCAAGGGTGTGGTCTCCTCGATCGTCAACTTCGGCGCCTTCGTCGACCTCGGCGGCGTCGACGGTCTGGTGCACGTCTCCGAGCTGTCCTGGAAGCACATCGACCACCCGTCCGAGGTCGTCGAGGTCGGCAACGAGGTCACCGTCGAGGTGCTCGACGTCGATCTGGACCGCGAGCGCGTCTCGCTGTCGCTGAAGGCGACCCAGGAAGACCCGTGGCGTCAGTTCGCCCGCACCCACGCGATCGGCCAGATCGTGCCGGGCAAGGTCACCAAGCTCGTTCCGTTCGGCGCGTTCGTCCGCGTCGAGGAGGGCATCGAGGGCCTGGTGCACATCTCCGAGCTGGCCGAGCGCCACGTGGAGGTCCCGGACCAGGTCGTGACCGTCGGCGACGACGCGATGGTCAAGGTCATCGACATCGACCTGGAGCGTCGCCGGATCTCGCTGAGCCTCAAGCAGGCCAACGAGGACTACCACGCCGAGTTCGACCCGTCGAAGTACGGCATGGCCGACAGCTACGACGAGCAGGGCAACTACATCTTCCCCGAGGGCTTCGACCCCGACACCAACGAGTGGCTCGAGGGCTTCGACAAGCAGCGCGAGGAGTGGGAAGGCCGCTACGCCGAGGCGGAGCGTCGCCACAAGATGCACACCGCGCAGATGGAGAAGATGGCGGCCGACGCCGCGGCCGAGGCCGCGAACGGCGGCGGCGCGTCGAACTACTCATCGGAGAGCGGTTCGCAGTCCTCCGCCGGCCAGGCCGAGCCCGCCGGCGGTTCGCTGGCCAGCGACGCCCAGCTGGCGGCTCTGCGCGAGAAGCTGTCCGGCAACGCCTGATCGGCACCAGCTGAACGACTGTGCCCCAACCGATTCCCGGTTGGGGCACAGTCGTTTTCGGTGAGCCCCCTTCAGGCGTTCCCGTGCCGCGACGCTTTCGTCGTGCCGCGTTGTACGCGTGGCGCGGGAGCGGGCGGCCGGGTCGCTTCGTGTGGCGCCACCATCTGAGCCGTGGTGAGCGCGACGACCTGGATCTGCTCGAGCCGCAACCCGAGCGAGGCCAGCCGGGCGACGACGCCCAGCCGATGTTCCGCCATACCGGGGCGGATCACCAGCGGTTCCCTCTCCGGTCGAGGCAGGACGTAGGCGCGACGTTCGGCGTCGAACCGCACGGGGGCGCCGTCCCGGATCGCCCGATAGGCGTCCAGATCCAGTGTGCTGTCCCGGATCGGGTCGATCAGCAGCGACATGACGGATTGCTCCGCCTGCCGCAGGAACGGCTCTTGGTCCGACGGATCCAAATGCTCGATCCGCTGGGCCACGCGGGCGCGGTAGTCCTCCGCGGCGGGACGCAGCAGAGAACGGTGCCGCTCGACCTCGGCCGCAAAGGCCACGAGTTCTTCGTGATCCACGGCGAGACGGTCGGATGTCGAAGCGAGGGCGTCGGGCATGGTGACCCCTATCTCTCGGGTTGCGGGTTTACATTGCGTCGCAACCGGATCGACGTCCGACATCCTCTATTGTGCCGGAGGGGTACGACAGAAATCGCGCCGTGCCTGCTCCTTCGGCCGCGCACTGACCTTGTTCGGCGCGACCGGTTGTCTAGTAGCCCACGGTGAAGCGGTGCTGCACGAAACGGGGCAATTCGGCCTCATCGATGAGGGCGACCGCCGCGTCCTCGGCGGAGATGTCCCCGCCGCCGGCCGGGAGCTGATCGCCGCCGATCCGGAAGCGGCCGGTGCGCTCGCCGGGGTTGATCCGCCCCGAGAAGGGCTCAGGTAGGTCCAATCGCGGTTGGACGGCCGGTCGGTGTTCAACGCGTCGCGTAGGGCACGTACCACCCGCGGGTAGTCCGCGGGAACGTCGAGGACTCCGGTGAGGGTGCGGTTCCGCGCCGCGATGCGCGACTTGGTTCGTCCGCTCGGTTTCTAGCCCGGGGTTCGGCGCGTCCCCGAAGCGGCGTCGGAGCTCAGTCATCGCCGCTCTCGCGTGCCGGTGGTGTGCTCGCGGCAGAGCCCGGCTCGGCGGGGCCGTGTGCGATGTCGTGGAAGGCGTTGCGGAGCAAGGCGGTGATGCGCTGCGGCGGCGCGTCGCGCAGACCTTCGAGTTCGAGCAGATGGCGGCCGATCACCACGCCGATGGTGAGGGCGCCGAGCAGTCCGGCGCGCAGGTCCGCCTCGTCGTCGGGGAGTTGCCCGGCCGCTTCCCGTTGCCGCGCCGTCATGGCGGCGCGTACCTCGTCGGCGGCATCGGGGTGGGTGAGCATCGAGCGGATCGCCGCCAGCGTGTTGACCGGCCGGTCCGCCAGCTTGATGGCGAGCGCGTCGAGCAGGAGTTCGGTCACCTGCTCAGGCGTCCCGGTGATCGGGTGGTCGTCGGCGAAGACCGCCACGCGCGCGAACAGGTTCTCTTTCGAGCCGAAGTACCGCATCACCAAGCTGGGGTCGGTGTCCGCCTCCGTCGCGACGGCCCGGATGGTGGTTCGGTCGTAGCCGATCTCCGCGAACAACCGGCCCGCTGCCGCCAGGATCCGGTTCTCGGTATTACGGCGTTGCTGGGCTCGGCTGGTCGGGGCATCCATAAGTGGCTCGCCGAAGCCGCTCCGTGCCGCTCAGCTCGCCGGAATCCCTGGCGCAGTGCGGATTCGGCGGAACTCCCTGACTCGAGCAGCGCGGTGCTCCGGCTGATGGCGACGGTGCCGAGCACGCCGAGCCCGAACGCGCCGCCGAGCTGTTGGGTCGTCGTCACCAGTCCGGTGGCCATCAGGCCGTTCTGCGTGAGGCCGGTGGTCGGCGACGAGACCGCGAATACCGCCGGTATGGTCGACCGCTTGGAGGCGTTGGGCTTGGTGCGCGGGGAAGTTCACCTCACCGATGGCCGCGCGCGTCTGCTGACCCTGACCGCTCGTGGGAAGAGCTTCGGGAAGCCCTGGATCGAGAGGTCTTCGGCAGCGTTCCCGCGCTGGCCGTGCTGGACGAGCCGGAGCGCAGGCAACTGTACGGGCTGCTGCGACGAGTGGCATCGGCCTGAGCGGCGACCGAGGCCTGCGAGGCAGGCTCGATCGGACGGTTAGCCGGAAGTGCGCCATGGCCGAGAATCCAAAGGCGTCGGCCGACGATGAATCGCGATGTTCCTTCGGCCGCAATGGTGGGAATCGGTTCTGGAAGCTGCATGGCTCTTTTGGCGGGAGTCGTGCGGGAATGCGGCGGTATCGCAAGCGGTATCGCTGCTGTGTTTCTCTTGTTTCGTTGGCGGTCAGGAAATGGAAACCCGGCGCGGATTGTCTGCCGTGGACGAGGCGGGAGTCGCCGGCGATCAGACGGAGTGCTCTGGTGAATATTCCCGGAGTCGCCGGGTGATGCGGACCGCTTCGAGTTCGCGTTCTCGGAAGTGGCGCTGTTTCGCGTACGGCCGACGCCGAGTTCCGGCGAAACCGATCCCACTGGCGCGCTGCGAACGATCTTGCAACTGTACTTACATTCGGCTCGGCGGATTGCCGTGCCGAGCACCGCGTCCCCCGGTGGGTACGCAAAACAGTGGCCCAGCCTTGGCTAGAGGCTGGGCCACGTCGAGCTCGGGTTCAGCTTGCGGTAGCAGGTACCCACCGGACCGCGGGTGCGGCCGGACGGTTCCGCATGGCAGCGAAACTGTGCCGCGCTGGACTGATGAACGCGGTGAACCAAGAGCGACGGTGCTCCGCGAGCGCCGCCGCGACAGCAGGGATCTGAATGCAGTGCACTCGCCCCGCCATGCCCAGGCGGTGGCGACCCGTCTGGTTGATTCTGGTGCCCAATGGTGTTCCTTTGCTTCGCTGGTGTCGGCCTGGATCGCCACGGCGAAGATTAGCGGAACGAAACTGCTCGGCAGAGTATTTTGCCCGAGTAATTGCCTCGGCGTGTCGGAAAGTTGCCGCCGACGAACCGTAAACATCCGAAATTGTTGCGAATCGGTCTCGGCGCTGTCACGGAACGGGCAAATGGCTTCCCGGGCGGTGGAATACGCGAGCGCATCGGGTAATCGGCCGGATTGCCCGGCGCCGGCCGCGGCGGCCGGTCGGGTCGGCCTGCGACGCGCTCGGGGCGGCGCGGGCCCGCGGGCGGCGCGGATGCGAGACTGGGCGAATGTTACGAATCGGCCTCACCGGAGGCATGGGAGCGGGGAAGTCGACGGTGGCTCGGGCCCTGGCCGACCTGGGCGCGGTGGTCATCGATTCCGACCTCATCGCCAGGGAGGTGGTCGAGCCGGGCACCGAAGGGCTGGCCGCGCTGGTGGAGGCGTTCGGCGCCGACATCCTCGCCGCGGACGGCAGCCTCGACCGGCCCGCCCTCGCGGCCAAGGCCTTCGGCGACGACGCGGCGCGCGCGAAGCTCAATTCGATCACCCACCCGCTCGTCGGAAAACGCACCGCGGAATTGATCGCCGCGGCGCCCGCGGACGCGATTGTGGTGCAGGATATTCCGCTTCTGGTGGAAAACGGCCTGGCGCCGTTGATGAATCTCGTGCTGATCGTCGATGTGGACGCCGAAACGCGCATTCGCCGTTTGGTGGAATTTCGCGGCGTCGCGGAAGCGGATGCGCGGGCGCGTATCTCGGCGCAGGCGACCGACGACCAGCGCCGAGCCGTCGCCGATGTGTTGCTGGACAACAGTGGAGCGCCGGGTGCGGTGGAAGCGGAGGTGCGCAGGCTGTGGACAGAGCGTCTGGTGCCGTTCGAGCGCAACCTGCGTGCGGGCACCCCCGCCCGCCGCGGTGACATCCGGCTGGTGCCCGCGGATCCCGAGTGGTCCGCGCAGGCGCAGCGGCTGATCGCCCGGCTGTGGGTGGCCTGCGGCGCCGCCGCCGCGCGGATCGACCACGTCGGTTCCACCTCCGTGCCGGGGCTGCCCGCCAAGGATGTGATCGATCTGCAGATCACGGTCGCCGACCTCGCCGCCGCCGACGGCTTGCGCGATGCCATCGCCGCCGCCGGGTTCCCGGCGCGGCCGGAGGCCACCCAGGACAACCCCAAGCCGACGCCGCAGGACCCGGCCGGCGTGAACACCGCGCTGTGGAGCAAGCGCTTCCACCAGAGCGCCGACCCCGGGCGGTTGGCCAACGTGCACGTGCGCGTCGATGGCTCCCCCGGCCAGCAGTACGCGCTGCTGCTGCGCGACTGGCTGCGCGCCGACGCCGGAGCCCGCGCGGAGTACCTCGCCGTCAAGCGCGAGGGTGAGGCCAAGGCGGCGGGGCTGACGGGCGCGGAGGCGACCGTGGCCTATCTCGGCGTCAAGGAACCCTGGTTCGATGCCGCGTATCCACGGGCGCTCGCCTGGCGGGAATCCTCGGCCGGCTAGCCGGCCGTCCTCCGCGCCGACCCGGCCCGGTGCGCGCCGATGCGGACTACAGCCACGTCAAGGCGATGTCCATCGTCTCGAGCCAGCCCTCGAAGGTGTGGCCGTTGGCGGCGATGCCGTCGATGGCGGCCGTCGCGTGCTGCACGGCCGCCTCGGCGTCGGCGAGACCGATCAGGCCCGCGGCATGCGCGGCGATCAGCTCGTCGACGTCGAGCAGCTGGGTCTCGCGTGCGGAGCGCACCACGATGTCGAGGTAGTGATCGACGGACTTCCACTTCTTCGGTGCGACCGGTGTGAAATCACCGATGTCGAGGTAGTAGTCCTGGTCGCGCCGATGCGCGGGCAGGTAGTGGAAGATGGTCGCGCGCAGGTGCAGCTTCGGCAGCAACCAGGACTCGATGTAGTGGAACTGCGGGTGATCCGAGGTGCGCGCCATGTACAGACCCCACGGCTCGACGTGGTACTTCTCGACCGGGCGCACGAAACCCTTCGGATCGGTGTTCGTCAGATCCGCGAGGTTGAAGTACTCGACTTTGGGCCGGTGCACGTCGACGATGGGTGCCTGCGTCATGCATCAAGAATCTACCGCCGTCGCCGACGCGTCGAGCCGGAGGCAGTAATCCGCGGGCTACATCCAGGTGAGGATGATGCCGTTGGCGGCGAGCCAGCTCTCCACGCGGTGATCGTGGGCGGCCAGCCCGTCCAGCACGGCCGTGGCCCGTTCGAACGCGCGGTGCGCCTGCGCCGTGTCGACCAGTCCCGCGGCATGTGCCGCGAGCAGCTCGTCGACGCCGAGGAGTTCGGCGGTGCCGCCGCGGCGCACGGCGATGGACAGATACTGGTCCACCGCCTTCCAGCGCTTCTGGCCGACCCGGGTGAACTCGCCGACGTCGAGCCGGTAGACCGGTTCCCTGTGGTGTGCCGGGTTGGTCCTCGCCAGCGTCGCGCGCAACGAGAGTCCGGGCAGCAACCAGGATTCGAGGTAGTGCGAATCCGGTCCGCCGACCCGGCGTGCCATGTAGAGGCCCCACGGCTCGACGTGGAAGCGTTCGACCGGGCGGACGAAGCCCTTGGCGTCGGTGTTGCTGAGTTCGGCCAGATTGAAGAACTCCACTCTCGGCCGGTGCGGCGCCGGTCTACCGAGCGCGGCGATCGGCCCGGGTGGGGCGGCCGTGGCGGCGCCCGCGACGGAGGGAACCGCCGCGCGGATGTCCCTGGCGACGTACCCGGCGAGGCCGGTCACGGCAGGCACGGCGACGAGTAATGGAATCAGACCGCTCATGGCTCTTGTCCTTCACGTCCGAACAACCAGATCAGGGTACACCTGGGTCCGGGCGCTCGCGCGGTTCGCGATAAGCTGTTCGCCGACACGAAACCTGTTGCCGCAACGGACATTTCGGACATGTAACCGTTCGCGCCGAGCGGGCGTGACGCGACTGTGAGGACCCGGTTGCGCGTGGGCGGGCCGCCGAACTCCCTGCCGCCGAGAGCGATCGGAGCCGGCTCGGGCCGTTTGGGTCGAAAGTGATTGCGAAGGCTCGCATTCGGTGTACCCACCGAGCGGCGTCGCCTATCCCATGCCTTCTCGAAGACGTACTGGTTGCTCGTCATCTCCGGGCGGTTTCGCGTCGGCGTGAACTGCTGGCGCTCGATGACCGATCGGTAGCGGACCGTCCGTGCTGTGATCGGTTTCACATAGCTGATGTGGGTGGCATCGGCCTGCTCGTACGGGCCCGTCGTCCCCGCCGAACCTGTCGGTGGGTGGGCCTACGCTGGTGAGCATGGCATTCGCAACCGAGATTCCGGCGGAGGGCTTCGAGGACCGGGCCGCCGAGCAGCCGCTCGCGCACTCGGAGTTCCGCCCGGTCGGCGAGATCGAGCGCGTCGGCGGTCGGTTCGAGGTGGTCAGCGAGCACAAGCCCGCGGGCGACCAGCCCGCCGCGATCGCCGAGCTGGAGCGCAGGATCAAAGCGGGGGAGCGCGACGTGGTGCTGCTCGGCGCCACCGGTACGGGCAAGTCGGCCACCACGGCCTGGCTGATCGAGCGGTTGCAGCGGCCGACGCTGGTGATGGCGCCGAACAAGACGCTCGCCGCCCAGCTGGCCAACGAACTGCGCGAGATGCTGCCGAACAACGCCGTCGAGTACTTCGTCTCCTACTACGACTACTACCAACCCGAGGCGTACATCGCGCAGACCGACACCTATATCGAGAAGGACAGCTCGATCAACGACGACGTCGAGCGGTTGCGCCATTCGGCGACCTCGAGCCTGCTGTCCCGGCGCGACGTGGTGGTGGTCGCGTCGGTGTCGTGCATCTACGGCCTCGGCACGCCGCAGTCGTACCTCGATCGGTCGGTGCAGCTGCAGGTCGGCACCGAGATAGATCGGGACGCGCTGCTGCGGCTGCTGGTCGACGTGCAATACACCCGCAACGACATGGCGTTCACCCGCGGTTCGTTCCGGGTGCGCGGCGACACCGTGGAGATCATCCCGTCCTACGAGGAACTCGCCGTCCGCATCGAGTTCTTCGGCGACGAGATCGAGGCGCTGTACTACCTGCACCCGCTCACCGGCGACGTGGTCCGCCAAGTGGACATGCTGCGCATCTTCCCCGCCACTCACTACGTGGCGGGTCCGGAGCGGCTGGAGCGCGCGGTGCGCGACATCGAGGCCGAGCTGGAGGAGCGGCTCGCCGAGCTGGAGCGCCAGGGCAAGTTGCTCGAGGCGCAACGGCTGCGCATGCGCACCCAGTACGACCTGGAGATGATCCGTCAGGTCGGGTTCTGCTCCGGCATCGAGAACTACTCGCGCCACATCGACGGCCGCCCGCCCGGTTCGGCGCCCGCGACGCTGCTGGACTACTTCCCGGAGGACTTCCTGCTCGTCATCGACGAGTCGCACAACACCGTGCCGCAGATCGGCGGCATGTACGAGGGCGACATGTCGCGCAAGCGCAACCTGGTGGAATACGGCTTCCGGTTGCCGTCCGCGGTGGACAACCGGCCGCTGACCTGGGAGGAATTCGCCGACCGGATCGGGCAGACGGTGTACCTGTCGGCCACCCCGGGTCCGTACGAACTCGGGCAGACCGGCGGCGAGGTGGTCGAGCAGGTCATCCGGCCGACCGGCTTGGTCGACCCGAAGGTCGTGGTGAAGCCGACGAAGGGGCAGATCGACGATCTGATCCACGAGATCAGGCAGCGCACCGAGCGCGACGAGCGGGTGCTGGTCACCACGCTGACGAAGAAGATGGCCGAGGACCTCACCGACTACCTGCTCGGGCTCGGCGTCCGGGTGCGCTACCTGCACTCAGAGATCGACACATTGCGCCGCGTCGAGCTGCTGCGGCAGCTGCGGCTCGGCGAATACGACGTTCTGGTGGGCATCAACCTGCTGCGTGAGGGTCTCGACCTGCCCGAAGTCTCGCTGGTGGCGATCCTGGACGCGGACAAGGAAGGCTTCCTCCGCAGCACCACCGCGCTGATCCAGACGATCGGCCGCGCGGCGCGCAACGTCTCCGGCGAAGTGCACATGTACGCGGACAAGATCACCGACTCGATGCAGTTCGCCATCGACGAGACCGAGCGCCGCCGCGCGAAGCAGATCGCCTACAACGAGGAAATGGGCATCGATCCCAAGCCGCTGCGCAAGAAGATCGCCGACATCCTCGATCAGGTGTACCGCGAGGCCGACGAGACCGAGGTGGAGGTCGGCGGCTCCGGTCGCAACGCCAGCCGCGGCAGGCGCGCGCAAGGCGAGCCGGGACGGGCGGTGAGCGCGGGTGTGTACGAGGGCCGCGACGTCAAGTCGATGCCGCGCGCCGAACTCGCCGATCTGGTCAAAGAACTCACCGCGCAGATGATGAACGCGGCGCGGGAATTGCAGTTCGAGCTCGCCGGTCGGTTGCGCGACGAGATCGCGGATCTGAAGAAGGAACTGCGCGGCATGGACGCCGCCGGGTTGAGTTGACCCGGCGCGCGGCGCCACCGCCTCCGCGGGCCGTTGCTCGAACGGCCGCGGAGGCAGCCGGGCCGTCAGGCTTGGGTGGCCAGCCATTCGTTCACCCGGCGCTCGGCCTCTTCGCGCGAGACGTCCTCCACCTTGGTGAGCACCGCCCAGCGGTGACCGAAGGGATCGATGACCACGCCGAACCGGTCGCCGGTCACGAAAGTCTGCGGCTGTTCGACCTTGCGGGCGCCGTGCTCGACCGCGCGCCGCACCACCGCGTCGACGTCGGGGCAGTAGTGCACGATCGAGGTGTGCACCCACTCGCCGTTCGGCGCCAGCACGCCGTTGTCCGGGATGGGCATCCCCAACTGCAGGGTGGAGTCGCCGATCTTCAGTTCGGCGTGCGCGGGCTGGCCGTCGGGCAGGTCGTTGCGAGTGATCACCTCGGCCTCGAAAACGGCGGTGTAGAAATCGATGGCTTTGTTGCCGTCGCCGACCGCGAGGAAACAGGTGATCGAGTGGTAGCCGTCGGCGATGGGATTCACTGTGTTCGTCATGGCCACCACTTTCGCCGGTTCATGCCGCTGGGTCTTGTAAGAAAGCGACACCGTGCCCAGTAGCGCCGAACCATCCGCCGAGCCGCCGCAGGCCCGCAATCCGCCCGCGCCCGCGGACACGAAGGGCATCCTGCACCCGGACGAGCAGGCGCGGCATCGCTGGCTAGTCCGCTTACCGCCGGGCCCCGCGGTCGACCGCTACGTCGAGTGGTACTGGGCGGTGGGCTGGGATCTGCGCGGCAGGCCGCCGTACCGGGCGGAGGTCCTGTCCTATCCGAGTGTGAACGTCACCTTCGAGCGATCCGAGACGCGCACCGGCGGCTTCGTCAACGGCGTGACCACCACGAAATTCATCCGCGAACTCAGCGGCCTCGGCGAGACGTTCGGCATCCGCTTCCGCGCGGGCGGGTTCGGCGCGTTCACCGGCCTGGATGTCGGCTCGTTCCGCGATCGCGCCGTACCCGTCGCCGAGGTGCTGCCCGGCGCGGAAAGCTTGACCGAACGGGTGCTGGACGCGCCGACCGTCGAGGAGCGGCGCCGCGTCGTCGAGGAGTACCTCGCGGATCGTCCCGCGGTCGAGGACCCGACCTATCGGCTGGTGCTGCGCGTCATCGACGCGATGGCCGCCGACCAGGAACTCACCAGGGTCGACCAGATCGCCGAGCGGTTCGACGTGCCCGCCCGCACGCTGCAGCGCATGTTCCGCCGCTACGTCGGAGCCGGGCCGAAATGGGTGCTGCGGCGTTATCGGTTGCAGGACGGCGCCGATCTGCTCGCGAAAGGCCGCACCGAGGATCTCGCCGCGCTGGCCGCGGAACTGGGCTATTTCGACCAAGCCCACTTCTCCCGTGAGTTCACCGCGGAAGTGGGTATGGCACCCCTGGAATACGCCAAGAATTCGCTACGTCTCCGGAACGAGGTCACCGCCAAGGTCATCCCGACGCGGGCGTAGTTGCCGGACAGCCGACAAGGAGCTGGACATGGACGTCGTGGTGTTGATCGGACGGGTGTTGTTCGCGCTGCTGTTCCTGACTTCCGCGCTGGGGCATTTCACCCAGACCGCGGCGATGGCGGGGTATGCGCAGAGCAAAGGCGTCCCGATGGCGAAGGCCGCCGTGTTCGGATCGGGTGTGCTGTTTCTTTTGGGCGGCCTGAGCGTGCTGCTGGGCATCTGGGCCGACCTCGGTTCGCTGCTGCTGGTCGTCGCGCTGTTGCCGACCGCGCTCGTGATGCACCGGTTCTGGCAGGAGTCCGACCCGCAGACCAGGCAGGGCGAGATGATCCATTTCAACAAGGACGTCGCCCTTGCGGGCGCCTCGCTGATGCTGTTCGCGTTCTTCGCGCACGTCGACGAACTCGGATTGACCATCACCGGGCCGCTTTTCGACCTCTAGTCCGCACCTCGCGAGCTGATATTGCGCGGCCCTTTTCACCGCGGGAAGAAGAAGCCGGCGACATCGTCGGAGGGATTCTCGGCATATTCTGGGCAAACGATCGGCAGTGGCCTCGGCCGGACGGTGGGCCGGGCCCGATCGTGGCGTTCCCGCCGTGCGATTCCCGCCCCGGGCAGGGCGATCCGCGTGTGACGGACCTGGCGCTGTGATGAATATCCCAGGGCGGCAAAGCGGTTGAATGCCGTTGTGGCACATCACAGGTTTAGTTCTCCGGAATTGCGTATGCCCTGGTTGGTCCGGCCCTTTCCGGCATTCCTCGGCGAATCCGCCGCGGGAATGGTCGCAGGCCCCGAGTGTGATGTCTTGCGATTTCTGAAATTTCCACACCGATTGCCGCTATGGTCGAGCGCAGTCGCCGCGCCGACGCCCGGCCGAACCCGGACCGACCCGCCCGCGGCACCCGACCTACCGCATAGTTGGAGGAGAGCATGACCGCCTACCGGACCATTGTCGTCGGTACCGATGGCTCGGACTCGTCGTATGTCGCCGTCGAGAAGGCAGGGGCCCTTGCCGGTGTGTCCGGCGCGACCCTGGTCGTGGCCTGCGCGTACTACCCGACCGACGACCGCGACGTCGCCGCCGCGGCCGACGTACTCAAGGAGGAGGCCTACCAGGTACGCGGTTCCGCGCCGACCAACGAGATCCTGCGCATCGCCAGGGACAAGGCGATCGCGGCAGGCGCGGCCGACATCGTCGAGCGCGCCATCGTGGGCGAGCCGGTGGAATCGCTGCTGTCGCTGGTCAAGGAGGTCGACGCCGACCTGCTGGTCGTCGGTAACCGGGGCCTGAACACCCTGGCCGGACGTCTGCTCGGCTCGGTGCCCTCCGATGTGGCGCGCAAGTCGCGCTCCGACGTGCTGATCGTGCACACCGTGCGCTGACCCCGCCTCGGCCGAAAGGCTCCGTGCCGCATCGCGAATCGCGCTGTCGCACGGAGCCTTCGTCGTTCGATGCCTCCGCTTCTCAGCGCAGCCGGGAGAGCACGCCCGGCAGATCCGCGCTGTGCACGACGCCGAGCCGCTGGGTGGCGCGGGTCAGCGCGACGTACAGATCGTTGAGTCCGCGTGGCGATTCGTCGAGGATGCCCTGCGGTTCCACCAGGTACACCGCGTCGAACTCCAAGCCCTTCACCTCGTGCACGGTCAGCACCCGCACCGATTCCCCGGCGAGGTCGGCCAGCTGGGCCACCAGCGCCTGCGGCGCGATCACCGCTGTGGTGCCCGGTCCGGTCTCGGCGGCGACCAGCCGGGCGACCTCCGCGTGCACGGCGCCGGGCTCGACCCGGTGCGCGCGCGGCGCGACGCCGGTCTCGCGGACCGAGCGCGGCGCGGTCGCCGCCGGATCGATGGCGGCGAGGACGTCGGCGGCGATGTCCATGATCTCCGCGGGGGTGCGGTAGTTGACGGTGAGCTCGGTCAGCTTCCACCGGGCGGCGACATAGGGCTCCAGCATCCGCTGCCACGACGACGTGCCCGCCGGGTCGCCGGTCTGCGCCACGTCGCCGACCACGGTGACCCATCGGTTCGGGATGCGCCGCATCACCATCCGCCAGGCCATCTCCGACAGTTCCTGCGCCTCGTCCACGATCACGTGGCCGTAGGTCCAGGTGCGATCGCCCGCGGCGCGCTCCGCGGTGGTCTGGCGGGCGCGGAAGTCCTGGCGTTCGGCCAGCTGGCTGGCGTCGATCAGGTCGTAGGCCATCAGGATCTCGGGATCGAGGTCGTCCTCCAGATCCTGGGGCGCGGAGCCGGTGAGGATGTCGAGGGCGTCCTGCGCCTCGGCGATCTGGGCGCGCCAGCGGCGCCGGGCGCGTTCGCGTTCCTCGGTGTCGTCAACGCCGAGCAGTTCGGCCAGCTCGTCCAGCAGTGGCGCGTCCGCCGGACTGAACCGGCCGTCGTCCGGCCGGAGCAGTTCGGCGCGGTCGGCCGGGTCGAGCGAACTCGCGGCCCGGTCCAGCCGTTTCGGGTCGGCGAGCAGGTCGGCCAAGACCTCCTGCGGGGACAGGATCGGCCACAGTTTCGCGATCGCGGCCTGGATCTGCGGGTCGGCGCGCATCTCGTCGCGGATCTCGGTCAAATCGGCCGAACTGAGCAGACTCGGCCCGCCGGAGAGGTCGGCGCCCATGGTCGCGGCGAGCTGATCGGTCAGCGCATCGATCACCGAGGCGGCGAAGATCGGGCGGGCCAGATTGTGCGGGCGGCGCGAGGAGCGCGCGCGGCCGCGGGCCTTGGTGGCGATCTTGCGATCCAACGTCACCGGATACCCGTCGAAGCTCAACCGGATCGGTTCGGCGGGCACCTCCTGACGGTCGCGCACTGCCTGCTTGAGCACCTCGAGGATGGTCAGCGCCCCCTTGATCTCACCCGCGCGCAGCGAGTCCTCGCGGGAGGCCCGCACACCGGGATAGAGATCGCCGATGGTGGACAGCAGCACGCCGGTCTCGCCGAGTGACGGCAGCACCTGCCCGATGTAGTCGAGGAAGGTGGCGTTCGGACCGATGATCAGCACGCCGCTCTTGGCCAGCTGCTGCCGGTAGGTGTAGAGCAGATACGCCGCGCGGTGCAGCGCCACGGCGGTCTTGCCGGTGCCTGGCCCGCCCTGCACCACGAGCACGCTCTTGTGCTCGGAGCGGATGATCGCGTCCTGCTCGTGCTGGATGGTCTCGACGATGTCGTTCATGTGGCCGGTGCGCGCGGCGTTGAGCGCGGACAGCAGCGCGCTCTCGCTGCCGACACCGCCGTCGGCGTCGGTGACGCCCGCCCGGCGCGCGGCGTCGAGATCGAGATACTCGTCGTTGATCGCGGTGACCTTGCGGTTGCGCGAGCGGATGTGCCTGCGCCGGGTCACCCCGTCCGGCGCGGCGGTGGTGGCCAGGTAGAACGGCCGCGCCAGCGGGGCCCGCCAGTCCAGCAGCAGGCTCTCGTAGTCGTCCTTCTCGTCGAGGATGCCGAGCCTGCCGATGTAGCGGTACTCGTCCTGCTCCCCGTCGAGGTCGATGCGTCCGAAACACAGTCCGTGCTCCGCGGCGTCGTACTTCGCCAGGTCCTCGGAGTAGAGCTGGGTGAACGACTCGCGTTCGCTGCGGGCCTGCGGGGTGCCGCCGGTTTCCAGCAGCACGGTGCGCAGCCGGTTGCGCGCGTAGTCGCGCATCTCGTCGAGCCGCTCGTACAGTACCGACAGGTAGGCCTGCTCCTGCTCGGTTTCGCGGGTCCGCTCGGGGGCGCCGCCGCCTGCGGCACGGTCCTGAGTGAGGTCGGGCAAACTGAACTCCTTGTCACCGCGAACAGGCGCGAGCACGCCGCCGGGACCGGGCGGGTGCACGCATGGAAAGCAGAGTTGTCGAGTCTACTGGGGTTGCGACGGGCTCGCCGTAACCGCAGGTGAGGCCCCCGGCTCCGGGGTGGGGACTCGGTCGGCGGGCGGGGTGAGCTGCACCGGTGCGAAGTGCTCGACCACCGGGAACGGGTCGTAGAAGTGGTGCAGCAGGTCCTTCCAGCGCTGATATTCCGGCGAGCCGCGGAATCCGACGACGTGATCGTCGAGCTTCTCCCATTCCACGCGCAGCAGATAGCGGCCAGGCGACTCGACACCGCGCGCCAGCGACAGCGATCGGAAGCCGGGCATGCCCGCGATGAGCGGCCGCGCCGCGGCGAAGGCGGCTTCGAAATCGGCGGCGAGTTCGGGGCGAACCGGCAGCAGTACGTGCTCGATGATCACGGCGGGCTCAGGACGCGTGGGTGCTGTTGGGCCTGCGGCCCTTGGTGACGGTGCCTTCCCGCCGCCCCGGCGGCTTCGCCCGGTACATCGCCAGGTCTGCGTCGTGCAGCACCGCTTCCGGGCTGCGCCGATCGCCCACCTCGAGTTCGGTGACGCCGATCGAGGCGTTCACCTCGATCCGGTGCCCGCGCGCGATGATCGGCTCGGCCATGGTGGAGCGTAGTCGGTTCATCAGCGCCTCGATGTCGACGCGGCGGGTGCGGCCGGACAGCAGGACCAGGAACTCGTCGCCGCCGAGCCTGCCGACGATGTCGTCGCCGCGCAACGCGCGCTGCAAGCGCTGGGCGACGATCTGCAGCACGGTGTCGCCGATGGCGTGCCCGAGCGTGTCGTTGATCGCCTTGAACCCGTCCAGGTCGATGAACAGCACGGTGGACACCGGCAGCAGTTCCTCGGTGCTGGCCAGCGCGGCGGCCAGCTGGGACAGGATCAGCGAGCGATTGGCCAGGCCGGTGAGCGAGTCGTGCGTGGCCTGATATTCCAATTGTCTTCTGCTGGCGCGGAATTCGGTGATGTCGGCGAACGAGGACACCGCCGACGAGCGCGGGTCGCCCGGATTCAGCAGGCGGCTGCTGCCCGACAGCCAGCGCCGCTGGCCGTCCACCCGGTCGACGCCGAAGACATAGCCGGTGATGGTCTCGCCCGTGGCCAGCGTGCGCGCCACCGGATGGCGGCTCGGCGGCAGCGGCTGGGCGTTCGCGTCCAGCAGCACCAGCGGCAGCGACTGGATCGTGCGCCCGATGACCATGCCGTCGGGTCCCTCGGTGCCGAAGATGCGCTTGGCCGCCGGGTTCATCGACTCGATCCGGCCCTCCGGATCGATCACCACGACGCCCTCCTCCAGTTGGGACACCACCGTGGTGAAGTAGTGCTCGGCCCTGCGCTGCGCGGCCTCGGCGTGGCGCTGGGCGGTGAGGTCGTGGATGACCACCTGATAGGCGAGGTGGTCGTGCCAGGCGGTCAGCACCGACACCGTCTCCACCGGGACGGTGCCGCCGTCCACCCGCATCAAGGTCATCTCGGTCGGCACCGAGGCCGCGCCTGCGGTGGTGAGGGTGCTGATGCGGTCGAGCATCGCGGGCACGGAGGCGGGATGGACGAAGTCGGTCAGCGGACGGCCGATGATCTCCTCGGCGTCCTCCGCGGCGAGCATCCGGACGGTGGCCGGGTTGACGTAGACCACCCGGCCGCGCTCGTGCACGCAGATCCCGTCCGGAGTGTGCTCGACCAGAGAGCGGTAGCGCGCGGCCAGCTGTTCGGCGGCGTCGACCGCGGCGGCCAGCTTGTCGTCACCCACTCGAACCCCCGATCATCGACCCCATTATGGCCATTGGAACACGGGATTATTCTGGTATCGACGTGGACAAGATCACATCCTCCACGCTATTGCTTCGATCACAGTACTGGCACGTTCTCGGGCCGGATCCGGCGATCATGGCAGAAACCGGTTTCTGCGTCGAGGCGGGGCAGACGGTCCCGCCCGGCCGGTGAGCCGGTGAAGGAGAGCGATACATGCCGGGGCCCGACCCGAACACCGCCACGCGGTTCCGCGCCGATCCGCGGCGGTCCCCAGATCACATGACCATCGCCGGGATCGGCGCGATCACCGGCTACGGATGGGGACGTGAACGACTGTGGGACGGCTTGCTCAGCGGCAAGTCGGCGGCGGCGCTGCAACCCGGCTACGGTCCCGGCCGCGACGAGGACGCGTGGGTCGCGCTGGTTCCCGACGGCGGGGACGCCGAGTTGAGCGCGAGCCGGTACGGCCGGGCCGTGCACGAGGCGGCGCGAGAAGCGGTCGCCGACGCCCGCGAGCGGGGCTGGCGACCCGGCCGCACCGTCGGCCTGCTGCACGCCATCGTGCTCGGCGACGTGGCGGACTGGCGCGACTTCTATCTCGTCGACGGGGGTCGCCGCCGGTCGAGGGACTACCTGCGGTTGTTGCCGTCCACGCCGGTCTCGATGCTGATGCAGGAATTCGGCTTCCACGGCCCGGCGATGAACATCTCCGCCGCCTGCAGCTCCGCCAATGTCGCGCTCGTCACGGCGAAACTCTGGCTGGACGCGGGCATGGCCGACGACGTGCTCTTCGTGGCGACCGACCTGTCCGCGACGCCGGACATGCTGGACAGTTTCGTGCGGCTCGGCGCCGCGGTCGCCGACGCCGAACCGCTGGACGCCTGCAGGCCCTTCCAGGAGGGCAGCCGCGGGTTCAGCATGGGCGAGGCCTCGGTGGCGTTCGTGCTGACCCGTTCGGCGGATCGGCCCTATGCCGCGGTGCTCGGCGGCGCCATGTCCAACGACGCCTATCACGTGGTGTCGGTCGACCCGACGCACGAGCAGATCATCGATTGCGCTCGCCGCGCGCTCGCCGCCGCGCAGGTCACCGCCGCGGACGTGCGCTATTTCAACGCGCACGGCACCGGAACCCGCCAGTGCGACGTGGCCGAACACCATCTGCTCGAGCACGTGTTCGACGACCGCCCGCACATCTACGCGCTGAAGCCGCTGGCGGGCCACTGCCAGGGCGCGGCGGCCGCCGTCGAGATCGCGGCCGCCGCGCTGGGCTACGAGCGTGGCATCGTGCCCGCGGCCCCGATCGTCGCGCCCGCGCATCCGCGGTTGCTGGACGGCCCCGCGCCGTTCGAGGGCGGCATCACCGTGAAGCTGTCCCTCGGCATGGGCGGCAACAATTCCGCGGTGGTGCTCGCCGCCGCGTGATCGTGGCCGCGATGCCTTCGCGTTCGGTCCCGGCCGCGTCCGAATCCGGCGTGTTTCCAGTGTTTTTCGCGCGATGGGGACTTTCGGCCCTGTTCGCGGCAGCGCCCCGGTGCTGGCATGGGAGGGGACGAATCGATCTGGAAGGCGGGGCAATGCAGATGGTTTCATCGGGGCTGCGATTCGCGTCGGACGAGTGGACGACGGCCGCGGGACCGGAGGTGGCGGTCACGACGCGAGGGGAAGTGTCCGCCATGGACGTCACGCGGGCGGTGCGCGCCGTCACCCGGGTCCTGCGCAGGCATCATCTGGACGCGCCCGCCCGGGTGCGGCTCGGCGCGCCGCCCGATCCGGAGGCGCCGATGGTGGTGCAGGTCGACGTCCACCACCTGGAGTCGGTCACCCGCGTGCAGGTCACCGGGCCGCGCGGGTTCGCGGTGACCTTCGCCGCCGAGCGGCTCGACCGCCGATTGGCCCGCCTGGCCGCGGGCGAGACTCGGAGCTGGCCCGATCCGGCCCGCCCTCCGCTCGCGCGCGCCGGCGAGCCGCGTCCGATCGTTCGCCGCAAGCGGTGCGTCCTGTCCGCGTGCACGCCCGCCGAGGCGGTCGCGGTGCTGGACGCCATGGATTACGACGCTCACCTGTTCACCGACGCCGAGACCGGTGAGGACGCGGTGGTGCACTGGGCGGAGACGGGCGTGCGGCTCATCCGCCAGCGGGCGACCTGTCCGCCGATCCGGTCGCCGGAACGGGCGCGCGGCAATCCGCCGATCGTGATCGACGCGGATTCCGCGGCCTGCCTGGCCCCGGGTGATGCCGCGCACATCCTGTGCCGCAGGGGATTGCCGTTCCTGTTCTGTACCGATCCCGGCAGCGGGCGCGGTGCGCTGCTGTACCGGCGCCACGACGGCGACCTGGCGATCGTGGTGCCCGCCTGACCGTCAGGCCAGCGGTGCCGACCAGTGCACCCTGGTGCCGCCGCTCGCGGCCCGCTCCACCGTGCAGCGGCCGTCGGACATGCTCGCGCGCTGCGCGAGGTTGGCCAGGCCGCTCGGTGTCACCTGCGCGGGCAGCCCCGCGCCGTTGTCCTCGACGAGCACGGTCAGCTCGTCGCCGACGGTGATCTCGACGGCGAGCCGGTTCCCGCCGGAATGACGCACCGCGTTGCTGACCGATTCGCGCACCACGGCTTCGGCGTGGTCGGCCAGCGCCGCGCCGACCACCGACAGCGGTCCGGAGAACCGCACGCTGGTCCGGAACGCGCCGTCGGCGGTCTGCTGGCGGATCGCGTCCTCGAGCCGTCTGCGCAGCGGGTCGCCGCCGTGCAGGTCGAAGATCGACGTGCGGATCTCGTGCACGACCTCATGCAGACCGTCCATCTCCGCCGAAAGCCGTTGCCGCACTTCGGGATCTGTGGTGCGCGCCGCGGTGGCCCGCAACCCGAGCCCCACCGCGAACAGCCGCTGCACGACATGGTCGTGCAGGTCGCGCGCGATGCGGTCGCGGTCGGCGAGCACGTCGAGTTCGCGCATCCTGCGCTGGGTCTCGGCCAGTTGCATGGCCAGCGCCGCCTGATCGGTGAACGCGGCGGTCAGTTCCACCAGTTCGCCGGGGTACGGGGCAGACGCGGGCGGCCGCACCAGGATCAGCACGCCGAGGGCCAGATCCGCGGTCCGCAGCGGAAGCACGAGCGCGGGCCCCGCCGCGCCGACCGCGGCGCCGAGATCGACCGCTCCGGCGTCGGGCACCGGCACCGGAGCGTGCCGGGTGAACGCCGTGCCGGTGGCGGTACCGGCGATACGCACCCGCCGCGGCCCCGGTCCAGGACCGAACCAATGCGCCACGACGAGTTCGGTGGCCTCATCGGGCGGGGTCGCCGACGGCACCACGGCCAGCAGCGCCTGCTGCGAACCGGTCAGCGCGCGGGCGCGGGCCACCACCTGCGCGAGCACCAGGTCCGGCGCCGTGCCCGCGAGGAACTCCGTCGCGATGTCGCGCGTCGCCTCGATCCACGCCTGCCTGGTCCGCGCGGCTTCGTACAGCCTGGCGTTCTCGATGGCGATGCCTGCCGCGGCGGCCATGGCGAGCACGATGGCCTCGTCGTCCTCGGTGAACGGCTGTCCTCCCGTCTTCTCGGTGAGGTAGAGATTGCCGAAGATCTCCTCGCCGACCCGCACCGGGACGCCGAGGAAACTGCCCATCGGCGGATGGCCGGCGGGAAAGCCGACGGCCGCCGGATGTTCCGACAGATCGTCCAGCCGGATCGGGTGCGGGTGCGCGAGCAGCAACCCGAGGACGCCGTGTCCTTCGGGGGAGCGCCCGATGTGGGCGGGCATCGCGTCGTCGACGCCCTGGAAGAGGAATTCGACCAGCCGGTCGTCGTGTCCGCGGACGCCGAGCGCGCCGTAGCGGGCGGCGACCAGGTGGGTGGCGGTCCGCAGCAGGGCGCGCAGGGTGTCGAGCACCGTTGCCGGGAGGTGCGAGGCGAGGGGCGTCATAGGAGAGTGGGGGAGGCCGGTGGGTGGCGCACAGCGGGCTCAGTGTAGACGCGGGCCGGTGCGCGCGTGGCCCACTTGCGCCGAGCGGTCGCCCGGCCGGCGGTGGCGTTCCGGTGTGCTGTGCTGTGACGGCGGAGATCAGGGGAATGCCGGTTGACGTCGTGCTGTTGACCAGTGGTGCCGGGAGGGCGATGCTACGGAGGCGTCCTGGCCTGTTTCCCGGCTCATCCGTAACGTCCTGCCGCCGGGGTTCCCGTCATTCGTCCAGGTGACGGGCGGTCCGCGAAACTTGTCGGTGCCCATGCCTAGCATGGCGGCCGGGGGTATGTCTGGACGTCGAACACGAAGGAGAAGGGACGGCCTGTGGCGGAACGCCTCACTGTGCGCGGAGCTCGGGAGCACAACCTGAAGGGGGTCGATCTCGACCTGCCCCGCGACAGCCTCATCGTGTTCACCGGCCTGTCCGGCTCCGGCAAGTCCAGCCTGGCCTTCGACACGATCTTCGCGGAGGGGCAGCGGCGCTACGTCGAGTCGCTGTCGGCGTACGCGCGGCAGTTCCTCGGTCAGATGGACAAGCCCGACGTCGACTTCATCGAGGGCTTGTCGCCCGCGGTGTCCATCGACCAGAAATCGACCAACCGCAATCCGCGCTCGACCGTCGGCACCATCACCGAGGTCTACGACTATCTGCGGCTGCTCTACGCGCGAGCGGGCACGCCGCACTGCCCGGTCTGCGGCGAACTCATCGCCAAGCAGACGCCGCAGCAGATCGTCGATCAGGTGCTGGCCATGGAGGAGGGCATCCGCTTCCAGGTGCTCGCGCCGGTGGTGCGCACCCGCAAGGGCGAGTTCGTCGACCTTTTCGACCAGCTCAACACCCAGGGCTACTCCCGCGTGCGGGTGGACGGCGTGGTGTATCCGCTCACCGATCCGCCGAAGCTGAAGAAGCAGGAGAAGCACGACGTCGAGGTCGTCGTCGACCGGCTGGCGGTCAAGCCGAGTTCCAAGCAGCGCCTGACCGATTCGATCGAGACCGCGCTGCGGCTGGCCGACGGCATCGTTGTGCTCGACTTCGTCGATCGCGACGAGCACGCGCACGACCGGGAGCGCCGCTTCTCCGAGCGCCTGGCCTGCCCGAACGGCCACCCGCTCGACATCGAGGATCTGGAACCGCGCTCGTTCTCGTTCAACTCGCCCTACGGCGCCTGCCCCGACTGCACCGGCCTCGGCATCCGCAAGGAGGTCGACCCGGAGCTGGTGGTGCCCGACCCGGCGCTGAGCCTGAACGACGGCGCCATCGCGCCGTGGTCGCGCGGCCAGACCGCCGAGTACTTCACCAGGCTGCTGTCCGGCCTCGCCGATGCCATCGGCTTCTCCATGGACACCCCGTGGCAGGATCTGCCGCTCAAGGCGCGCAAGGCCGTGCTGGAGGGCAGCGCCGACCAGGTGCACGTCTCCTACACCAACCGCTACGGCCGTAAGCGCTCGTACTACGCGGACTTCGAGGGCGTGATGCCGTTCCTGCAGCGGCGCATGGAGAACACCGAGTCCGAGCAGATGAAAGAGCACTACGACGGGTACATGCGCGACATTCCGTGCCCGGTGTGCAACGGCGCCCGGCTGCGCCCGGAGATCCTCGCCGTCACCATCGCCGCGAATGGCGACAAGAAGTCCATCGCCGACGTCAGCGACCTGTCCATCGGCGAGTGCTCGGCGTTCCTGAACTCGCTCACCCTGGGCGAGCGCGAGGCGGCGATCGCCGGGCAGGTGCTGAAGGAGGTGCAGGCGCGGCTGGGCTTCCTGCTCGACGTCGGCCTGGAGTACCTCACGCTGTCGCGCGCGGCCGCCACCCTCTCCGGCGGTGAGGCGCAGCGCATCCGGCTCGCAACCCAGATCGGATCCGGCCTGGTCGGCGTGCTGTACGTGCTCGACGAGCCGTCCATCGGCCTGCACCAGCGGGACAATCGCAGGCTCATCGAAACCCTCACCCGGCTGCGCAACCTGGGCAACACGCTCATCGTGGTCGAGCACGACGAGGACACCATCCGCGCCTCGGACTGGGTGGTCGACATCGGCCCGTTCGCCGGCGAGCACGGCGGCACGGTGGTGCACAGCGGGCCCTACGAAGAATTGCTCACCGATCCGAACTCGCTCACCGGGGCGTATCTGTCGGGCCGCGAGCGCATCGAGGTGCCGCTGGTGCGCCGCCCGGTCACCAAGAAACGGCAGCTCACCGTCGTCGGAGCCAGCGAGCACAACCTCAAGGGCATCGACGTCGCCTTCCCGCTCGGGGTGCTCACCTCGGTGACCGGCGTCTCCGGGTCCGGCAAGTCGACCCTGGTCAACGACATCCTGGCGACGGTGCTGGCGAACCGGCTCAACGGCGCGCGGCAGGTGCCGGGCAGGCACACCCGGGTCAACGGGCTCGACCATCTGGACAAATTGGTGCAGGTGGACCAATCGCCGATCGGCCGCACGCCGCGGTCGAACCCGGCCACCTACACCGGCGTGTTCGACAAGATCCGCACGCTGTTCGCGGCCACCACCGAGGCGAAGGTGCGCGGGTACCAGCCGGGCCGGTTCTCGTTCAACGTCAAGGGCGGTCGCTGTGAGGCCTGCTCCGGCGACGGCACGCTGAAGATCGAGATGAACTTCCTGCCGGACGTCTACGTGCCCTGCGAGGTGTGCCACGGCGCCCGCTACAACCGCGAAACCCTCGAGGTGCACTACAAGGGCAAGACCATCGCCGAGGTGCTGGACATGTCCATCGAGGAGGCGGCCGAGTTCTTCGAACCGGTCACCTCGATCCACCGCTACCTCAAGACCCTGGTGGACGTCGGGCTCGGTTACGTGCGCCTCGGTCAGAGCGCTCCCACCCTGTCCGGTGGCGAGGCCCAGCGGGTGAAGCTCGCCGCCGAGCTGCAGAAGCGGTCCACCGGCCGCACGGTCTACATCCTCGACGAACCGACCACCGGTCTGCACTTCGAGGACATTCGCAAGCTGCTCAACGTCATCAACGGCTTGGTGGACAAGGGCAACACCGTGATCGTCATCGAGCACAACCTGGACGTCATCAAGACCTCCGACTGGGTGATCGACATGGGGCCCGAGGGCGGCTCCGGCGGCGGTACCGTGGTGGCGGAGGGCACGCCGGAGGAGGTCGCGGCCGTCGCGCACAGCTACACCGGCCAGTTCCTCAAAGAAGTGCTCGACCAGCCGCCCGCGCCGCAGAGTCCCGCGAAGAAGGCTCCGGCGAAGAAAGCCGCGGCCAAGGCCGCAAAGCGGCCGGCGAAGAAGGCCGCGGCGGTCGGCTGATCTTTTCGTCCGAAGCGGCGTGGTCCCAGGACCGCGCCGCTTCGTGCTCAGCGGTTGGCGATGGTGTGGATCAGTTCGGCCAGTTCCTTCGGCTTGGACCACATCGGCCAGTGCCCGGTCGGCAGGTCGACGTACTCCGCGTCGATGCGGGCCAGTTCGGCGAAGATGGGGGCTTCACCGTTGTCGCGCAGCTTCTTGACCAGATCGGCGGTCATGCTGCTGCAGATCACGGTGGCCGGGACCGAAAGGCGCGCGTCCGAATCGCTCAACCGCAGCGGGGCCGCCGCGACGGACGCGGGCTCCGGCACGGCCCGCTCCCGGAATCGTGCCAAGGCCGCCTCGTCCAGGCCCGCCAAGCTGTTGCCCGCTGCCTCCAGTTCCGGCCATTGCGGCAGGGTCCACTCGCGCGCGGCCACGTCGAGGGCCGAGTTGATGACGAAGCCGTTGGGCAGCGGCGCGCTGTCGACGTAGATCGCCCGGCGGAACAGCTCGGGCGCGCGGTCGATGGCCAGATAGGCGGGCGCCGCGCCGCCGGAGTGCGCGACGAGCACCACCGTCTCGCCCGGCGGCACGGCGTCGATGACGGCTTGCGCCTGCGTCTCCAGAGTGGCCGACAACCGGTCCGGATCGGTTTCGTCGAGACCGGGCAGCGTGAGCGCCACCACCTCGTTGCCGCGCCGCCGCAGATCGGGTGCGACCTCGTCCCACGCCCACGCACCGAGCCAGAATCCGGGAGCGAGAAGAATCCGAGTAGCCATGGGCTCACTGTGCCCTACCCGTTGGGAAATTTCCTAAACTTCGCTGTCTCCGAAGGTGTTTCGCTCACAATTCCGGACGCGCTTCGGAATTTTCTGAAGCGCTGGTCGCGTGGGTCGCCGCGAGCTGCCCGAGCGAGCCGCTCAGCAGTCCGGCGCGGCGCGCTGTTCCGCGTGCCACGGCCGACCGCGTGCGGCGGCGAATCAGTAGACCGGACCGGTGTACTTCTCGCCCGGTCCCTTGCCCGGCTCGTCGGGATGCGCGGAGGACTCACGGAAGGCGCGTTGCAGCGACTGCAAGCCCTCGCGGATCGGTCCGGCGTGCGGACCCAGGTACTCCACCGAGGCGGTCACGAGTCCGGCCAGTGCGGTGATCACCCGGCGCGCCTCGTCCAGATCGCGGCGCGGGCTGGTGTCGGGGTCCTCGTCGGCGAGCCCGAGTTTCTCCGCCGCCGAACTCATCAGCATCACGGCGGCGCGGCTGATCACCTCGACCGCGGGGATGTCGGCCAGTTCGCGTACGGAGGCGTCGAGCTCGTCAGTCATGCCTTCAGGCTAGCGACGCCGCCCGGAGCATCCGGAGGTGGCCGATCTCCGCGATGTTCTTCGTCAGCTCCGTGTTCACCCAGCCCGCCAGATGGGCGATGGTCAACCCAGCGTCGGCGGGCCACGGATAGGCGGAGGGCCGATCCAGATCGGCCTCGTCGAGCCCGTCGAGGACCCGCTCCCATTCGATGTGCAGCTCCCGCAGGCAGGCGACGGCCGCGGAGCCGTCACCGGGCCAGTGCACGTCCTCTCGTGCGGGCGGGGTGACACCCTCGACGTGGTCGATGGCCGTGCCCCACCACCAGCCGATGTGCCAGGTCAGCCACCCGATCGTCGGTACAGGGATCGGGTGGGGCTCAACGTCGGCCCAGTCCGGCCGCCATACGCCGTCGGCGTCTGGGCGTACCGTCCAGGTGGGCTGGGCGGGTTCCCAGAGGAAATCCTCCGGTGTGAGCGTGTCGAGGTGGATCCCGGCGAGTGACCAGGTCAGGTCGAACTGCCATCGCAGCAGGTCGCGGCGTGGTGTGAGCACCGGGGGAGCGTGGCACGCCGAAGATGACCGGGCAAGGGATTTTCGACCCGATTCGGCGATAGCCGAACGGAATGTTAGACTCTCCGCTGACGACCGCCCCGGGCTTGCCCCGGGGCTGATAAGTGGAGCCCGACTCCCACCGTTGCCGACGAGTCATCGTACGGCCCAACGGTCCGGTCGCCCGCCCGTGAGGGCGGGTTTCTCGTGCCGGGGTTCTCATCGAGAACCTTTCGCGCGAGAGTCGACGCGAGTTCGCTCGTGGTCGGAGACCGGTCGACATCGGGCCCCGTCGCGGAATACCGCACCGGGGCCTTCGTGTTGAACAGGGGTTGCAGTTATTGCGCGCGGTCGTCTGACGACACCGCTTGACCTAGGAGGCCCCATCAGCACTGAGACCCGCATCAACGATCGCATCCGTGTTCCCGAGGTCCGGCTCATCGGACCTGGAGGTGAGCAGGTTGGGATCGTGCGTGTTGAAGATGCACTACGCGTCGCCCTCGAAGCCGACCTCGATCTGGTCGAGGTGGCACCGGATGCCCGTCCGCCGGTCTGCAAGATCATGGACTACGGCAAGTTCAAGTACGAGACGGCGCAGAAGGCGCGCGAGTCTCGGAAGAACCAGCAGCAGACGGTGATCAAGGAGCAGAAGCTCCGCCCGAAGATCGACGACCACGACTACGAGACCAAGAAGCGCAACGTCGTGCGCTTCCTCGAGGCCGGGTCCAAGGTCAAGGTGACGATCATGTTCCGGGGACGCGAGCAGTCCCGCCCCGAACTCGGTTTCCGGCTGCTGCAGCGGCTGGCGTCCGACGTCGCCGACCTCGGTTTCGTGGAAACCTCGGCCAAGCAGGACGGTCGCAACATGACCATGGTCCTCGCCCCCCACAAGGGCGCGAAGACCCGGGTGAAGGCGCAGCAGGAGTCGGCCCCGCGCCCGGCCCCCAGCGCCGCCCCGGCCGGTCAGCCCGTCGCGGAGCAGGCCGAGACGGCCGGCCCGCAGTAACACCGATCAGAACACCGGCGGTCCGCCCCGACCGCCGGGACGACAGATATGAGGAATCCATGCCGAAGATGAAGACGCACAGCGGCGCCTCGAAGCGATTCAAGGTGTCCGGTAAAGGCAAGCTGCTGCGCCAGCAGGCGAACCGTCGCCACCTGTTCGAGCACAAGCCCTCCCGCCGCACTCGTCGTCTGGACGGCGTGGAGGTCGTCGCCGCCGCCGACGTCCGTCGCGTGAAGAAGCTGCTCGGTCTCTGATCGCGCCTTCGCGCAGACCGGCACGCACCCGCGACCGGAGCATCTCCGTCGCCACCCCCCGACCCATTTCCGGGCGCCGCCCCGCGCCCCCAGATCGAACAGGACTGACCAGTGGCACGCGTCAAAAGGGCCGTCAACGCTCAGAAGAAGCGCCGTTCCATCCTCGAGGCCTCCAAGGGCTACCGCGGCCAGCGCTCGCGGCTGTACCGCAAGGCCAAGGAACAGCAGCTGCACTCGCTCACCTACGCCTACCGGGACCGCCGGGCGCGCAAGGGTGACTTCCGCAAGCTGTGGATCGCGCGCATCAACGCCGCCGCGCGGATCAACGACATCACTTACAACCGCTTCATCCAGGGCCTGAAGGCCGCCGGTGTGGAGGTGGACCGCAAGATCCTCGCCGAGCTCGCGGTATCGGACGCCGAGGCGTTCGCCGGTCTCGTCGCGGTCGCCAAGGCCGCCCTGCCGCAGGATGTCAACGCGCCGGCCGCCTGAGTCGCGTTCGTTGACGACCGAAAGACTTCCGGAACGACCCGTGGAAGCGCTCAGTGAGCGCAATCCGCGGGTCGTTTCCGCTGTCAAGCTCCAGCGCGGAGCGCAGCGCCGGAAGGCGGGACGATTCCTCGCCGAAGGGGCCAACGCCGTCGCCGCGGCCTTGGAGACCGCGCGCGTCCACGAGCTGTTCTATTCGCAGGCGGCCGCCGAACGCGATCACGCGCTGATCGCGGGGGCCGCCGCGGCGGGGGTGCGCACCACGCTGGTCAGTGATCGGGCGGCGCAGCATCTCGCCGAGACGGTCACGGCGCCGGGCTTGGTGGCGGTCTGCGATCTGCTCGACGTGCCACTGACCCGGATTCTCGACGCCGGACCCCGAATGCTCGCCGTTCCGGTGGAGATGGCCGAGCCGGGGAACGCGGGCACGGTCATCCGGGTCGCCGACGCCGTCGGGGCCGACGGTGTGGTGCTGGCGGGCGACACGGTCGACCCGCACAACGGCAAGTGCGTGCGAGCCAGCGCGGGCAGCATCTTCCACGTGCCGATCGCCCGGCACCGCGATGTCGCCGAGACGCTGGATTCGATCGCCGCGGCGGGCATCACGATCCTGGCGACCGCGGCGAACGGCGAAGTCGACCTCGACGACGCCGACGAACTGTTCACCCGACCGGTGGCCTGGCTGTTCGGCAACGAGGCGCACGGCCTGGACCCGGCCGTCGCGCGCCGCGCCGACCACCGCATCCGCATCCCCATCCGCGGCCGCGCCGAGAGCCTGAATCTCGCGACGGCCGCCGCGATCTGCCTCTACGCCAACTCGCGGGTGCTGTATTGATTTGCCGCGCCTTCGGCGCGGCGCGAACGGCACAGGCTCGGTCTCGCTTCGCTCGAAACCGGTGGTTGTGGTGGGCTGGGCGCGTCGGTTTTGGGGCTCGGCTTCTGTTGTGCGGTTCGTCGAGGCCGGGCGCGGGCGGCCAGGTATCACGGTCTCGCTATCGGGCCGTGTCGCGCCGCGGAGTAGCCGGGGGTCGTCAATCGCCCTCGGTGGCGAGGTCCGCGAGGATTTCCGTTGCCCATGTCGCGGGCACCGCGTCCGGGCCCGCCACTCGCATCGCGCTCATCACGGTGAGCAGCATTCCGGTGGCGAGGAAGCGGCGCGTCTCGGTTTCCGGCGCTCCGGTCAGGTCGCGGATGAGGCGGTAGATATCGCCGAAACGAGACCTGACCTGGTCGCCGATCTCCGGGTCCGCGCTGGCCGCGAAGCCGTGCAGCAGCAGTTGGAGCAGTTCGCGTTCGGCGAGGAACACCGAATAGCCGTTGGCGAGGGCGGCGAGGGCTTCCTCCGGCGGCGCGTCGGGAGCCGCCTCGGCGCGCGCGGCACGGAAGATCTCCTCGATCCGGTCGCACACGCGATGCAACGCGGCGCGGAACAGGTTCTGCTTGGTGCCGAAAAGCCGGATCACGTAGGGCTGTGACACGCCCGATCGGCGGGCGATCTCGTCGGTGCGGGTGGCGGCGTAACCGGCTTCGGCGAACGCGGAGACCGCCGCGCCCAGCACCTGCTCGCCCCGCTCGGCGGCCGTCATCCTGTTCGTTGTCGCCATGGTGCTCCGTTTTCGCTGGTCCACGCTTGCCTTGACATGTTATCAGTCGATGCATACTGTTCGGAATATTAGTTATCAGTCGATTACAACTAAGGCTGGAAATGACCGAGACACTCCCCTCCACCGCGCCTGCCGCCGTGCCGGAATCCCTCGGCGCGGGCAGGCTCGCCGCCGTGCTCGCGGCGGTCGGTATCCCGATGTTCATGGTCACGCTGGACAACCTGGTCGTGACCAACGCGCTGCCGGTGATCCGCACCGAGCTGGGCGCTTCGCTGGCCGACCTGCAATGGTTCGTCAACGCCTACACGCTGTCGTTCGCCTCTTTGCTGCTCACCGCCTCCGCCCTCGGTGACCGGCTCGGCAGGCGGCGGATCTTCCTGCTCGGCATCGCGGTGTTCACGCTGGCTTCCGCGGTCTGCGCGCTGGCGACCGGACCGGGCATGCTCATCGCGGCGCGGGCGGTACAGGGCTTCGGGGCCGCCGGCGTCATGCCGCTGTCGCTGACGCTGTTGTCGGCCGCGGTGCCGGAGAAGATGCGCAGCGCCGCCATCGGCATCTGGGGCGGGATCGCCGGCCTCGGCGTCGCGCTGGGCCCGCTCATCGGCGGCGCCGTCGTCGAGGGACTGAGCTGGCAGTGGATCTTCTGGGTCAACGTGCCGATCGGCCTGGTCGTGCTGCCGTTCGCGCTGAGGGTGCTGACGGAGTCGTGGGGCGGCAGCAGGCGGGTCGACCTGCTGGGGCTGCTGCTGTCGGCGGGCGGCGTGCTCGCCGTGGTGTGGGGCGTGATCCACGGCGCCGAGGACGGCTGGACGTCTCCTGGCGTGCTGTCCGCGCTGGTCGGCGGCGCGGTGCTGCTCGGCTGCCTGATCGTCTGGGAGCTGCGCGCGCCGGAGCCGATGCTGCCGCTGCGTTTGTTCCGCTCCCGCGCGTTCCGGGTGAGCAACGTGACCGGCTTCACCTTCTCGATGGGCGTCTTCGGCTCGATCTTCCTGCTCGCCCAGTACTTCCAGATCGTGCAGGGCTACGGTCCGCTGCAATCCGGTATCCGGACCATGCCGTGGACGATGGCGCCGATGGTCGTCGCTCCGCTGGCGGGTCTGATCGTCGACAAGGTCGGCGCCCGTGCCTTGCTCACCACCGGGCAGATGGCGCTCGCCGTCGCGCTGGCCTGGATGGCCGCGGTCACCTCCGTCGACGCGAGTTATCTGTCGTTCGTGGGTCCGTTCGTGCTCGGCGGCATCGGCATGGGCCTGACCTTCGCGCCGAGCGCCACCGTGGTGATGGCCGCGGCCGCGGAGCAGGACCGCGCGATCGCCTCGGGAACCAACAACACCCTGCGGGAAATCGGTGTCGCCATGGGCGTCGCGGTGCTGGCGTCGGTGTTCGCGGCGCGGGGCTCCTACCTGGACCCGCAGAGCTATGTCGACGGACTGGTGCCCGCGGTGTGGGTCGGCGCCGCGATCGTCGCGGTCGGCGCACTGGTGTCGCGGTTGCTGCCAGCCCACGTCACCGCCGCGCGCTGACCGCCGAACTGTCGCGCGACGCCCGGCCGCAGGCTACCGCCCTGGCCGGGCGTTCCGGGGCAGCCGCCGGAACTGCTCGCTCTCGACCCGCCGCCTGCGAGGTGGTGGCGGTCTGTGCCGTTCGGGACGGGTGACGGTGCGGGACATCGTTCCCCGCCGGGGCCTGGCACGTCCGGGTGTGTGACAGCCGAGCTACCACACGGCTCGCGCGGCGCGGTGGGTAATCCGCGTGAATCCGTCAATGCCCATCGAATACGATTGCGACCAGCAGCAATGCGGGCAGGCGAGCAGCGGCGCCCGCGAATTGATCCCCAGGGGAGAGACGGAGCATCGTGGCCGACGACATCGACGCAGGCGAGCAGAACGCAGCGCTGACCGAGGAGGCACTGGCCGCGGCAGCGGCGGCCGCCGAGAAGGCGTTCGCCGCTGCCGCCGACCTGGATGCGCTCGCGGTCGCGAAAACCGAGCACCTCGGCGGCAAGGCGCCGCTGGCGCTGGCGCAACGCGCGCTGGGCAGCCTGCCCAAATCGGAGAAGGCCGACGCGGGCAAACGGGTCAACGTCGCCAGGTCCAGGGTGTCGGAGGCGTTCGAGTCCCGCCGCGCCGCGTTGCTGGCCGAGCGCGACGCCGCCGTGCTGGTCGCCGAGACCATCGACGTGACGCTGCCCGCGCGCAGGGCGGCCGTCGGCGCGCGGCATCCGATCACCGTCATCTCCGAGCAGATCGCCGACGTGTTCGTCGCCATGGGCTGGGAGGTCGCCGAAGGTCCCGAGGTGGAGACCGAGCACTTCAACTTCGACGCGCTCAACTTCCTGCCCGACCATCCGGCCCGCACCATGCAGGACACCTTCCACATCGCGCCGGAGGGCTCGCGCCAGGTGCTGCGCACGCACACCTCGCCGGTGCAGGTGCGCTCGATGCTGGAACGCGAGCTGCCGATCTATGTGGTCTGCCCCGGACGCACCTTCCGCACCGACGAACTGGACGCCACGCACACCCCGGTGTTCTCCCAGGTCGAGGGTCTGGCGGTGGACAAGGGCCTGACCATGGCGCATCTGCGCGGCACGCTGGACGCGTTCGCCCGCGCGCTGTTCGGGCCGCAGACCCGTACGCGCATGCGTCCCAACTACTTTCCGTTCACCGAGCCCTCCGCCGAGGTCGACGTGTGGTTCCCGGACAAGAAGGGCGGTGCGGGCTGGGTCGAATGGGGCGGCTGCGGCATGGTGAACCCGAAGGTGCTGATCGCCAGCGGGATCGATCCCGAGGTGTACAGCGGGTTCGCGTTCGGCATGGGCCTGGAGCGCACGCTGCAGTTCCGCAACGGCATCCCGGACATGCGCGACATCGTCGAGGGCGACGTGCGTTTCACGCTGCCCTTCGGCATCCGGTCCTGACCCCACCCTTCGATCGAGAGAGCGAAACGTCAAGTGCGAGTAGCGCAGTCCTGGCTGACCGACATCATCCAGCGCACCAACCCGGAGTGGTCGGTGACGCCGGAGGAGCTCGACGCGGGATTCGTCCGGGTCGGGCTGGAAGTCGAAGAGCTCGACAAGCTGGAGCGGATCACGGGCACGGAGGAGGGCGGCGCGCCGCTGGTGGTCGGCCGCGTCGCCGAGATCACCGAACTGACCGAGTTCAAGAAGCCGATCCGCTTCTGCAAGGTGGACATCGGCAAGCCCGAGTTGCAGGAGATCATCTGCGGCGCGCGGAATTTCCGGGTCGGTGACCTGGTGGTGGTGGTGTTGCCCGGCGGCGTGCTGCCCGGCGGATTCCGGATCACCTCGCGCAAGACCTACGGCCACGTCTCCAACGGGATGATCTGCTCGGTCGCCGAACTGGGCATCGGCAAGGACCATTCCGGCATCCTGGTGCTGGAACCGGGCACCGCGGAGCCGGGCGCGGACGCCAACGCGCTGCTCGGTCTGGACGACACGGTCGTCGAGCTGAACATCACGCCCGATCGCGGCTACTGCTTCTCGGTTCGCGGCCTGGCGCGCGAGCTGGCCTGCGGCTTCGATCTCGAGTACGCCGATCCGGCGGTGCGCACCCTGCCCGACCACGAGCAGCAAGCCTGGTCGATCCGGGTCGAGCCGGACTCCCGGTGCACCCGTTTCGCGGCACGGCGGGTCACCGGCGTAGACCCGAACGCGGTGAGTCCCTGGTGGTTGCAGCGCAGGCTGTTGCTGTCGGGCGTGCGCCCGATCTCGCCCGCGGTGGACGTCACCAACTACGTGATGCTGGAGCTGGGGCAGCCGCTGCACGCCTTCGACGCGAGCAAGGTCTCCGGTGGTCTGGTGGTCCGCTCCGCGCACCGAGGCGAGACGCTGCGCACCCTGGACGACGTGGAGCGCACGCTCGACGCCGAGGACGTGGTGATCGCCGACGATTCCGGCGTCATCTCGCTGGCCGGGGTGATGGGCGGCGCGAGCACCGAGGTCGGCGCGGAGAGCACCGACATCCTGCTCGAGGCGGCCACCTGGAACCCGTTGCTGATCTACCGCACCGCGCGCAGGCACAAGCTGGTGTCGGAGGCGGGTAAGCGGTACGAGCGGGTCGTCGATCCGGAGATCAACGTGGCCGCGCTCGATCGGGCGGCCACGCTGCTCGCCGAGATCGCCGGCGGCACGATCGAACCCGTGTTGACCGACATCCGCGTCCCGGTCCCGGCTCCCGAGCCCATCCGGATGGACATCGATCTGGCCGACCGCGTCGCGGGCGTCACCTACCCGACCGGGACATCGGCGCGCCGCCTGGCCCAGATCGGCTGCACGGTCGAGGTGGGCGTCAGCGAAGCCGGGCACGGTCAGCTGGTGGTGACCCCGCCGAGCTGGCGTCCCGACCTGGCCCAGCCCGCCGACCTGGTGGAGGAGGTGCTGCGGCTGGAGGGTCTCGAGCAGATCCCGTCCGTGCTGCCCACCGCACCGGCCGGGCGCGGGCTCACGCCGACCCAGCGCCGTCGCCGCGCCGTCAGCCGCGCGCTGGCGTTCGCCGGGGCCGTGGAGGTCCCGCCGCCGGTGTTCCTGCCCGCCGGAGTGTTCGACACCTGGGGTCTGGACGCCGACGACCCGCGCCGCGCCACCACGAAGGTGCTGAACCCGCTCGACGTGGAACGTGCCGAGCTGGCCACCACCCTGCTGCCCGGCCTGCTGGAGGTGGCCGTCCGCAACATCTCGCGCGGCGCGCGTGACCTGGCGATCTACGGCATCGCGCAAGTCGTGCTGCCGGGGGCGAACACCAGGCCGGTCGATCCGCTGCCGGTGGACCGGCGTCCCACCGACGAGGAGATCGCCGAGCTGCTGGAATCGCTGCCCGAGCAGCCGGTGCACGTGGCCGCCGTCCTGACCGGCCGCCGCGAGCCGCGCGGGCCGTGGGGGCCGGGTCGTCCGGCCGAAGCCGCCGACACGTTCGCCCTCGCCGACGCCGTCGGTGACGCGGCCGGCGTGACCATCGAGCGCCGTCCGGCGGCTCATCTGCCCTGGCATCCCGGTCGCTGCGCCGAGCTGGTGGTGGACGGAACGGTCGTCGGCCACGCGGGTGAGCTGCATCCCGCCGTGCTGGAACGCTCCGGTCTGCCGCCGCGCACCTGTGCCGTCGAACTCGACTTGGACGCGCTGCCGCTGCGAGAATCCCGGCCGGTCCCGATCGTGTCGCCGTTCCCCGCGGTGCTCCAAGACGTCTCGGTGAGCGTCGAGAAGGCGATCCCGGCGGCCTCCGTCGAGTCCGCGCTGCGCACCGGCGGTGGCGAACTGCTGGAGGACATCGCGCTGTTCGACGTGTACGAGGGCGCTCAGGCGGGTGAGGGGCGCAAGTCGCTCACCTACGCCCTGCGTTTCCGGGCCACCGACCGGACGCTCACCGAGGACGAGGCCAGTGCCGCGCGCGACGCGGCGGTCGCGGCGGCGGCTGACGCGGTAGGCGCGGTGCTGCGGGGCTGACGTGCGACACCCGGCCCGTCCGATCCTCAACGCGCTGACCTATCTGCCGGAGCGGACAGTGCTGCAGACTCCGGCGGTACTCGGCATGGAGTACACCGACCTGTCGCTGCCCACCTCGGACGGTGAGACGGTGCACGCGTGGTGGATGCCTGCCCGCGATCCGGTCGGGCACATCCTGTTCGCGCACGGCAACGCGGGCAATCTCGGCGACCGGGTGCCGATCTTCGCGCTGCTCACCGAGGCCGGTTTCGACGTGCTGGCCTTCGACTACCGCGGATACGGGCGCAGCACCGGGAAACCGACCGAGCACGGTACCTACCTGGACGCGCGGGCGGCGCGCAGCGCGTTGCTGGCGCAACCCGGTGTCGATCCGAATCGCGTGCTGTACCTGGGCAAGTCCCTCGGCGGCGGTGTCGTGCTCGAACTGGCGCAGCACCATCCGCCTGCCGGAGTGATGCTGATGTCCACGTTCAGCGGCCTGCGGGACGCGGCGCGCTCGGTGTATCCGTTCCTGCCCGCGCCGCTGGTGCCGAACGCCTATCCGAACGAACGCCGCATTCGCGCGCTGCGCTCCCCGGTGCTGATCATGCACGGCGATCAGGACGAATTGCTGCCGCTGCGGCACGCGCGGCGGCTCTACGCCGCGGCGCGCGAGCCGAAACGGCTGGTCGTCTTCCCTGGTGCCGGGCACAACGATCTGATCGTCGTCGGCGGCTCGGCCTGGTACGACCTGGTGCGCGAGTGGGCGGGCGCGCGCGTGCGGTCGTGAACGGCCGTTGGCGGTCGAGCGTGCGTAGCCTGGCGGTATGAGCGACAACAGCGATATCGCGAGCCGGCTGGCCGGACTGTCCGACGCGGAGCTGGCCGGTGTGCTGCTGGCCGCCACCGCGGGGCGTTCCGGGTTCGCGGCGGTCCACGCGGCGCTGGTCGGCCTGCTGGAAACCGGCGATGCGGCAGGGGGCGGCGATGTGACTCCTACCACCCCACCCGGCGAGCCCGTGCTCGCACCGCCGACGCCGGATGCGTCGGGCCAGGTGGGCGGCAGTTCCACGGTACCGGCGGTACCGGTACCGCCGCCGGGTATGCCGGAGTCCGCCGGCGGCGGCGGATATTCGGCCTCCGGTGTTCCTACTTTCGAGTCAGTTCGCGATAAGGTCGAGCATCGCTACGGGGCCGCGCAGGGGATGGGCGAACTCGACCGGCAGACTCCGGCGGGCCGCAGCGTTGACGAACAATGGCAGGCACGTGAGCAGGCCGCGCGTGAGCGCCTGGACCGGATCCGGAAGTCGTTGCACGGCAACGACCCCGACCCGCACCAGTCGTGATCCGCGCCGGGCGCGCCGGACGATGGGTGGAATTCGATGAGCGAGCCGCGTGAGATCGCCGAACGGTTACTGGACGCCCAGGTGGCGTTCTTGCTCGCCGAGGTGACCGGCGAGCGTTTCGCGGAGGTGGTCGCGCGCGACACCGAGGCGGTGCTCGGTGTCGCCGACACGCTCGTCCTCCGCGACGTCGTGGAGCTCGGGCAGGCCAAGCAGACCGTCCGCACCGTAGTCGAGTTGATCGGCGACAGTCCGGTTTTCGCCGACATGGTCGGGGTGTTCGCCGACTCGATCTACGACCACATCGCCGCCAACAACGACTACACGCTCGGCGAGGTGGTCGAGCGCGAGCCGGTGGAGGCGCTGCTGGAGAAGATCTTCGGCATGCACCAGGCCCAGGAGCGCATCCTGGACCGGCTCACCGAGAGCCCGCTGGTGGCCACCGTCGCCTCGAAGTTCGTGGACAAGCTGATCAACGATTTCATGCAGGCCAACCGGGAGCGCGCGGAGAAGATCCCCGGTGTGTCCTCGCTGATGTCGCTGGGCCAGTCCGCGGCCAATCGAGCGAAGAAGGCCGCCGACGGCACGTTCGTCGGCGACCTTGCGGGCAAGGGCGCGCTGTTCGCGCTCAAGCGCACCAACAACGCCATCCGCGAGATGCTGCGCGACGCTCCGGTGCACGCCGCCGCGATGGAGTTCTGGGATCTGCACGCCGACGAACCGGTCAGCGGCCTGCGCGACTACCTCAGCCAGAAGGACCTCAACGAGCTGGTGCTGCTGTGCTACGAGATCGCCGTCACCACCAGGGAGAAGGAGTACTTCGGTCTGCTGCTCGACGAGTGCGTGGAGGTGTTCTTCACCAAGTACGGCGATTACACCGTGGCGGCCATGCTGCCCGAACTCGGCCTGACCGGCGACGACATCGTCAAGGAGATCCTGCGGTACGGACCGGCGGTCATCGAGGGCGCGAAGCGCGACGGCGTTCTCGCCGGGCTGATCCGCGAGCGCCTCGCACCCTTCTACACCTCCGACGAGGTGCTGGGCATCCTGGCTGGTAGCTGACCGCTACTTCGGCAGGGCCGGGACGATCGCCTGGCCGATGGTGGCGAGGCGATCGCAGGGGTTCTGGTCCGCGGTCTTGTTGACCAAGGTCAGTTGCAGCAGGCCCTGCCGGGCGGGGAACAGCACGTCGCACATCTGGTCTTTGGCGGCGTCGTCGACGCGGAACTGGCGTCCCGGCCGTCCGGCGATGGTGACGTCCTGGAAGTCGACATTGCCCGGCTTCCGCTCGAACTCGGCCACGGACATGCCGTTGGAGAACACGCCGAGGGTGAAGTCGGCGCCCTTCCATCCGCAGATCTCCCAGCCGGGCTGCTTCACACCGCCGACGCCGACCTGTTTGCTGGCCGGGTCGAGTCCGGCGCTCGTCAGCGCGGCGTCGGGGATGCCGGTGCAGGGATCGAAGAGCTGCGTGGCTGTGCTCGCGGCTTGCGTCGTGGTCGCCGCGGGCGAACCGCCGGACTCGTCGCCGCAGGCGGCCAATCCCAACGCGAGTGCGATCGTCAAGGGAACCAACGTAATTCGGTGCGCCATCCAGCCCTCTTGCCCTTCGGGTGTGTCGCGCCGGACTGTATCAGAGCCGGCCCGGGAGGTTTCGCGGCGGGCGAAGGCGGGTATGAGGCAACGGAACTGGGCTTCCGCTCGCGTGCTGCGGATGCCGGTTTTGTCATGCTCGTAACCCCTCGTTGCCAGTGTGTTTAGAAGTCCGCACAGTGTCCGTTTTGCCCGATTCTCGCGTTGACGAAGGGTGGGGCCTGTGACAGTTTCCCCTTGATTTCCGCGTGCTCGCTGCGGCGCAGGCGTGGCGGCTGATCGGAGGAGCAAGGGTGGAGCGGTCACCTGGACGACCGGAGAATTCCGGCGGCACACCGGCTGTCGCGCTCCGCACCCTCGACGGTGAACGCCAAGTGTCCGGCAGCGCGATAGTGCGTCCGCGAACCATCCGCGGGCAGCTGGCCCGCATCCTCATGGTGTCGCTCGTTCTGGTACTCGCGTTGCTGGGCGGGATGGTGGCGAGCGAGCTGGACGCCTACCGGAAGAGCGAGAACACGGTGGCGGGGGTGGCGCTGGCGCTGACGGTGCAGGATCTGGTGCACGAGACACAGCGCGAGCGCGGCCTGACCAATGGTCTGCTCGGCGGCGACCAACGCCTGCGGCAGCCGGTGGACGATCAGCGCGGCGCGGTCGACCGCGCCATGCAGGCCCTGCGGCAGGCGGTGGCGGACGGACCGCCCGGCGCGGAGCGGGTGCGAGCCGCCACACGGCCGCTCACCGACCTGGACGCGACGAGGTCCAGGATCGACGAGCGCCGCACGTCCCGGCAGGCGGCGTTCCAGTACTACACCGACGCCATCGACGCGCTGAACCACCTGTTCCTCGGTCTCGACCAGGCCGCAGACCCGGTGGTCCGGCACGGGCTGCAAGCGCTGTACGCGCTGGGTGAGGCGAAGGAGCAGACGGCGCGCGAGCGCGGCTTCCTGAACGGCGTCTTCGCCGCCGACGCCTTCGGTCCTGGCGAGTACGTGCAGTTCCTCGACATCCGCGCGGCCAAGCTGGCCGGTCTGTCCGCGTTCGCCCGCGACGCGACCGGGGCACAGCAGGCGCGCCTGGACGCCGTGCTGGACGGCGCCGACGCGGTCGCGGCCGCTGAGGCGGAGAACATCGCGATCGCCTCCAGCGCCGGGCCGCTGGCGCGCCCGGTCGATCCGATCGCCTGGTGGGCACGGATGACCGCGGTCATCGACGAGCAGCGCACGGTGCAGCAGTCGGTCGGCGCCGACGTGCGGCAGCGCGCGGAAGTGTTGCTCCGCGCCGCCGCCGTGACCCTCGGCGCGTTCGTGCTGGCCGCGCTGGCGGCGATCGCGGTGGAGGTGGCTCTCGTCGTCGCCGCGGTGCGCGCGATCGTCCGGCCGCTGGCCACGCTGGCCGCGGATGCCGACGACGTGTCCGGTCGGCGGCTGCCCGAGGTGATCTCGGCCTGGCGCACCGGCGACGACACCCGGCCGCCGGACCCACCCGCCCCGGTGCGAACGCCGCACGGTGCGAGCGTCGAGATCGCGGCCGTGGCCCGCGCGCTGGATCGGGTGCAGTCCACCGCCTTCGACCTCGCGTCGGAGCAGGCGCTGGTGCGCCGCAACACCACCGAGTCGATGGTCAGCCTGGCTCGCCGCAATCAGAATCTCGTCCGCCGCCAGCTCGGCCTGATCAGCGAATTCGAGCGCGAGGAGCTCGATCCCAAGGCGCTGTCGAACCTGTTCGAGCTCGACCATCTGGCCACCAGGATGCGCCGCAACGCCGAGAGCCTGCTCGTGCTGGTCGGCGAGGCGGGCCCGCGCCGCTGGGCCGAACCGATCCCGCTGAGCGACGTGATCCGCGCGGGGCTGTCCGAGGTCGACGACTACCGCAGGGTGGCGCTGCGGCGGATGGACGAGGTGCTCATCACCGGCGCGGCGGCCAGCGAGCTGGCCCACATGCTCGCGGAGTTGATCGAGAACGGGCTCGCGTTCTCGCCACCGGATGTCGAGGTGGAGATCTACGGCCGCGCCGGGCCGAACGGGTACCTGCTCGCGGTGGTCGACCACGGCGTCGGCATGCCCGCCGAGCACTTGGCCCAGGCCAACGCGCGGTTGCGCGGCGAGCAGGACTTCGTCGTCGCGCCCACCCGTCATCTCGGCCACTACGTGGTCGGCAGGCTCGCCGAGCGGCTCGGCATCGGCGTGGAACTCAGCGTCTCCCCGGTCAGCGGCATCGTCGCGCGCCTGACCCTGCCGCCCGGCATGCTCGACACCGAGCCGCAACTCCGCGACGAGTCCATCGGACAAGCCCCCTGCGGGCGGGCCACCGAATCCGCCTCCCGAACCGCCACGGAGCGCGATTCCGCTGCGATGGGTTCAAGTGCGCCGCGGCCCGGTACGGCCACCGCGGCCACCGCGTCGGCCACTGCGGCCACCGCGGCTGATGGGTCGATCGCCGGGGCTGATGGGTGGACCGCCGCGGCTGACGGGCGGACCGCCGGGGCTGATGGGCGGACCACCGCGGCTGACGGGCCGATCGCCGGGGCTGATGGGCGGACCACCGCGGCTGACGGGCGGACCACCGGGGCTGATGGGCGGACCACCGGGGCTGATGGGCGGACCACCGGGGCTGACGGGCGGACCACCGCGGCTGACGGGCCGATCGCCGGGGCTGATGGGCCGATCGCCGGATCGGCGCCCTACACCCAGCTCGTCGTGTCGCGATCCGGGCCGGCGGCGAGCGCAGGACTCGTCGAATCCCGCCGCGCGGGAGGACGATCCGATCCGGCGCCGGACCAACCCGCGGCGCGGCACACCAAGAACGGCTTGGTGAAACGAAACAAGAAGGCCCGGGCAGCGTCGGCTCGCGTGCGGCCCGACGCGGAGCCCCGGCCGGAGCAGGCGCCCGTGGTCGAGCGCTCGCCCGAGGAGATCCGCGGCATGCTGTCCGCCTTCCGGGCGGGACATCAGCGCGGCGCGCCCGCACGACACGCCGCTCCCGCGCGGAACGACCGCATCCACGCCGCCGCCGCGGCGTCCGAATTCCAGCCCGCGACCATGACAGAGGAGATCCGGTGACCACCCCCATATCGAGCGCCGACCCGCACACGTTCAATTGGATGCTGGCCAACTTCGTTCGCGCGACCGACGGTGTGCGCGAGGCGGTCGCGGTGTCCTCCGACGGCCTGCTCATCGCCATGTCCGACGGCTTGGACCGCGCCTCCGCCGACCGGCTCGCCGCGATGGTGTCCGGGCTGGCCGGGCTGGCCCGCAGCGCCTCGCGCAGTTACTCCTTCGACGGCCTGAAGCTGATCATGATCGAGATGAAACGCGGGTTCCTGCTGGTCTCCGCCATGGGGGACGGCAGCTGTCTGGGCGTGATCGCCGACAGCGGTTGCGACGTCGGCCTGGTCGGCTACGAGATGGCGGTGCTCGCCGAGCGCGCGGGCGCGCTGCTCGACCCCGCGCTCATCGCCGAACTGCGCGGGTCGCTGCGGCGATGAGACACGAGCCCGCTTTCGGAGCAGACCGTTTCGTGCGCCCCTTCGTGGTCACCGCCGGGCGCACCACACCGCTGCTGGACGGACTGCGCATCGAGACGATGGTGTGGGCCGATCCGGCCGCGCTGTCCGCGCCGCTGCGCTTCGAGCAGCGCACTCTCGTGCGGCTGTGCCAGCGGCCGCATTCCATCGCCGAGATCGGCGTCGCGCTCGGCGTCCCGATCGGCGTCGCCAAGGTCGTGGTCAGCGATCTCGCCGCCACCGGGTACGTCTCCGTGCGCTCCGCCGACCAGCTCACCGCCGCCGCCATCGAGAGGATCAGGGACCTTGTCCGGGCACTCTGACATGCGAACCCCGACCATGCCGTCCTCGGTGAAAATCGTGGTCAGCGGCGGTTTCGGGGTAGGGAAGACGACGTTCATCGGAGCCATCTCCGAAATCGAGCCGCTGGTGACCGAGGCGGCGATGACCGAGATGGCCGTCGGCGTGGACGACGCGGGACATCGGGTCGACAAGACGCAGACCACCGTCGCCCTGGATTTCGGGCGCATCACCCTGGACAGCTCGCTGCAGCTGTACCTGTTCGGCACGCCGGGCCAGGACCGTTTCGTCTTCCTGTGGGACGACTTGGTCGACGGTGCGCTCGGCGCGGTGATCGTGGTGGACACCGGCCGCGTCGACGACTGCTACCCGGTGCTGGACTACTTCGAAGGGCGCGGCACGCCTTTCGTCGTCGCGGTCAACCGCTTCGACGGCGGCACCCGCTTCGACCTCGCCGAGGTGCGCGAGGCGCTCGAACTCGACGACTGGATCCCGGTGCTGGAATGCGATGCCAGGCAACGTGATTCGGTCAAGGAGGTACTGGTCTCGCTGCTCGAACAGGTGCTGTCGCACCGAGCGGATCACCTCACGGCCCTGGACGCGGGCTGAGTCGTCGGCCGGTGCCGTGCCCTGGCGCGCACCCGCCGGAAGGCGCGCGCGCGTCACCTCGCCGGATGCGGCGTTCGTCGCCGACCCGCGCGACGGATGGCGGCAGTGCGCCGAGCGCCGATGAATTCGCCGCGCGCGCCTCGTCTGTACTGTCGCCCGGCCCTGACGAAGAAAAGGAGCATCATCATGAGCAACGGCGCGGACCTCGCCCTCACCCACATCGGCGTGCTGGTCGCCGACCAGGACAAGGCCCTGGAGTTCTACCGTGACGTCATCGGCCTCGAAGTGCGTGCGGACCTGCCGTTCGCCGGGGGCCGCTGGCTGACCGTCGGCCCGGCGAAGCAGCCCGGCATCGAGTTCATCCTGGAGACCCCCGAGATGGTGCCGGACGAGGCGGCCGGTGCCGCCGCGCGGGCGCGGCTGGCCAGCGGCGCGCAGGGCACGTTGATCTTCACCACCGATGCCGTCGACGCCACGTTCGCCCGGCTGCGCGACGCAGGCGTCGAGGTGACGCAGGAGCCGATCACGCAGCCGTACGGCGTCCGTGACTGCGGATTCCGCGACCCGTGGGGCAACCACCTGCGCTTCTCCGAACTGCCCGGCTGAGCCGGGCGCGGCCGGTGTGGGCCGCGTCGCATTCCCCGGCGGGCCGGAGGGCAATACTGTCTGATCATGGGTGAAACGATGAGCGAGACCCAGCAGGACGCCATCCGGCCGCTGCGCGACGACATCCGGTTTCTCGGTGGCGTGCTCGGTGACACCATTCGCGACCACGAGGGGCCGGAGGTCTTCGACCTCATCGAACGGGTGCGCATCGAGGCGTTCCGGGTGCGTCGCGAGGAGGTCGGGCGCAGCGCCGTCGCGCAGATGCTGGACGGCGTGGACATCGCGGTGGCCCTTCCGCTCATCCGCGCCTTCAGCTACTTCGTGCTGCTGGCCAATCTGGCCGAGGACATCCAGCGCGACCGCCGCCGCGTCGCGCACGAGACGGCGGGCGAACCGCCGCAGGACTCGTCGCTGGCGGCCACCTACCGCAAGCTGGACGCCGCGGCGCTGGACGGAACCCGCGTCGCGGACCTGCTGTCGGACGCGCTGGTGTCGCCGGTGATCACCGCGCACCCGACCGAGACGCGCCGCCGCACCGTCTTCGACGCGCAGGCCCGGATCACCGAGTTGATGCGCCTGCGCCAGCGCTACGCCGAGAACGAGCGCGAGCGGGCCGATCTGGAGCGGCGCATCCGCCGCCAGGTGCTGAGCCTGTGGCGTACCGCGCTCATCCGCCTGGCCCGCCTGCGTATCCAGGACGAGATCTCGGTGGGTCTGCGCTACTACGACCTGACCCTGTTCGACGTGATCCCGGCGATCAACGCCGAGGTGCGCGCCGCGCTGCGCTCCCGCTGGCCGGGAGTCGAGCTGCTGCCGCGCCCGATGCTGCGTCCCGGCTCCTGGATCGGCGGCGACCGCGACGGCAACCCGTTCGTCACGGCCGAGGTGGTGCGGCAGGCCGCCTACCGCGCCGCGGGTGTCGCGTTCGAGCGCTACCTGCGCGACCTGGTGGAACTGGAGAAGACACTGTCGTTGTCGGCCCGGCTGGTGGCCGTGACGCCCGAGGTCGCCGCGCTCGCCGAGAGCGGTTACCCCGATCCGGCCACGCACGCCGACGAGCCGTATCGCCGTGCGCTGCACCACATCCGGGCCAGGCTGACCGCCACCGCGCTGGCCGCGCTCGGGGAGGCGCCGCCGAACGGACTGGACGAAGGGGCGCGGCCCTACCCGGCTCCGCAGGCCGTGCTGGACGACCTCGACGCGATCGATGCCTCGCTGCGGCGCAGCGGCGACGGCCTGCTCGCCGACGACCGGCTCGCCGCGCTGCGGCACGCCGTGGAGACGTTCGGCTTCCATTTGCAGAGCCTGGATCTGCGCCAGAACTCCGAGGTGCACGAACAGGTCGTCGCCGAACTGCTGGCCTGGGCGGGGGTGCATGCCGACTACGCGAGCCTGCCGGAGCCGGATCGGGTGGAACTGCTCGCCGCCGAACTGCGCACCCGCCGCCCGCTGCTCGGCCCGCACGCCCGGTTGAGCGAACTGGCCGACAAGGAACTCGGCATCGTCAGCGCCGCCCGCGAGGTGGTGGACACCCTCGGCCCGGAGGCCGTGCCGAACTACATCATCAGCATGTGCACGTCGGTCAGCGATCTGCTCGAGGCCGCCCTGTTGCTGAAGGAAGGCGGACTGCTAGACCCGGGGGAGCCGGACGGGCCGCCGAGCTGCCCGGTGGGCATCGTCCCGCTGTTCGAGACCATCGAGGACCTCGGCGCTGGCGCGGCCACACTGTCGGCGGCGCTGGAGGTGCCGGTCTATCGCGATCTGGTGGCCGCGCGGGGAATGCGCCAAGAAGTGATGCTCGGCTACTCCGACTCCAACAAGGACGGCGGATATCTGGCGGCGAACTGGGCGCTGTACCGGGCCGAGTTGGATCTGGTCGAGGTCGCCCGCAAGACCGGCAGCCGGTTGCGGCTGTTCCACGGCCGCGGCGGCACCGTCGGTCGCGGCGGCGGCCGCAGCTACGACGCGATCCTCGCCCAGCCCGCCGGGGCGGTGCGCGGCTCGCTGCGGCTCACCGAGCAGGGCGAGGTGATCGCCGCGAAGTACGCCGAACCCGGTGCGGCGCACCGCAATCTGGAGTCGCTGATCGCGGGCACCTTGGAGTCGACGCTGCTGGACGTGGAGGGCCTGGGCGCCGACGCCGAGCCGTCCTACGGCATCATGGACGACCTGGCCGCCCGCGCCCGCGCCGCGTACGCGCGGCTGGTGCACGAGACCCCCGGATTCGTCGAATACTTCCGGCAGTCGACGCCGGTCGCCGAAGTGGGTGATCTGAACATCGGCAGCAGACCCGCCTCTCGCAAGCCGACGAATTCGGTCGCGGACCTGCGCGCCATCCCCTGGGTGATGTCGTGGAGCCAGTCGCGGGTGATGCTGCCGGGCTGGTACGGCACCGGCGCCGCGCTGGAGGAGTGGATCGGCGGCGACCCGGAGCGGCTGGCGACCTTGGCCGATCTGTACCGCCGCTGGCCGTTCTTCCGCACGGTGCTGTCCAACCTGGCGCAGGTGATGGCCAAGAGCGATCTGGACATCGCCGCCCGCTACGCCGAACTCGTGGAGGATGTGGCCCTGCGGGAGCACATCTTCGGCATGATCCGCGACGAACACGCCAGAACCGTCCGCATGCACGCCGCGATCACCGGCAACGACCACCTGCTGGCCGACAACCCGTCGCTGGCCGAGTCCATCCACAACCGCTTCCCCTACCTGGAGCCGCTGAACCAGATGCAGGTGGAACTGCTGCGCAGGCTGCGCGCCGGGGACGATTCCGAACTGGTCAAACGCGGCATCCTGCTCACCATGAACGGCCTGGCCACCGCCCTGCGCAACTCGGGTTAGCCGCCCGAGGGGCGCGGTCGGGTAGGAAGAACGTCGTGTCGATCGACGAAGCAGCCGTGGCGGCGCTGGCGGACCGCAGGATCGGTCCCGAGCACAAGGGCATGCCACCCGCGTTCTGGGGCCGGACCGTGCGGGAGATCCGCGCCGCCGCGCCGGTGCTCGACCAGTTGGAGACGCCGGTGCTCACCGTCGACCGCGCTGCCCTGGCCGAGAACATCGCGGTGATGGCCGAGTGGGTGCGCGCGGCAGGCGTGCGGCTGGCGCCGCACGGCAAGACCACGATGGCGCCGCAGGTGTGGGCGGATCAGCTGGCCGCAGGGTCATGGGGCATCACTCTGGCCACCGTCTGGCAGACGCAAGTGGCGCGGTCCTTCGGTGTCGCGCGGGTGCTGCTGGCCAACGCGCTGGTCGATCCGGTCGGATTGCGGTGGGTCGCGGCGGAATCGGCGCGCGATTCGTCTTTCGAGTTCTACTGCTGGGCCGACAGCGTCGAAACGGTCGCGCTGATGGACGCGCATCTGCGCGGCGCACCGGAGGCGCCGCGGATCCGGGTGCTCGTGGAACTCGGTGGCCCGCACGGCAGAACCGGCGCGCGCACGGTGGAACAGGCGCATGCGGTGGCGCGCGCGATCGAGGGGGCGTCGCGGCTGACGCTCGCCGGTGTGGGCGGCTACGAGGGTGCCCTCGCGCACGACCGCACCGCGACCGGCATCCGCGCGGTGCGCGACTACCTCGGCGAACTCGCCCGGCTGCACCGGGAACTCGCCGCGGCCGGGCGATATCGCGGTCCGGCCGTCGTCACCGCGGGCGGCAGCGCCTACCCGGAACTCGCGCTCGAATACCTCGCCCCGCTGTCCGACGAGCAGGGCGGCCGGGGCGTGGCGACGACGGTCGTGCTGCGCTCGGGCGCGTATGTCATCCACGACGACGGCTTCTACGCGAGCACGTCACCGCTGGCGGGTCCAGGGTCTGCGCGGCCGCTGCGTTCGGCGATGCACGGCTGGGCCCGTACCCTCTCGCGCCCGGAACCCGGCCTCGCTCTGCTGGACGCGGGCAAACGCGATCTCCCTTTCGACGAAGGGATGCCGATTCCGCAACGCATCGCTGGATCTGGAGGCGGTGTGCTCGACGCGGACGCGACGGTCTCGGCGCTCAACGACCAGCACGCCTTCCTCCGCCTGCCGGGCGGCTCGGCCACCGAGTTGCCCATCGGCGCGGTCGTGCGGCTCGGTCTGTCCCATCCGTGCACCGCCTTCGACAAATGGCGGCTCATCCCGGTGATCGATGACGCCGACGCTCCCACGCCGCGAGTGGTGGATCTGCTGCACACGTTCTTCTGACGAGCGGCGCCGCGCCCATCGCCACGGATCGGGTGACGCTGATCGCACGCGCGACCACGGCGCTAGTCGTTCGAAGCGATGAGTGCGCGCACCAACCGGTCCAGCACGGGGCGCGGATCGAAATCCGGTGTCGGATCGACCAATTGGTGCAAAATGATGCCCTCGAGCTGGCCTACCAAGATCTGTGTCGTCGCCCGATCCCCGCCGACGCTCGCCAGCAGGCTCGCGGCCCATTCGCCCAGCCTGCGGTGGCCGCGTCGCACCGTCTCGTGCAATGCGGGCGAGGTCTGTGCTTCCAGGAACAGCGCGTAGCGCGCCAGTGTCCGCGTGCGGTCGGTCCGCACCGCGTGGACGACGTAAGCGGCCGTGCCGTCGATGAGTTCTTCGACGGTGCCGGGGCCCGGTTGCCGGGTGAGCGCCTCCCAATCCGCGTAGTCGCGTGCCTCGAGGCGCTCGGCGATGCCGGCCAGCAGCGCCGCACGGGTGCGGAAGTAATTGGACGCCGATCCGGCGGGCATGCCCGCGACCTCGTCGACCGCGCGGTGGGTCACGGCGCGGATGCCGCGGGAGCCGAGCAGGTCGATCGCGGCGTCCAAGACGAGTTCGCGCTTGCTGGACATCCAGTGATACTACAGCAGTAGTGATATGGGTTACAGTACGGCGCCACGACACTACATCGGTAGTAGCGTTCGGGTGAGCTGCTCGCCGAGCGGTCCGGAGAAAGGGGAAGCGATGTCCGAGGCGGTCATCGTGGGCGGTGGCATCGGTGGTCTGGCGACCGCGGTGGCTTTCCTGCGGCAGGGCTGGCGCGTCGAAGTGCTGGAGCGGGCCGCCGAGATCGCCGCGGTCGGCGCGGGATTGTCCCTGTGGCCCAACGCTCTTCGCGCTCTCGACGCGCTCGGCCTCGGCGACCGGGTGCGCGCTCGGGCCGTCGAGGAGGGCGCTGCGGCCATTCGCGACCGCGCGGGACGCCGGCTGGCCGGGATCGACGCCGAGAAGCTCCGCGCCACCTACGGCAGCCCGATCATGCTGCACCGCGCCGACCTGGTGGACATCCTGCGGTCCGCCATCCCGGCGGAGGCAGTGCGCACCGGTGTGACCGTGACCGAAGCGCAGGCCGGCGGCACGGTGGTGCACTCGGCCGGGACATCCAGCGGGGACGTGGTCGTCGGCGCCGACGGCATTCGGAGCGCGGTGCGTCGCGCCGTGTGCGGTGAGATACGGCCCCGCTACGGCGGTTACACCGCCTGGCGTGTGGTCGTCACGCCCCATGATCCGGTCACCGATATGGGTGAAAGTTGGGGCCGCGGTGAGCGTTTCGGCTACGCGCCGCTCGCGGACGGACGGGTCTACTGCTACGCCACCGCGAACGTGCCCGCGGGTGCGGCGGGCGGGGCTGCCGAACTGCGCGCGCGGTTCGGGGGATGGCACGAGCCGATCCCCGCCCTGCTCGCCGCGGCCGAGGACACCGAGGTGCTGCGGCACGACCTCTACGATCTGCCCGCGCTGAAAACCTTCGTGACCGGCCGGATCGCGCTGGTCGGCGACGCGGCGCACGCGATGATGCCCAACCTCGGGCAGGGCGCCTGCCAGGCGCTGGAGGACGCCGTCGTGCTGGCCGAGGTGGCGACCAGCGGTGGCGGTGACCTGAGCGCATACGACCGCGAACGCAGGCCGCGCACCCGGATGATCGCGTCCCGCTCGCGCCGGATCGGCACGGTGGCGCAGCTGTCGTTCCCGCCCTTGGTCGCGGTACGGGACGCGGTGCTGCGGGCGACCCCCGACTCGGTGCAACTCAGGTCGTTCGCGCCGGTCCTGGATTGGCGCTGCTAGCTCGCTACGGTGCGAAGTCGCGTACCGCGCGCTCGCAGCGGGCGGCCTGGGCGCGGAGCGCGTCGAGGAGTTCCGGTGGGCCGGCGAGCACGGTGAAGTCGAGATCGACCGAGGTGATCATCCAGACCAGTTGTTCGGGCGTCTCGCTGCCGACGTGCAGGCGGCAGCTGTGCTCGTCGACGGCTTCCACGACGCCCGCACCGGGCCAGACGCGTCCGGCGGCGTCGTCGGCCGATCGGTGCAGCAGCACCGTCGCCTGATACGGCCACGAGTGGGCCGACAGCCGCATCGAAAGATATGCCAGGACATCGCCTTCCGGCGGCTCCCGGGGCGTGAAGCGCGGCCCGGTCGGAATCCGCGGGGTCATCCGGTCCACCCGGAACGTGCGCCAGTCGGCGCGGTCGACATCCCAGGCGACCAGGTACCAATGCCTGCTGAAGTGCACGAGGGTGTGCGGCTCGACGGTGCGCGGGCCGAGGGCGCCGCTGTGGACGCGATAGTCGAACCGGAGCCGTTCGTGGCGCTGGCACGTTTCGGCGATGGCCATGAGCGTGTCCGGCTGGATCTCCGAGGCGGGCCCGTCGACTCGCAGGGTCGCGCCGCGCAGGGTGCGGACCCGGTGCCGCAGGCGCGGCGGCAGCACCTGCTCCAATTTGGTGAGCGCGCGCAGCGACGCCTCCTCCAACCCGGTCACGGTGCCGCCACGAAGCCCGACCGCCACCGCCACCGCTTCGTCGTCGTCGAGCAACAGCGGCGGCAGCGCTGCTCCCGCGCCGAGTCGGTACCCCGCGGCGCCGCGGACGGCATGGATCGGATAACCGAGTTCACGCAGCCGATCGATGTCCCGGCGCACCGTGCGCCCGGTGACGCCGAGCCGTTCGGCGAGTTCGGCACCCGTCCGGTCCGGACGGGTTTGCAGCAGAGTCAGCAGTTGAAGCAGGCGGGCCGACGTTTCCAGCATGTCCGCCAGCATGCCCGGAAGTTAGGAACGATCCCGTCCTAAGCGCTTCCTACGGTGGCCGCTATGACAACCGAACACGACATTCGTCCTTTCCGCATCGACATCCCGCAGGAGCGGATCGATGATCTGCACAGGCGCCTCGCCGATACCATGTGGCCGAGCGACCTGCCCGGCGCCGGATGGAGCAAGGGCATGCGCGTGTCCTACTTGCGACCGCTGGCCGAATACTGGCGTAGCGAATTCGACTGGCACGCCGTGGAAGCGGAGCTGAACGAGCTGCCGCAGTTCGTCACCGGCATCGCTGGACAACAGGTGCATTTCCTGCACGTCCGCTCGCCGGAACCGGATGCGCTGCCGCTGGTGCTCGGTCACGGCTGGCCCGCGTCGTTCACCGAGTTCTCGAAGGTGCTCGGACCGCTGAGCGATCCCCGCGCGCACGGCGGCGATCCGGCCGACGCGTTCCACCTGGTTGTTCCCTCGCTGCCGGGTTTCGCGTTCTCCGGGGTCTCGCCCGAGCCTGGCGCGGGCTCGACCGAGCGGTTCGCGGAGGTGGTCGCGGCACTCATGGCGCGTCTGGGCTACGACCGATACGGCGTCCAGGGCGGCGACGCGGGGTATTTCGTCGCCGCTCACCTCGGCCATATCGACCGCGAGCACTTGGTGGGCCTGCACGTGAACGGCCCGATCACGATTCCATCCTGGGACGGCGACGCCGAAAACTCCGGCGCCACGGACGAAGACCTGGCTCAGGCGGAATGGTCCGCGGCGGATCAGGCGAAGCTGGACACGATGACCGGTCCGGACAGCTATGCCCGCTACGACTACGCAACCGTGCAGGCGAACCGCCCGCAGACGCTGGCGATCGGCATCCAGGACTCACCCGCCGGGCTGCTGGCTTGGATCGCCGACCTGTTCCGGCAGTACACCAACCCGGCGATCGAGTTGCCCGACGACGCGGTGGGCCGGGACGCGCTGCTGACCAACGTCAGCCTGTACTGGTTCACCGGAACCTTCGCCTCCTCGCTGCGGCTCTACAGCGAATCCGCGGTATGGGGCGCGCCGATGCGGAAGTCCGATGTGCCGACCGCGGCGGCGATCTTCCCCGGCGACATGTCCGTCCGCAAACTCGCCGAAGACGCGCACGACATCGTCCGGTGGACCGAGTTCGACCGCGGTGGGCATTTCGCGGCGATGGAGGCGCCGGACCTGCTGATCGCGGACGTGCGCGAGTTCTTCCGCACACTGCGCTGACGGGCGCCCCGCCTCCTACGGTGATCTACTTCCGGGAGTAGCGCGCGTGCATGGCGGCGGCGGTCGCCGCGAGCCGCGCGCGCAGCTCGGGTGGTTCCAGCACCTCGACGTGCTCGCCGAGCGGCAGCAGGCCGTGGGCGAGCACGTCGTAGGACTCCGACGGAACGACCACCTCGACCCACCCCTCGGCATCGGGCGGTCCGGCCGAGGCCAGTGCCTCGGCGACCGCCGCCGGATCGTTCGTCAGCCGCAGCAATCGCAGGTGGGTGGCGGCGATCCGGCAGCGCGCCCGCACCCGCAGCATCGAGCGCGCGAAGTCGTCGGCGGCTTCGGACCAATGCGCTCTTAGATCGAATCCCACTGGGCGGGTGAAGGTTTCGCCGGTCGGTTCGGCGGCGACGATCCGGCCGACCCGGTAGGAGCGCGGTGTGCTCCCGCTGCGCGCGACCAGGTACCAGGTGCCCGCCTTGAGCACCAGACCGAGTGGGTCGAGTACGCGCTCGACCACCTTGTCGGTGCGGCGGTAGCGCACCAGTAGCCTGCGGTCGTGCCAGAGCGCGTCGGCGATGGTCGCGAGCATCGGCGTCTCGTCCGGCTGGTGGAACCAGCCCGGTACGTCGACGAGCACCCGCTCGGCGATGCGCGTCGCCCGCCCGCGCAGTTCCGGCGGCAGCGCGGCGAGCACCTTCAACTGCGCGGTGGCCAGCACGGTGCCCAGCCCGAGATCGGCGGCGGCGCCGGGCAGACCGGTCAGCAGCACCGCGTCGGCCTCGTCGGTGGTGAGGCCGGTCAGGCGGGTGCGGAAGCCGTCCACCAAGCGCACACCGCCGGCCCGGCCCGGCTCGGTGTAGACCGGGACACCAGCCGCCGAGAGGGCCTCGACATCGCGATAGACGGTGCGCACCGACACCTCCAGTTCCCTGGCCAGTTCGGGCGCGGTGAGCCCGCCCCTGGTCTGCAACAGCAACAGCAGTTGCACCAATCGACTCGCCCGCACGCAGGCGACACTAGCCGGAAACGTGGACAGAAGATGTCAGGTTCGGGCCGTACCGTCCTCGCCATGACCACTTGGAGCCGATTCACCGACGAAGCGCCGCACATCGCCGAGATCTTCGTGCGCAGGCACCGCGCGGCGGGCAATCTCTGCATGCTCGGCACCATCCGTTCCGACGGATCGCCGCGGATCAGTCCGATCGAGCCGCGCGTCTTCGAGGGGTCGCTGGTGATCGCGGGGATGCCGGGCACGACCAAGTTCCGCGATCTGGCCCGCGATCCGCGTTTCTGCCTGCACACCGCCACGGTGGACACGAACGTGTCCGACGGCGACGCCAAACTCTTCGGCGCCGTCGTCGACCTTCCCGACCGTGACGTGCACGTCCGCTTCGCCCAGCACCTGTTCGACGAGACCGGCTTCGACATCAGGGGCCGGGAGTTCGACCACTTCTACGTCGCCGATCTGACCGGAGCGTCCACGGTGGAGGTCGCGGGCGACCACCTCGACATCACCATCTGGAAGCCGGGCGAGGGCGAGCGCGTGGTCCGCAAGCACTGACCCGGCCCCTCCGGCGGCACGGCGACGATCTCCTCGCTGCCGTGTCGTCACTCGCCGCGGCACGGCTTCCGTTCGCCGAGTCCGGCGCGGCGCCGGGTCAGGAAATCCCGTTCGGCGGCGTTCTCGGTGCGCGCGATGGCGGCGTCGTAGGCTGCGACGGCTTCCTCGGTGCGCCCCAACCGGGCCAGCAGGTCGGCGCGAATGGCGTGGAACAAGTGGTAGCCAGCCAGCGGCAGGGCGTCCACCAGCGCCAACGCCGTCGCCGGGCCGTGCACTTCGGCGACCGCCACCGCGCGGTTGAGTGCGACGACCGGACTCGGCGTCAGCGCGGCGAGTTGGTCGTAGAGCCGCAGGATCTGGGTCCAGTCGGTGGCCGCTGCGGTGGGCGCGTCGGCGTGCACCGCGTTGATCGCCGCCTGCACCTGATACGGCCCCGGCCGGTCGCGGCGCAGGCACTGCCGGACGAGCGCGTGCCCTTCGGCGATGAGGCCGCGGTCCCACCGGCCGCGATCCTGTTCCGCGAGCGGGACGAAAGAGCCGTCGGCACCCGTGCGGGCGGCCCGGCGCGACTCGCTCAGCAACATGAGCGCGAGCAAGCCGGTCACCTCGGGTTCGTCCGGCATCAGTTCCGCCAGTAAGCGACCGAGCCGGATCGCCTCGGCACACAAGCCGGCCCGGATCAGCCGCGCGCCGGACGAGGCCGTGTGCCCCTCGGTGAAGATCAGGTACACCACGGCCAGCACCGCGCGCAGCCGGGCGGGCAGCTCGGCGTCGGCGGGCACCCGGTAGGGAATGCGGCCGTCGCGGATCTTGCCTTTGGCGCGCGTCAAGCGCTGCGCCATGGTCTTTTCCGGGACCAAGAAGACGCGGGCGATTTCGGCGGTGCCGAGCCCGCCGAGCAATCGGAGGGTCAGTGCCACCTGCGCCTGCTGTGCGAGCGCCGGGTGGCAGCAGGTGAAGATCAACCGGAGACGGTCGTCGCGCACGGCGCTCACGGGCTGCTCCGGTTCGTCCTGGGCGTGCAGGAGCGCCGCTTGCGCGTGCCGGTCCGCGCGAGAGGCCTCACGGCGCAGGCGGTCGATCGCCCGGTTGCGCGCGGTGGTGATGATCCAGCCGGGCGGGCTCGGCGGCAGACCGTCGGCGGGCCAGCGCTGGACGGCGGCGGTGAACGCGTCCTGCACCGCGTCCTCAACGACGCCGATGTCGCCGAAGACGCGGACCAGGCTCGCGACCGCACGGCCGTAGTGCTCGGCGAACACCGCTTCGATCGCGCGTCCGGTCACCGGCTCGCTCATCTACGCGTCTTGGATCGGACGGACCTCGATCGGCAGGGTGACCACCGCGGCGAGCCTGCGGCCCCACTCCAGCGCCTCGTCCAGGTCGGCGGCGCGGATGACGGTGAACCCGCCGATGTGCTCCTTGCCCTCGACGTACGGGCCGTCGGTGATCAGCAGGTCGTCGCCTTCGGCGCGCAGCACGGTGGCGGTGCTCGGCGCGTGCAGGCCCGCGGCGAACACCCAGGCTCCGGCCGCGCGCATCTCGTCGTTCAGCGCCGCGAGATCCCGCATGATCTCGTCGAGGTCGTCCGGTACGCCTTCGTCGGGCTGGTAGATGCTGAGCAGGTAGTGCTTCACCGCGTCGTCCTTTCTCCATCGCGCCGGTAGGTGGTGATGACCACACCGGTACCGGTCACCACGGTCTCGACCGACCGCAGGCCGACCGGCTCCACCCCGTCGAACAGGCGGCGGCCGGTGCCGAGCACCAGTGGGTGGATCAGCAAGAGGTACTCGTCGATCAGATCGTGGCGCAGCAGCGAGCGCACCAGCTCGCCGCTGCCGAGCACCACCAGGTTCCGGTCCGGCTGTCGTCGCCGCAATTCCGGCACCGCCGTCGCCGCGTCGCCGCCGAGCCAGGTCGAGTTCTGCCAGGCCAGCGGCCCGCTGCCGGTACGGGATGCGACGATCTTCTCGGTCTTGTCCAGCGCTTCGGCCATCGGATCGCCGGTCTGCCGCGGCCAGTATCCCGCGAAATCCTCATAGGTGCGCCTGCCGAGCAGCAGCGCGCCCCGATTGGCCGCCATGTGCCTGCCCATGACCTGCGCCTGCTCCGGGTCGGCGTGCCGGTGCGCCCAGCCGCCGTGGGGGAATCCGTCCCTGGTGTCCTCGTCCGCCCGGCCCGGCGCCTGCATGACGCCGTCCAAGGTCAGGTGCTCCACCGCGATGATCCTGCTCATCTCCGCTCCTTCCGCGACCGGCGCGGCGCCGGTCTCACCACCTACACGAACGGGCCGGCGGTGAATCGACAGCGGCACGGGAAATTCCTCCGGTGATTTCCGGGGTGGTCAGGAGCGGATAGGCGCGGGCAGAAGACGTTGGACGTCGGAATAGCCGATGATGCCCGGCGCGACGGGCGCGTCGTTCCGCACGGCCCGGGCGACGTCCACGGCGGCCGACAGCGCCGCACGGTAGAGCAGCGACCCGGTGCTGATCCGGCGCACACCCAGGTCGGCCAGTGCCGCGACGCCGGGGCCGCCGGCCGAGTAGAGGACGTTGACCGGCAACTCGGTGGCCGCCACGACCCGCTCGATGCGCGCCGGGTCCGTCAGGCCGGGCACGAAGACGCCGTCGGCCCCGGCCGCGGCGTACCGTCGCACGCGCTCGTGCGTGGAGCCGTGCTCGAGACCGAGCCAGTAAGTGTCGACGCGGGCGTTGACGAACAGCTCCGGGGTGCGGTCCTTGATCGCGCCGATCAGCGCGGCTTGGCGCTGCGGGTCGGCCAGCGCGGAACCGGCACGGCTGTCCTCGAGATTGACGCCCGCGATCCCGCAGGCGGCGAGTTGCGCGGCGAGATCGGCGACCGCCTCGGACCGCTCGTCGAACCCGCCCTCGATGTCGACGGTGACCGGGATGGGCAGCCGCGCCAGGCGACGGGCCGCGGCGAACGTCTCCGCCTTCGTGGCTCCCGCCCCGTCGGCGAGCCCGGCAGCGGCGGCCACGCCCAGGCTGGTGGTGCCGATCGCCGGGAAACCCTCGTTGGCGAGCAGTGCCGCCGAGGCGAAATCCCAGGCGTTCGGCAGCACGAGGGGAAGGTCGCGGTGATGCAGGTCGCGGAAGATCCGGCATTTGGCCGGCGACGAAGACGAAGTCATGGCCGCGACCGTAGCCACGGGACGTTTCGGCGCCCGCCGAAACGTCGGCGGACCATGATGAGGTCATGTCCGACCGAGGAGCCGAACTGGCGGCTCTGGCCGCTTTGCTCGCCGACCGCACCCGCGCCGGGATCTGCCTGGCGCTGGTGGACGGACGCGCCTGGACCGCGGGCGAGCTCGCGCGCCACACCGGTGTCGCGCCGTCCACCGCGACCGAGCACCTGGACCGACTGCGCGACGGCGGGCTGGTGGTCGAGCACCGGCAGGGCAGGCACCGCTATGTGCGGCTGGCCGGGCCGCAGGTCGCGGACCTGCTCGAGGCCATGGTCGCCCACCTCGGCCCGCAGGTTGCCCCGGTCACCGGGCTGCGCACCGCGACCGTCGCCGCCGCGCTGGCCCGTGGCCGCACCTGCTACGACCATCTCGCGGGCCGGTTGGGTGTGGCGGTCACCGATGCCATGACCGCGCGCGGCCTGTTGCGCGCCGAGGACGGCTTCGCGCTGACCGAGTCCGGTTCTGCCTGGCTCACCGAATCGATGGGCATCGACCCGGTGGCGCTGCGGGCCACACGGCGGGCGATCGTCCGGCCGTGTCTGGACTGGACCGAACGCCGTGTCCATCTGGGCGGCGCGGCGGGCGCGCAGCTCTGCCGCCGCATGATCGAGCTGGCGTGGCTGGAGCGCGTCGGCAGCGGACGCGCCGTCCGGGTGACGGCTTCGGGGGAGGCCGGGCTGTCCGACGCTCTCGGCATCGACGCCGACCTGCTGCGCTGACCTGCGGCGGGCCCTCGCCGCGCAGCATGCGCGACCGATACAGCGAGTCCGCCGTTTCGGGTGACGACGCGGCGGGTATCTGCTGGTCGTGACCGCGCCCGGCGACCAGGCTGTGAATGAGCTTGCATAGTCATGCATAATCATCACATGGTTGATTCCTCGGGCGGGCCCGTCGTGCGGGTCGCGGTAGCCGGTGCCAGCGGGTACGCGGGCGGCGAAGTGTTGCGTCTGCTGCTGGGGCATCCGGCCTACCGAACCGGGCGCCTCGTCATCGGGGCGCTGACCGCGGGCTCCAACGCGGGCACCACGCTGGGGGAGTTGCAGCCGCATCTGCTGCCGCTGGCCGATCGGGTGCTCGCGCCGACCACGGCCGCCGAACTGGCCGGGCACGACGTGGTCTTCCTCGGGCTGCCCCACGGTCAGTCCGCGGCCATCGCCGCCGAGTTGCCCGAGTCCACCGTGATCATCGACTGCGGCGCCGACTTCCGGCTCACCGACCCTCAGGCCTGGGAGAAATACTACGGCAGCCCGCACGCGGGCAGCTGGCCCTATGGTTTGCCGGAGCTGCCCGGCGGCCGGGAGAAGCTGCGCGCGGCGACGCGGATCGCGGTTCCGGGCTGCTATCCCACCGTCGCCAGCCTCGCACTGGCTCCCGCCGTGGCCGCGGGCATCGTGGAGCCCACCGTGCACGTGGTCGCGGTGAGCGGCACCTCGGGTGCTGGCCGCAAGCCGGACATCGGTCTGCTGGGCTCGGAGGTGATGGGTTCGGCGCGGGCCTACGGCATCGCGGGCGCGCACCGGCACACGCCGGAGATCGCGCAGAACCTCACGGCGGCAGGCGGCACGGACGTCACGGTGTCGTTCACGCCGGTCCTCGCGCCCATGCCGCGCGGCATCCTCGCCACCTGCACCGCCCCCACCAGCGTCGACGCGGCCCAGGCGCGCGCGGTCTACGAAAAGGCCTACGCCGACGAGCCTTTCGTGCATCTGCTGCCGGAAGGCGCGCTGCCGCAGACCGGTACGGTGCTCGGCTCCAACGCGGTCACCCTGCAGGTGGCCGTCGACGCCGACGCGGGCCTGCTCGTGGTGATCGGCGCGATCGACAACTTGACCAAGGGCACCGCGGGCGCCGCGGTGCAATCGATGAACCTGGCCCTCGGTCTAGAGGAGACCGCAGGACTTTCCACCGTAGGAGTGGCACCGTGACATCGACCGACATCGCCAGCGGCAAGCTGGTCCGCACCCAGGGCGTGACCGCGCCGCTCGGGTTCCGCGCGGCCGGCATCGCCGCGGGCATCAAGGCCAGCGGCAAGCCCGACCTGGCGCTGGTGTTCAACGAGGGGCCGGAATACCCGGCCGCGGGCGTGTTCACCCGGAACAAGGTGAAGGCGGCTCCGGTGCTGTGGTCGCAGCAGGTGCTGACCGGCAAGCGGCTGCGCGCGGTGATCCTCAACTCCGGCGGCGCCAACGCCTGCACCGGTCCGGGCGGATTCCAGGACACGCACAAGACCGCCGAAGAACTCGCCGCCGCGCTGAGCAATTGGGGCACCGAGACGGGGGCGGGGGAGATCGCGGTCTGCTCCACCGGCCTGATCGGCGACCGGCTTCCGATGGACAAGCTGATCCCCGCCGTCACCGAGATCGTGCACGAGATGGGCGGCGGCCTGTCCGGCGGCTCGGACGCCGCGTGGGCCATCATGACCACCGACACCGTGCCCAAGGAGGCGGCGTTCCACCACCGCGACAAGTGGAACGTCGGCGGCATGGCGAAGGGCGCGGGCATGCTGGCCCCGTCGCTGGCGACCATGCTGGTGGTGCTCACCACCGACGCGGCGGTGACCGCCGATCAGCTCGACCACGCGCTGCGCAACGCCACCGCGCGCACCTTCGACCGGCTCGACGTGGACGGCTCTTGCTCCACCAACGACACCGTGCTGCTGCTGGCCAACGGCGCCAGCGAGGTCAGCCCGAGCCAGGAGGAACTGGACGCCGCCGTGCTCGCGGTCTGCGACGATCTGGCCGCGCAGCTGATGGCCGACGCCGAGGGCGTCACCAAGCGGGTGCTGGTCACCGTCGCCGGCGCGGCCACCGAGGACGAGGCCGTCGCCGCGGCGCGCACCGTCGCCCGCGACAGCCTGGTCAAGACGGCGCTGTTCGGCTCCGATCCGAACTGGGGCCGGGTGCTCGCGGCGGTCGGCATGGCGCCGGTGACGCTGGACCCGAACCGGATCTCGGTGTCGTTCAACGGCAAACCGGTGTGCATCGATGGCGTCGGCGCGCCCGGCGCGCGCGAGGTCGATCTGTCCGGCGCCGACATCGAGGTGCTGATCGACCTGAACGTCGGCTCCGCGCGAGCGACCATCCGCACCACCGACCTCTCGCACGGTTACGTCGAAGAGAACTCGGCCTACAGCTCATGACCAGCGAGGTGCTGCACGCGCTTTCGGCGCTGGACAAGGCGCACGTCCTGGCCGGCGCCCTGCCGTGGTTGCAGAAGTTCCGGGACAAGATCGTCGTCGTGAAGTACGGCGGTAACGCCATGATCGATGACGACCTCAAGCAGGCCTTCGCCGCCGACATGGCGTTCCTGCGCACGGTCGGCGTGCACCCGGTGGTGGTGCACGGCGGCGGCCCGCAGATCAGCGCGATGCTGAAGAAGCTGGGCCTGCAAGGGGAATTCCGCGGCGGCTTCCGGGTGACCACGCCCGAGGTGATGGACGTGGTGCGGATGGTGCTGTTCGGCCAGGTCGGCCGCGAGCTCGTCGGCCTGATCAACTCGCACGGCCCGTACGCGGTCGGCATCTCCGGCGAGGACGCCGGGCTGTTCACCGCCACCCGCCGCACCGTGGAGGTGGACGGCGAACCCACCGACATCGGCTTGGTCGGCGACGTCACCGAGGTGAATCCGGACGCCGTGCTGGACCTGATCGGCGCGGGCCGCATCCCCGTGGTGTCGACCATCGCGCCCGACGCCGAGGGCGTGGTGCACAACATCAACGCCGACACCGCAGCCGCCGCGCTCGCCGAGGGCATCGGCGCCGAGAAACTGGTGATGCTCACCGACGTCGAGGGCCTGTACACGAACTGGCCGGACCGGTCGTCGCTCACCTCGAGCATCGATACGACGGCACTGGCCGAGTTGCTCCCGCGTCTCGATGCGGGCATGGTGCCCAAGATGGAAGCCTGCTTGCGCGCCGTGACGGCCGGGGTGCCCACCGCGCATGTCATCGACGGCCGGGTCCCGCACGCCGTCCTGCTGGAACTGTTCACCGGAGAAGGAATCGGAACGATGGTGACGGCCGCCCCGGTCGTCTCGAACGGGTCCGGCGCATCGAACGGAACGAAACAATGAGCACAGCTGAACTGCAGCAGCGGTGGTCCGCCGCGCTGATGAACAACTACGGAACGCCGAAGGTCGCGCTGGTCCGCGGCGCGGGGGCCGTGGTCTACGACGCGGACGGCAAGCGCTACGTCGATTTCCTCGGCGGCATCGCGGTCAACAGCCTCGGCCACGCCCATCCGGCGATCCTGGAGGCGGTCACCCAGCAGCTCGGCACGCTCGGGCACGTGTCGAATCTGTATGCCAGCGAGCCGGTCATCGAGCTGGCCGAGCGGTTGCTCGCGCATTTCGGCGACGGCGAGGGCCGAGCGTTCTTCTGCAACTCAGGCACCGAGGCCGTCGAGGCGGCGTTCAAGATCGCCCGCCTCACCGGGCGGCCCAAGATCGTCGCCTGCGAGGAGGCGTTCCACGGCCGCACCATGGGCGCGCTCGCCCTCACCGGGCAGCCGTCCAAGCGGACCCCGTTCGAGCCGATGCCGCCCGGCGTCGTGCACGTGCCCTACGGTGACGCCGCGGCGCTGGATGCCGCGGTGGACGAGGACACCGCGGCGGTCTTCCTCGAACCGATGATGGGCGAGAGCGGTGTGGTGGTGCCGCCGTTCGACTACCTGGCCAAGGCGCGGGAGATCACCGCGCGCAAGGGTGCGCTGCTGGTGCTGGACGAAGTGCAGACCGGCATCGGCCGCACCGGGAAGTTCTACGCCCACCAGGCCGTCGGCATCGTGCCGGACGTGATCACCCTGGCCAAGGGTCTCGGCGGCGGGTTGCCGATCGGCGCGGTGCTCGCCACCGGCCGGGCGGCCGATCTGCTCACCCCCGGCATGCACGGCACCACCTTCGGCGGCAATCCGGTGTGCGCCGCGGCGGCGCTCGCGGTGCTGCGCACTATCGACGAGACCGATCTGCTCTCGCACGTCGAGTCGGTCGGCAAGCGGCTCAGCGACGGTATCGAACTGCTCGAGCACCCGCTGATCGATCGGGTGCGCGGTGCGGGCCTGCTGCTGGGCATCGTGCTCACCGACGACGTGTCCGCCCAGGTCGAGACGCGGGCGCGGGAGGCGGGCTATCTGGTCAACCCGGCCAAGCCCGACGTGATCCGGCTGGCGCCGCCGCTGGTGCTCACCGAGACCCAAGCCGACAATTTCGTCGCCGATCTGCCCGGCATCCTCGACGCGGCGCTCGCGGACGCGAAAGGGGCTGCGGCACAATGACTTCGGTACGGCATTTCCTGCGTGACGACGACGTCAGCCCGGCCGAGCAGGCCGAGATCCTCGCCCTCGCGGCCGAATTGAAGAAGTCGCCGTTCGCGCGGCGCCCGCTGGAGGGCCCGCGCGGCGTCGGCGTGATCTTCGAGAAGAACTCCACCCGCACCCGGTTCTCCTTCGAGATGGGCATCGCCCAGCTCGGCGGGCACGCGGTGGTCGTAGACGGTCGCGACACCCAATTGGGCCGGGAGGAGACCCTCGGCGACACCGGGCGGGTGCTGTCGCGGTACGTGGACGCGATCGTGTGGCGCACCTTCGAGCAGTCCCGGCTCGACGAGATGGCCGCCACCGCGACGGTGCCGGTGGTCAACGCGCTGTCCGACGAGTTCCACCCCTGCCAGGTGCTGGCCGACCTGCAAACCCTCGCCGAGCACAAGGGCGAGCTGACCGGCCGCGAACTGGCCTACTTCGGCGACGGCGCCAACAACATGGCGCACTCGCTGCTGCTCGGCGGCGTCACGGCGGGTCTGAACGTGACCATCGCCGCGCCCGCCGGTTTCGAGCCGCAGCCGTGGGTGGTGGAGGCCGCGCGCAAACGCGCCGCCGAGACCGGCGCCACCGTCACGGTGACCGGCGACCCGGTCGCCGCCGCGTGGGGCGCCGACGCGCTGGTCACCGACACCTGGACGTCCATGGGGCAGGAGAACGACGGTCTGGACCGGGTGGGCCCGTTCCGCCCGTTCCAGCTCAACGCCGAACTGCTCGCCCACGCCAAGCCGGACGCGGTGGTGCTGCACTGCCTGCCCGCGCACCGCGGCGAAGAGGTCACCGACGAGGTGCTCGACGGGCCGCACAGCGTGGTGTGGGACGAGGCGGAGAACCGCCTGCACGCGCAGAAGGCGTTGCTGGTCTGGCTGCTGGAGCGACGATTCGGGGGAGGGGCGTGACCGAGGTCAGAAGCGGCCCCGCCATCGCGCGCACCCGCGCCGGGCGGCAGTCGCGCATCGTCGAACTACTGTCCGCGCACGCCGTCCGCAGCCAGACCGAACTGGCGGCGCTCCTGGCGGCCGAGGGCATCGAGACCACGCAGGCGACGCTGTCGCGCGACCTGGACGAACTGGGCGCGGTGAAACTGCGCGCCGCCGACGGCGGCGCCGGCGTCTACGTGGTCCCCGAGGACGGCAGCCCCGTCCGCGGTGTCACCGGCGGCACCGACCGCCTGTCCAAACTGCTCGGCGACCTACTGGTCTCCACCGACGCCAGCGGCAACATCGCCGTGCTGCGCACCCCACCCGGCGCGGCCCACTACCTGGCCAGCGCCCTCGACCGCGCCGCCCTCCCGTACATCGTCGGCACCATCGCCGGCGACGACACCATCGCCGTCATCGCGCGAGAGCCGCTGACCGGAGCGGAAGTGGCCGCGAAGATCGAACAACTCGCCTGAGTGCGCAGTGCCCGTGATCGGGGGTGAGCTACGTCTCTGGACGGGGTACTGGTACCACGGTGAGCACGGCATCGGTCCCCTGGAAGTCATCCGGGTTCGTTGTGAACAGTGGCAGCCGGTTGGCGGCTGCCACCGCCGCGATCATCAGGTCGGCTTCCCGACGCCGTGGCTCGCGCCCCATGGCGATGACGCCCGCCGCAATCAGACCGTACTGACGCGCTGCGGCAGCATCGAACGGTAGAGGGTCGAACGTGGCCTCGACCCGTTGCAGACGCGCGATTCGACGTCCCCGCTCGACGGCATCATCCGTTTGATGAACACCGGCAGACAGCTCGGCAAGATGTGAATCGCAGCGATGAGTGGCGGTGTTCTCGCGCTGCCAGGTGACGCGAGTGGCGAGGACCGCGTAGTCCGGGTGGGTATGGGTCAGGCGTGGATCTGGTCGTGGTTGCCGACGAAGGTGAGGTAGCGGGGAATGATCTGCTCGGGGTTGGCCCACAGCAGGTCGTGTCCGACTC